>JBDKUC010000175.1:0-28246 GCA_039679885.1 Thermoguttaceae bacterium | reverse complement strand
CATCATGACTAACGCACAAGTCCAGGTCTTGGCGAAGCATCACTCGCCACGCTTCGCCGGTCGCCTGCGTGCCATTGGTCGTCAGGCCGAGCCGCAACTCGACGTTGGCAGCATCGGCCGCCCGGCGAGCGTAATCAGCCAACTCTTCAACAAGGCCCGCCTCTAACAGGGGCACGCCACCTAAGAAGCCCAACTCGAATACGCCGCCAGGCCGGATTGAGCGAATGGCTCGCCGGATTGCGGCACGTCCGGTTTCCAGGGGCATGGAGCGGGCCGACTGCCGGCCCATGTAGCAATAGCTGCACCGCAGGTTGCAGCGATGCGTCACCATCAACACGAGATAGAAACGTCCGTACCTCATGCCCACCCCGTTTGACGTCCGCGGCTAAAAAGCACCGGCCTGCCGCGAAACAGCGGCGATTTGAGCACCCCCTGTTAGAATAGCGACAACCGGCCGCTGCGTCGAGGGTGCAGCACATGCGAAGGCTGATAAGTTCTGTAGGTCAGGTACCCCCGTACCTGATGTGCAGAATCAGTTCTGGGACGCGATTCGCCAGGGCCAGACTCCTCGCCTGCGATGGAAAGAGGCGCCGAAATGAAACAAGCCGGCGGGGACTGACCCGATCCCGCTCGGCTCGATCATTGCTCCCTACACTGCAAATGCGTACGACGGAGATTGCACCTTTGCGTCCTCCGCGTCCTCTGCGGTGAAGTCTCCGTCTTGTCGCCACATCATGCAGATGCGCTACGCCCGGACAAGTGCATTCGCAAGATTCACCGCAGAGGACGCAGAGAAGGGAAGAAGTGGATGCCAGGCGGGATACGTGACGCCGCCGCCCCTTCGGCAGTGCCGTCTGGCAGGCAACGCCCGCGGAGAAGCTCGGCCTACAACCCTTTTTCGTCCCGGTACATCAAAAGCTCCCGTTCTTCTTATCGTCCTTTATCGCCTCCCAACGCGGCAGTCTCCACCACATGCACGAGTGCCGTCGCATCGCCCAGCGCAGGCGCTAGACACCAGACGCGCGCCAAACCGGAAACAGGGGTCGCCGGCTCCTCTGCCACGGCCTCGAGGAACAAGGCACGCCCTGAGTCTGGTGCGTGGATGACTTGAAACGAGAGGCCATTGCACCACGTCATCTTGGCGTCCTCAACGGATGCGGACCGCACCTGAGACAAGAATGTGCCACCTCGATATTCAAGAATAAACGTGAAAAGGCTGTCATTTGGCATCGTGTGATTCCCATTCAGAAGCAACAAAAGAGACAGCAGGCTTTGTTGGCGGCAACGCAACGCCTCGCGCGGGCACTTCTGGGCCGTGAAAGGCGGCCAGGCGTGCCTATTCTGGTCACCCTTTAGCGTCAACTGATCGCCATGCCGAACAGGATTGGGACGGTCTCCTTGGCGGCGGTTCTTGCTGCGGTGGATCCCGATCACACGACAATCCGCACACGCCCGATGGCGGGACGCTCCAACACATGGCCTCCCGATCATCCGGTGCATCCGCGTTGCGACGAGATCGCATCGCTGGGGATTTTCACCTTCAGGCAGGAACAGGCTGCCCGCAGGATGACGACGCGCCAACCGGCAGGGTGACCGCTTGCGTCGCGTCGCCTATTTGGACTTGCCTTCCTTCACACGGTTGGCGAGTTCTTGGAAGTGGTCGGCCTGCTCGTCGGCGCCGAGCGCGCGGTGCATGGCGGCGAGGTTCGCATAAGGGATGTCCAGCGACGATCGGGCAAGACTCCCCTGGTCGACCGCCCGCTCCATCCATTTGATTCCCTTTTGGCTCAGCGCGACGGCCTTCTTCTGTTGGCCGATCTCCCAATAGGAGACGCCCATGGTGACCAACGATTCGCCGTGACGGCCCAGATTGCCGGTCAATTCGTCGGGGCTGAGATGCTCGATCAGCGGCGTCGCCTTATCGAACCAAACGACGGCTGCCTTGTGGTCGTGACGGCTAATCGCCTCGATGGCGCCAAGGCGGAAATAGAGTCGGCCGAGGAGAACCACCGTGGCCGGGGAGGGCTTGCTCTTGTTTGCCGCGGCCAGATACTTGGCAGCCACCTCGCCGTGCTTCAGCGCGGCAGCGTTGTCAGAGCGCGCCTGGCAGATCTGCACGGCGTCGTAGAGCGCCATGCCCAATTCCCATTCGAGCTGGGCCTTGCGGCTCGGCTCACTGGCCGCCTCGATCAGCGATTGGCCCGCCACGAGCACGGCCTTGGCGGCCGGTTCGGGGTCGATTTCACCTTCCAGGTTCACGCAGGCGGCCAGAGACCGCGCGTTGAAGCGGAAGAGCACCTCCCGGCTGCCGCCGTCGTTCGCGACGAGTTCCTCGGCGGCGGTCGACGCCCGATCGAGCCAGCGGCTGACCGCCTTGGCTTTTTCTTTCCATTCGCCCCAGGCGATGTCGTGGGCGGCACCCAGGTGGGCGTCGATCAACACTTCCTTCGCGGCCACGCGGATCGCCCGATTCGGGCTGGCCGTCAGCGGGTCGGCGATCTGAAGAGCCAGCGAGTGCAACTGAAGCGCCTGGCGGAAATCGGGCTTGGCGCCGGAAGCCAGCAGATCGGCCTTCAGGCAGACGGCTCTCGCTTTGACGTGCGGTTGAGCATCGCTCAGTTTGGCGGCTCGTCCGGCCGCTTCGGCGGCGTCCGATAGCCGGCCGGCCTGGGCCAGAATCTGGGCGTGCGTCACGCGGTATTGCGGATTGGTCGCATCAAGCTTGACCGCCTTGCCCGACGCAACCAACGCCCGGTGCGGCTGGCCCGCCGCGGCGAGCAACCGGCCGAGGAGCCAATGGGCGCGAGCGTTCTCCGGTTCGAGTTTGATCGCCTGCTCGGCGTCGCGGCGGCTCAGATCGGGCCGGCTGTCGAGCGTCGCTTCCGCCCGGAGCAGAAACGGCTCGGCGGAAAGCGACTCGAGAACCACCTGTGGCACCTTCCGCGGGCCCTTGCCGGACGCCGCGTTCCGCTCGTAGGTGAAGAGCACGCCGCGTTCCGGATAGGCCAGGCCGAGCGCCTCGCCCGAGTCGCTCAGAACCGACACCGGGCGAATCGCCGTCAGATCAAGCTGCGTGGCCACGGCCTCGACCGGGAAGGACCGCTCGAAGCGAATCACGATCGACGAGACCTTGTCGCCGGAATAGCTGACTTCGATTTTGCTGAACGGCGGCACCGAGTAAAGTTGAATCAGGCTGCCATCGAGATCCTTCTGGTCCTTCGGCTTTCCTAGGGCCTTTTGCACGTCGGCCGAAGTGGAGACGCCCGGCACGACGCCCTTGAAGCTCGCCGTCTCGACGCTGGTCGTCGGCGACTCTTGCGGCTCGCCGCTCGGGGGCGGCGCCGCGATCACGGCCTTCAATTCCGTGCCCTTCGCGGGCGGCTTGGCGTTGCGACTGGGCTTCGGCCCCGCATCGGCGGGCTCGCCCGTCGGCGCTGGCGTCGACGGCCTGGCGACGGCGGAGGACGTCGCCGCGGCGGGCCTTACCGACCCGACCGGTTTCGGCTTGGCCCCCGAGGGCATCGCCGCCGGGGGCTTCGGCGTCAACGGTTTCGCCGCTTCCGGTTCGGCGAGGAATCGGGCGGGCATGACGCCCGACGGCTTCTGCTCCCTCACCTGGATTTCGCCCGACGGCGCAGGCAATGGGCTCAGTTGGCGGACCTCCTCGGCAATCGCCAGTCGGCCGGCCAGTCCGGCCACGGTCGCCATCGCGAAACAGCAGAGCCATTTGCACCGCATCGCGTGTTCCTCCTTGAACGTCGCCGTGCACAGTCCCAGGCATCGGGACCTAATCAATGGCGGAGTTTATCCAAGCTAGGCAGACCGCGTCCAGAGGACTTTTTTGCGTTTTTCACGCGAGGCCCGTTCTCAATGCGGATGCACGGCCGCTGCCAAATCGAGCAGCCGGGTGGGGCGGCCCCCGGGCGCGGGTGTAACGTTGTGCTTTGCGGAACGATACGCGGTTCTCGCACAAAGCCGCGACCGGCGGTCGCGCCCAACGTGCGGCGTTCGCGCAGATTCCGGGAGCGCGACCAACGGTCGCGGCTTTGTCGGCGGCGTTGCAGATCGCAACCTGCCCCCCGTGCCGGCGCGTCGAACGCCCTTGCGATTGCCGGGAGGTTTCGTTATACTGCGGGGCTAATTCATCATCGCCTTGACCAGGGAGATCGACGACATGGAAACCCGCCCGCGCACCACGTTCACGATGAAGCTAAAGAATCGCCGTTGCCCGAAGTGTGGCGGGGCCATCAATTCCCAGCGTCGGCGGTGCAAGCGCTGCCACGAGGCCCAACGGCGTCCGAAGAAGTAGAAGCTCGAAGATAACGCCGTGATTTGTCCCGGGAGGACAGGCATTTCTGCCTGTCGGCGACGGACAAGAATGTCCGCCCTCTTGCGGCTATTGACGGACAAAGAATGTCGGTCCTACGCGGAGCAGGTGATCGCCATCACTTCGCCGAATTGGCGGCGTCGCGCTGTGGGTTCGAGGCTGCGGTTGCCTAATAACCCAGTCATTTGTAGCGGAACGTGCCCACGGCTATCGCAGGTCGAATCTCACCTGTTCCACTTCCACTTTCGGCAGCGACTCCTTCAGGAGCCTTCGCACGCGCTCCGCGCGAGCAATTTCCTTCTGATCGAGCTGGACATATCCGATAAACGGAGAGCCCTGCCTGGTCAGTTCTACGTACTCAAGATGCTGGATAGCCTTTAACGTAGGAATGGCCGATTCCGCATCGTCCACCTCGACTCTTGCCACCTTGGGGCCTTCGGCGGCTCTGCCTTTATAAAAGTCCGGGCCCAATACGTACACGATGCGGCATTTGCCCTCGGAGTAGCCGACCTCCAACCAGTTGTCCATGGCACACGCCGCGTTGGCTCGGCAATGGCGATGCCGCACTTCTTGGCCGACCTGGAGTTTCTTAATAGCTGCGGCAAGCCGGGCATCCACCGAGCGTGAGTCGATTTTCACTGTTGCCAAGTAGGGATTCCGGCTCAAGACCTCAAGCTGCTTGAGAAGCAAGGGAGATTCCCGGAGATCCACATGAAAACTTGGGTCACAGCCCAGGAGACGCTCTTCAATCTGCGTCAGCAGAGCCTCGTCTTCGAGCATCAGCGATAAGCAACCCGTCGCACCGATCAGTCCAGGGCGGTGCGGCCAGCAGCAACTGCAGAGGTTCCCTGTTTCGCAAATGGGGCGAAGAAAGCCAATATCCTCGGAAAGGGACCGCCCTCGCAACTTTGACCACCGGGACTCCCGAGAGCCCAAGACCCGTCCCCCGCCTTTGACAATTTCGAGAAAAGTCCGGTCCATCTCCTTCTCATCGAATCCAGACGCCTTGCGTGGGCTCGATGATTCAGTCTGTGCGGTTTGCGTCTCCGCAGCCGCCGGGACCAGCTTTGCCCCAATTAGCAACATCCCACCGATAACCAGTTTCGTGGCAAAATGCATGTCACCACTCCTTCCGCAGACGCGAAGCGGACATGAGAATCGGGCCGGAGAACTGCAAAGTCGTTCGTAGTTCCGGCTTTAGCCGGTCATTTGCCGCCTAAAGGCGGAACTACGAACGCCTGCAACGGACTTTGCAGATGTCCTGGAGAATCGGGCCGGATCTTAGGAAGCCGTTTGTTTGAAGTCAACGGCGGCTTGGCTTGATCGCCGTACCCAAGTTGGTGGACGGCCGACGAGGACGTCTGGATGGGAACAGGTGTGTTGCTCCAAGCAGCTCGTTCCCGTCACTTGGCCGCTTTGGCGGGCTTTTTTGCTTTCTGCTCGGACTTGTCCTTCTTCGGCGGCTTGGGCTTGTCCTGCTTCGGCGGCGGCGTGCAATCGACCAGCATGTAGCCAGCCCAGAAGAACGGATGGCTCGCCTTGGGCGGGTCGTCCGCCGCCCCGCGTTTGATGCGAGGCTCCGCATCGACGTTCAGCCGGGAATCCATTTGCAACTGAACGGCCCGCTGCCATGCGTCGGGGGCCGAGGTGTGCGGCAGTTCCTGCGCGAACTCACGGACCAGGTCGAGGCTGCTCTGTCCGCCGGTTCGCCACCGGCTGACCAGCACTGTCCGCGTGCCGGTCGCCATCAGCCCACAGAGCGAAAGGAACATCTCATTGCCAGGCGGCCCCCGACGAACCCGCTTCAGCGCGTCCTCGGCCGGCGTGTGGAAGCCGGGGAGCAAGATGGCGTCGGGCTTGCCCCAGGGAAGCGCGAGCCACTCGGCAACCGTGCCACCTCCGCGCGTGCGTTCCATCGGCGCGGGGCTCCAGCCGTAAGGGTCTTCGCCAGGCACGACGTCTTCGAGGACGATCAGCCGTTGGAACAGCAGGCTGTAAAGCGACGCCGGACCGGGGGTCGGCAACTTCAGCGCCACGGCGCCCCGCACGGCAGCCACAAGCTCTTCGATCGACTTCCGCGCCGCCTCGTCTTTCTCCTTGTCGTTGCTGTTGAACTTGCCCGAGATGATCGCCGTATTGGCGGCCAACCGGCCGGCCGCGCCCTGGTAAGCGCAGAGCGAGAGGGTCGGCGCGTAGCGGATGCGGAATCGGGAAAGCAGCGAGTGCATCTGCCCATCGACCTTCACCTGCAGCGCCTCGAACGGCACATACCAGAGGACGCCGTCGGGCACGATGGCCAGCTCGTCGAACGACTGCGAGAAATCGGCCGGCGAGCCCTTCAACAGGGCGTCAAGCACCAGTCGGGCCGACTTCTTCCATTTGCCTTCTGCGAAATCCTTGCTCGTCATCTCATGGTTTGCGCCAAGCTGGCCCATGTCGCGGAGCATGGTCTGAATCTCGCGCGTGATCGACTGCGGCGAGGCCACCTGCCAGGAACTGCACCGCTCGTTGTTCAGCAGGAAACCGTAGGTGCGGCGGCCGGCGTTGAAAAAGGCGAGCACGGCGTGCTTGTTAGGCAGCGATTTCTGGATCTGTGCCAGCGTCAGCAACGGCGGGAAGATCATGCTCGCCGGCTCGCGCCGCAGGGCCATCTCCCGCAACATGGCCTCCTGGCGAACGCCGACGGCGCCCAGCTCGGCCAACAACCGCGACTGTTCCTTCAGCGCCGCCTGGTCTTCGGCGACGGCCGGCCCCTTGGCCAACGCCGCGCGGATCTCCCGGGCGTGCTGCGACAGCTTGTCATATTCGCCGTAGCGGGCCAACAGGTCCTGGCGTTGCAGCAGCGCATCCTGCGGCAAGCGGTCGCGGTCCGCCTCGAGAATCCATCGCAGCGACTCGACGCGTCCGCCAAGCTCCAGGGAGGTGAAGAAGCGGTGCCGCCTCACCCGCTCGGCAATTTCGACGGCCACGGAGACTTCCTTCACGCCGGCTCGTTCCACCGCGGCCTCGAACCAGTGTTCGAGCGGAACCGGATGCGGCGTCATCAGCGCGGCCAGCGATTCCATCGGGTCCATGGCCCAATCGGCTGGCCGGGGATCGCGGAGCACCTCGGCGAACAGGTCCATGGCGCCGCGGGGCGTGACGCCGCCGTTCATGTAAAGATTGTCGGCGATGTTGATGTGGAACAGCCAGAGCGATGCACCCGACTTGCCGCGGAACAACGGCGAGGCCGAGCCGCGTTGCAGGTAACTCATCGCCGCGGCAAACGCTGCGGCGCCTTCGGCCGGCCGCTTCTGCTGATAGGCCACGAGCGCGGCGAGGTAGTTCAGCCGTGCGCCGATCGCTCCGGCGCCCATCGACCGGCGGCCGATCGCGGCGCGAGCCTCGTCCAACGCGGCGGCGGCCTGCCGGGTGTTCCCCAGCACCGCATAGTTCTCTGCGGCCGAGAGCAGCAGCGACGCCTGCAACTGGCGTAGCTGCGAACGCTTCGCCCAGGCGATGGCGGGCTCAAGCGGCGGATACAACCCCTTGCGGTTGGCCATCAGATGCGTCATGGCGCCGTAGCGGAGCGACTCTTCGAGAACGCCGTAGTCGGGCACGTAGTAGCCGCTCGAGTACGAGTTGACGGCCGCATAGCCGGCCTCCTCGAAGAACTTCGTCGCCTCGTCCAGCTTGTTGGTCATCAGCGATTGCCGGCCAAGTTCGAGCAAGGCGACGCTCGTCAGCGGGTGGTCGAATTGCCCCGTGGCCAGCACCGATCGCTGGAGGAAGCCGATGGCCTGGCCGTCACGACCGCCGGCCACCAGCGCCAGGCCGTGCTGAACGTCCGCGTAGCACTCGGACCAGTGGTTCGCCGTGGCGACCGATTGCGTCAGCGTCGTGATCAGTTCGTTGCTCAGCTGGTCATGCTTAGCGGCCGGCCCGAGCAGAGCCGCTCGACGCCGCAGGGCCAACGCCGTACAACGGACAATCTCGTGGGGCGTGACGGGAATGTAGCTCGCCGGCGTGAAGACTCCGCCGCGCTGCACGACCGAGTTCATATCGACCTGGCCTTGCAGCATCTTCTCGGACGTCGGGTAGAAGCCCAGGACCGCGTGGCGGCTGCTTTGCCCCCAGGGCACGCTCTTTCGCGCGCCGGGCGCCGCCGGCCGGATCTGCTGCGAAGCGAATTCGACCTTCGTCATCCAGTCCGGAAAGCGGCGGTAGATGTCCAGGGCGTTGGTGTAGCGGCGCAAGGCCTCATCGAGCCGGCCCATCTGGAAGTAGCACTCGCCGCACATCGTCTCGTAGCAGATCGAATCGATCCAGCGCGACTGCGTGGTCTTGATCGAACCGCGGGACTCTTGCTCGAACGCCTTCATGGCGTCGACGTAGTCGCCCTGGTAGAAGGAGCCGAACCAGCGATAGTAGGAGTCGGCCGGGACGTGCCGCATCGTTTGCTGTGCCAAGCCCGATTGGCCGCACAGACTGGCCAGCACAACCGCCAAGATCGGAACAACCGTCGATCGCCGCATCGCACCGCCTCCTTCTCTCGCGCAAGAATGGGACTGGGAGCCCTTTCCGGAGCGTCTGTTCTCAACTTGATCTTACGTCTCGGCAAGATGCTTTGCCAGCGGGCGCAAAGCGTTCGTCGGGGGGCGGCAGCCGTTCGAGGGAAGTGTCGCAGGTGATGCTTCAGACGTAGGTTATGCTTCAGCATAACAGCGGAAGCGATCACGTTATGCTGAAGCATAACCTACGAGACTGAAGCATAACCTACGTGACGAACCGGCTTCCCATCTTACAGGTAATCGCTGAATAGCTCTCGGCTGGGACGCGGGATGACGGTTTCGGAAACGAGCAGCCCGCGTTTCCGGGCCTCGGCGGCCGCGGCGGCCACGCCGGCCCTTACGTCGGCCACCGTGCCGGTCATCAGACAGAAGCCCTTGCCGCCCAGGGCCATCGCGACGTGGATGCGGAAGAGAGTCACGCGGGCGGCCTTGGCTGCGGCGTCCGACGCCGCGACGATGCTCGTCCCACTGAAGGTCTCGACAATGCCGAGCGCGCCGGCATCGTCCGCCCCGAGAACGACCGACTGTCCCAGGGCGGGAAACACCGTTGGGTGGACGTTCGGGATCACCAGGTGGTCGATGACGGCCTCGCCGCCCACCGTTTCGCCGGCACGGATGGCCGTCTCGACGTCGCTCACGCTCCCTCCCAGCACGATGAAATATTTGCCGGAGCAGATCGTTCGGGCAACCAGGAGTTCCACCCTTGCCGCTTTGAGCATCTCGTCTTCGATGCGGTATCCAATGCCGATGCTCGAAAGTTCAATGACGCCGATCGCGTTGGGGGTGGGCATGGGAGGCACAAGTCAGGGGTCAGGGGAAGAATGACGAATGAAGCTCGAAATCCTAAGTCCTAAATCCGAAGTTCGAATGCCGGGCTTCGGATTTCGAGCTTCGGATTTCGGATTTCCCTCGTCATTTTCCAGGTCTCTTTTCAATCCAAACAACGCCATCTTCAATGGCGGTCACGGTTCCGTCGATTGATGCGTGGACGGGCACGCCGAGCGCCGGCTTGCCATTGGCGACGGGCGGCCGGCCGATCGGCTGGCCTTTCGTCACCTGCGAGCCGACGTTGACCAACGGCTCGCACGCCGCCCCGATGTGCTGCTTGAGCTTGATTCCGACGCGGTCGGCCTCGAGCAGCGTCTCGCGAAGCGGCCCAACGTTGCGGAACTGGCGAAGCCCAAGCTTCGTCAACAGCCGCGAGGTGGGCGCCTTGCGGTTGGCCATGTGCAGCTCCGGCCGCTGCGGGTTGAACGGCGGGTTTTCCCATCGCCGTTTCTCGCTGGCCAGCCGGCGTTTGTTTTGCGAGGTGACGTTCTTCGGATCGAGTCCCTCGGGACACGAGTAGAGACTGCACAGGTTGCACTCGGAGCAGAACTGCGTGCCGAGGACGTTCGCCTCGCCGACCAGATTGAACCCGAGGCTTCGCATGGCCCTGTGCGGCTCGATGGGGTGCCCCAAAAGGTAGCGAGGACAGAGTTCGGTGCAGAAGCTGCACTGGTCGCACGCGCTGCGGCCGATCTTGACCGTCTGTTTCCAGTCGCGGCGGCGGCGTTGCACCACCACGTGGTCGTCGGGCAGCACGATCACTCCGCCGGTCGTTTTGTCCACCAGCGCGTCGTGATTCTCTTGGAGATAGCCCATCATCACGCCGCCGACGATGTAGTTGGAGTCGGGGATGGTCGGGCCTCCGGCGGCCGCAACGCACTGGCCCAGGGTGACGCCCAGCGGCACCCGCAAGGTGACCGGCTCGGCCACGGCCCCGGCAACGGTCAGGTACTTCTCGGTCACCGGCTGATGGGCGGAGCGCACGACGTTCGTGGCCGTCTCGACGTTCATCACCACGGCGCCGACGGCCAGGGGAATTCCACCCGGCGGCACCACGCGGCCCAGAACGTCGTAGACCAGGATGAACTCGTCGCCGGCCGGATAGGCGTCGCGGAGCGGGGCCACTTCCATCGGCGTCGACAGCTTCGAGCGGAGCAGGGCGACGACGTCTTTGTATTTTTCCTTGACGCCGACGATGCCGCGTTCGGCCCCGACCAACTGCATCGCGGCGGCCAATCCCTCGACCACTTCGTCGACGTACTCGCGGAGCACCTCTTTGTCTTTGTGCAGAAGCGGCTCGCACTCGGCCGCGTTAATCAGCACCGTGTCCGCCTTGGCGTTGAGCTTGACGTAGGTGGGAAAGCCGGCCCCGCCGGCTCCGACCACGCCTGCCTCTCGAATATGGTCGATCGTGATTTGCGACATCTAGTGAACCAACTCCAGCGCCGCGGCGCGGACAAAATCGGACAAACCTTGGAATCCCTTCTGCTTGGCGGCCGTTTCCAACAGCACCTTTTCCTCCGCCGTCAGGCGGACGTTGACCTGCGTCGTGCGGGTCTGGGCGGTGGCCGGCGTCGGCGGCTTCTGCCCCTCCTCGATCAGATAGGCGACCGCGGCAGTCAGGGCCTCGCGGGTGTTCTCGACGCAGCGGCTCACCGTTTTGCCGTCGCCATGAATGCCGGGCAACTCCAATCCTCGGCCGTACCAATGGCCCCCTTCGCACGCCACGATCACTTGATATTGCCCGGCAATTTTCGCCGCCTTGGCAAGGATCGCCGGGTCGAACGGACGGTCAATCGCCTTCGCAGCGTTTTTTGACTTGGCGCACATCGCCGGGCTTGACCTTTCCTTGATGCACGGGAATCGAAAACAACTGCTGTCCCGTCTTCGCAAAGATATGGTGCGACCCGCTCACGCGAACGAGTCGGTAGCCAGCTCGCTCCAGCGTTCGCCTGACCTCGTTGACGCCCTTCTCAGACGCCACGTTCAGTATACCCTCGGCTATACGACGGTCAAGACCGGCTTGCCTTGCCGGCCTTATCGGACGGTTTCGGCGCGCGGTCGTCACCAGGGCGTTTGGGCCGATCGAAGCCCCCGCCACGTTGCATCGGCGGCCCCGGCGCGTGAATCCGCGTCAAATAGAGCCGCAGCAGTTGCCGCTGCATCTCTTCGCCGGGCAAGGACAGCAGCCGGTTCCGCTCCTCGTCCGGCAGCTTTTCGAAGAACGCCGCCAAACGCTCGTCGTCCGGGTTGAGCGGGCCATGCGCATGGCTGGCCGCCGGACGCATCGCGTGCCGCATCCAAGCGAGCACCAGATTCCACTGCTCTTGGGCCGTTGGACGACTCTCAAGGCGTTTGCGAGCCTGCGGGCTCAACTGCGATCGCAGCCGCCGCAAGTCATTTTCACTCACCCAGGGAGGCATCTTGCCCGGCTCATCGGCGTGTGCGCGCTGCCAAGAGAGCCACATCTGGCCGGCCACCAGGCGATGCCGCATCGCGGAATCGCTGAACTCGGAAAGCCGCTTCCGCTGCGGCTCGGGCAGAGTCTTGAGGAATGCCGCTTCATGGCGTTCGACGCAGTCATTCATCCATTTCCCAAGCGTCTCGGTGTCGCGACCTCCAAGCCGGCCGCCCCCTTCGCGGGCTTGATCCTCGAACGACAGACGCCGCTTCACCCATTTGACGCGGGCCTCCGGCCCCAGCTCGGCCAACTCGCTCCGGCTGTAGAGCGGCAGCGACTTCAGCCAGTCGCAATAGCGGTGCATGACGGCCTGCAACTTCGGCGAGTCGTCGCCGCTGCGGACCCTCGCGTCCAATTGCCGCAGCCGCTGCTGATCGGCAGGGCCGAGAACGGCGAATCGCGCCGCGGCCCGGCGAAGCTCGTCCTTCTGCTCGGGCGACATGCTCTCGATGCGATGCCGCCGCGCGGCCGTCGGACCGTCGACCGCCATCAAGCCCGCGTCCGCCGTGCCCGTCGCTTCGGCGTCGAACAGCTTCTCTTTCCGCAACAGCCGCAAGAACTCGACGCTGGCAACCTGGCGATACTCGTCGAGGTTCACCAACACGGGCAAATCCACGAGCAGTTGCCGGTTGGGGTCGGGCGTTAGCAGAGCGATGGACAAGAACCCGAGCACGGCGGCCGCCAAGATCGCGCCGAGGATCGCCAACCGACGCCGTCGGCGACGGCGCGGCGCCACGGCCCGCTCCTGCTCGACCTCTTCGCGGGCCGCCACGGCGACCATCTCGAGCGTCGTATGCGTGAACGGCTCGCCGACCGGAGCCGCGTCGAGCTCATCGAGCAGATCCCACGTCCGCTCGAGCGATTGCAGCCGGCCGCGAACTTCGGGGTCGGAGGCCAGCAGGGCCTCGATCCGGCGACCGCTTTCAGCGTCCAACTCGCCGTCGAGATAAGCCACCAGTTGCTCGTCGAGCAACGTGGCATCGAGCGGCTTCTTGTCCTGCTTGTCCGAATGGGCCGGGTGGCGGTTTGCCTCACGGGGATCGTTATTCATCGTCAGGGACCTCCCGGTCGCTGACATCCTTCGCGTCGCTCAGGATGACATTGCCGTTGTCGAAGTAGGGTTGCAGCACCTCGCGGAGGTTCTCGCGGGCCCGGCACAGAAGCGACTTGATCGCCTGGGGCGAAATCTCCATGATCTCGGCGATCTCGGCATAGCTGAGCCCCTCGAACTTGCTCAACAGCACGGCCATCCGCTGCCGTTGGCCGAGGGCCTCCATCGCCATTCGCACCATCTCGCGCATCTCGACCTTGTCCAACAGCCGAGCCGGCATCTGCCCGCTGCTGGCCTGAAGCATCTTATCCAACGGCCGGGCGCCCAGCGGGCCGCTGTCGTGGGGCCGCAGCGTGACCTCGTGCCGCCGCGAGCGGTCCCGCAGCGCGTTGCTGGCCACATGATGGGCGATCGTGAACAACCAGGTGGCGAACTTGGCCCCCGGCGTGTAGCTCTTCCGCGAACGGTACACCCGCAGGAAGACCTCCTGCGTCAGGTCTTCGGCCAGCTCGCGGCCGCCCACCTGGTGCCGCAGCAGATTGACCAGCCGCCCCTGGTAGCGAGCGACCAACTCCTCGAAAGCGACCGCGTTGTCGTCCCGGACCTGGAGCATCAGCCGGACGTCGGGATCGAGCGCATATCGACGGGCGGAAGATTCGCTCACTACCACGACATTCCCCGTTCCATCAACGGCGACCACTCGCACCCAGGGCCAATCAATGATTGACGCTGGAGAAGGATGTTGGGTGAAGCGGGCCCCACCGTTTTGCGAGATTCTTGGTGGGGCTCGCTTCGCTCGACCCACCCTACGTCCAAAACTGATCGGCCCTGCATCCGCACCGCAAACGGTTGCGGCCAACACCGATCCAGTCTATCAGGCCAGCTTGCCACGGGCTACCCTCTCTGGCTGGCGTCGTTTTCCTCCGGTAAACTAAAAAGGACTGGCTTTCCAGTCCCTAGCCCCGAACCCCTAGCCCCTAGCCCCACCCCGTGAGCGACCAGAAACGCATTACGCCCCGCACCCTAAAAGGCTTCCGCGATTACACGCCGGAGGTGATGATCCCCCGCGAGCGGCTCATTTCGACCGCGCGCCGGGTCTATCGCTCGTACGGATTCAGCCCGATCGACACGCCGGCCCTCGAGTATCTCGAAATCCTGGCCGGCAAGGGGAGCGACGAGACCGACAAGCAGCTCTACAAGTTCCAGGATCATGGCGGCCGCTGGGTCGGCCTGCGATTCGATCTGACCGTCCCGCTTGCCCGTTTCGCCGCCGAGCACGTCAACGAGTTGGGCATTCCGTTGAAGCGGTACCACATCGCCACGGTCTGGCGGGGTGAAAACACCCAGCGAGGCCGCTACCGCGAGTTCATGCAGTGCGATTTCGACACGATCGGCACCCGTTCCGTCGCGGCCGATGTGGAGACCGCCCTGGTCATCCACGACCTGATGCGGGCAATCGGTTTCGCCGACTTCACCATCCGCCTAAACAACCGAAAGCTGCTCACCGGCTTGCTGGAACGTTTCGACTTGGCCGACCGTTCGGCCGCCGTGCTGCGCGCGCTCGACAAGCTCGGCAAGATCGGACCCGACGCGGTGGCCGAGGAGATGATCTCAGCCGCCGGCGCGACGGAAGAACAGGCCCGGGGCGTTCTGCGGCTCTCCGAGATTTCCGGCAGCAACGACGAAGTGCTCCGCCAGGCCGAATCGCTCGTGGCCGGAAGCGAGAAGGGGCGTCTGGGCGTCAACGACCTCAAAGCAGTCCTCGACGGCGCCGCGGCCGCCGGCGTCTCGGCCGACCGACTGCGGCTCGACCTGTCGATCGCCCGGGGATTGGACTACTACACCGGCACGGTCTTCGAGACGTTCCTCGGCGCCCTGCCGGCGATCGGCAGCGTCTGCTCCGGCGGCCGCTACGATAATCTGGCCGGCCTGTTCACCTCGCAGGAGCTGCCGGGCGTGGGCGCGTCGCTCGGCCTCGACCGGCTCCTGGCAGCGATGGAAGAGTTGGGCATGATCGAGAAGGTCGCTACGCCGGCTCCGGTCTTCATCCCTTACTTCGACAAAGAGCGGCTTCACGATTACCTTCGCCTGGCCGCCGCGATTCGCGCGGCCGGCATCGGCGTCGAGGTCTTCTGCGACCCCAAGCGGCTCGGCGACCAACTGAAGTATGCCGACCGCCGAGGGTTCCGCGTCGCCCTGATCGCCGGCGGCAACGAATTCGAGCGGCAGGTGTGCCAGATCAAGGACCTGCAATCCGGCGACAAGCAAGAGTTGCCGCTGGAGCCCGACGCCGCCAGCATCATCGCCGCCTTAAAAAAACTGTTGCCGCAATCATGAGGACCTGTCAAAGAATAGTTTGATGGAAGTCCGATGGGTGGCACGCCCTGAAAGGGCGTGGTAGATCGCCGGACTATCGCACGACACATGCCACGCCCTTTCAGGGCGTGCCACCCGAATCTGGCGACTAATTTCCTTACGCGTCTCAACTCAGTCCCCACGTCCACCATGACGGCTCAACGGCTGGTCTACGACCGCAAGCAGCACGCCGCCGTGCGGACGTCAGAGTATCTGTTCAACCAACTGATCCCCTACATCGGCAACAAGCGCAAGCTGCTGCGGCTGATCCATCAAGCGATCGAGCGGATCGGCGAGCCTTCACTCACGCGGCAGCATGACGGCGGCGTCGGCGGCACGTTCGTCGACTTCTTCGCCGGCAGCGGCGTCGTCTCGCGGATGGCCAAGATGCTCGGCTATCGCGTCGTGGCCAACGATTGGGAGCCCTACGCCGAAGCAATCAACCGGTGCTACATCGGCTGCAACCGCCCGCCGAAGTTCGCCAGGTTAGGCGGCTACGCGGAGGCCATCGCGGCGCTGAATGCCTTGCAGCCTGCGGCCGGTTGGGTGACCGAGCACCTTTGCCCCCGCGACGACGAGCATTATGACATCAAGGCCGACCGCATGTTCTACATGCGTCGCAACGGGATGCGGATCGACGCCATTCGCGAGCAAATCGCCGCGTGGAAGACCGCTGGGCGGATCTCGGACCTCGAAGAATCCTGCCTCTTGGCCCCGTTGGTCTATCAGGCTTGCTACCGCAGCAACACAAGCGGCGTGTTCAAGGGCTTTCACAACGGCTGGGGTGGCCAGACCCGAACGGCCCTCTATCGGATCGCCACGCCGCTGTGGCTGGACGTGCCCGTGTTCTGGGACAACGGTCAGCCGAACGAAGTCTGCCGCGAGGACGCCCAGTCGTTGGCCCGGCGGCTCTCGGGCGAGGAGATCGACATTGCGTACCTCGACCCGCCCTACAATCAGCACCCCTACGGCAGCAACTACCATGTCTTGAACAGCGTCGTCCTCTGGGACAAGCCGGCGTTGAGCAGGCAAATCACCCGGGGCACGAAGGCGGCCATCCGGCTCGACTGGCGAACCGAGCGGCGGAGCGCGTATAACTATCGCGACGAGGCGACCGCGGCTTACCGCGGGCTGTTGAACACGATCAACGCCCGATACATCCTGACCAGCTACAGCACCGACGGCACGATCCCCCTGGCCGACCTCCTGCAAGCCAACGTCGATCGCGGCCATGTTTCGCTCGTCATGCAAGGCTACAAACGCTATCGGGTCAGTTCGCAGCGATTTTCGAAGAAGCCGATGAACGTTGAGTTCGTCGTGATCGTCGACACGCAACGGAAGAGCGAGGCGTCGGCGGCGCAATTAGAGGAGCTGATCCGGGACCGAGAGAGCAGTGTGCTCGACGCTCATTGCGAGTGCCAAGGTGCGACCAGAAAGCAGTGACGCTCAATTCACAGCACAGGAGTGCCATTCATGCGATACATTCTGCCATTAATCGGCGCCGCCGTCTTGATCGCCGCCATGTTTGTCTTTGCCGCTTGGATGAGCGACTTGGAAAGACAGTGGCGTCTTCAGCGCGTGACGTTACCGACTATCTCAGTGCAAGCTATCCGCCTCGCGAACTTCATTCACGAGTATTGGTACGTGCTCGTCGCCGTCATCCTTGGATGCACCGCGTCCGTCGCTCTGCTTTGGCCCCGAAATCGCAGTTCACAGTAGGCGAGCTTTCGGTGTAACTCATGGCCAATCGCGACAACCACTACGAAGCGGCGTTCGAGGGGTTTTTGCGCAACCGCGGCGTGCCGTACGTGGCGGTCGACGAGGCAAAACGCAGCCTGATGAGCAACGGGGCCTCGATCAAGAGCCTCGATTTCATCGTCTCCGGCGGCGTCGATGTCTCGGCGCCCATCGTGGAGGACGGGCATTCCAGCCTGTCTCGATCCGTCACGTGGCTAGTTGATGTCAAGGGTCGCCGGTTTCCGTCAGGCGACGTCCAGAAGCAGTACTGGAAGAACTGGTCGACGCGAGACGACCTGCGGAGCCTCGCCCAATGGGAAGAGCTCTTCGGCGCGAGCTTCCGTGGGCTGTTCGTCTTCGCCTACGACGTGCTGGGCAACCGCTCACCGCTCCAGGCCGAGGAGCTGTTCGAGTATCGCGGCAGCGTCTACGGATTCGTGGCCGTGACGCTGGGCGATTACGCCGGCCACGCCCACCCGATCTCGCCCCGTTGGGACACCTGGGCGATGTCGGCCGCCGACTTCCGCCGCTTCGCCCGGCCGCTGGTCGAACTGCTCGGAATCAAGCGGGGCGGAGCACCGCAACTGCCGCCCCAACGTGAATAGCAAGGAAGCTCGAAGCCCGAAATCCGAAGCCCGAATTCGGATTTCGGACTTCGGACTTCGGATTTTCTCCGCTCCCGCTAGAACTTGTATTCCAGCCCGAGGCCGCCGCCGTAGTAGAAGACGCCGCCGTTGGTGTCGATGTCGGCCGTGCCAGCGATAAAATTCGTCGAGCCGATTTGCTCCGGCGCCAACGCCACGCCTTCCAGCCACATCGCCTCGGCCGAAGCGCGGAACGACAAGTGCTTGGTGAACTCGTAGGTCAGCACGACGCCGGCCTCGCCGAGAAACGCGATATGGTCGTCCCGGTTGGCGTTGAGCGACTCGTCCGAAAATCCAGCGTCGACGCGGCGGTTGTTCTGACTGGCGAAGTTGCCGAACGCGCCGGCCCGACACAGGGCCTTGACCTTCAGCGGCCCGCCGAAATCGATCACGTCGGCGTCGGCGCCGAGCTGGAAGCCGTAGAGATGGTTGAACGCGTCGACGTCCAGCGTGACGGCCTCACCGGAACCCGCGCCCGCCCCCGCGGCGTGATAGTGCTCGTTCAACTGGCCCATGCGAAAACCGCCGAGCAGCGTAAGCCGATCGAAGCACTGCCAACGCAGGTTCACGTCGCCCACGTAGAGAGCCGAGGTGTATCGGGCTACACCGTCGTTGACGATGAAGTGAGGACCATTGGCGTCGGTCACCATCAACGACTGGCCGGGCACCGACTCGCTGGCCGCGAAACCGTCGACCTGGAAGTAGGCTACTTCGACCGCGAACGGCTCGCAGTCCAATTGGCGGATCGCGCTCAGGCGAACGCCTGCCTCGACCGGGAACTCGAAGTTCTTCGCGTTGAACGCCTCCGTCGCCGTCGTGCCAACATCATACAGCGACTGACTGCGCGTCGCGTTGCGTTGCAGGGCAATCCCTTCCGCGGCCAGATTCCACCGATTGCCGCAGCATTCGTGATTCCGAATGCGGCGGAAGAGACCGCCCATCGGCTCGTTGGCGCACGGCTCCTCCTCTTGCGGCTGAGCCTGCGGCTGGAACTCTGGGCGGCCGCCGTAAAGGTCGCAGGCCATGTCGCCCGAATACTGTGCGCCCCCCGGCGCTGCACACTGGCCCCGGACGGCCGGCAAACAGGACAAACCAACTGCGGCGGCAATCGACAACAGCAACGTGGCTTGTGATGCACGCATCGTTCGTCTCCTTGGCAGGATCGATGAGATTTTTCAGATTAGAAGCCGACTACTCATCGCGTTTTGCGTGATGCCCACTTGGAACCAACGTACTCATCACGCTCCGCGTGATGCCCCGTGAACACTCCCCTCCCGCGATCTCTTCGGGCAAACCAGCGCCGACTGCCCGGCCGAGACGCTGAGACTCCTCTGTTGCGTATCGGCCGGCATAAACGGCAAAAGAGACAAAACCGATTCTTCCCGGAAACCTGCCGTATTTTCTGTAGATTGCCATGCGGCAAACCGGTTCGCCGACCTGCCGCGATGCAGCAGATGCCCAAGTCCTGGGCACTTGCGGCGTCGCGGCCGTCTTCGAGACAAATGTTCGGTTTCGTAAGAGACGTGCGGAGAGAGGTTTACGTCCATCGCCCCACATCGCAACGATCGCATTGGCACGCGGCTTGCATATGTGGCCGTTGCTTCACGACGAATGTCTCGGCAACGACGGCCGACGGGGAATGGCCCACGCCCGGTCGCCGGCCCGCACGATGATGCTAGTTCAGTGCCTCGTAAATGACAGTGTTTATCGTTTATCATGCGCGGAAAAGGGTGCCATGCCCACGCTTGCCGTGGGCATGAAGAAGCGGCAAACACATGCTTGCCGTCTCGCTGCGCTCGCTTGGCAAGCATGGCACCCATAGGTCACCATTTTGTCGAGACACCACACTAGGACGGTCGGCCGAGGAGCGGACCGCCGGCAGCTTGCCGAGCAACACGAAACCAGAACAAGGAATGAAGATGACCCCCAAAGAAGTACTCGCCCTGTGCCGCGAGAAGAACGTCAAAGCGATCGATCTGCGTTTCATGGACTTCCCCGGCCTCTGGCAGCATTTCACCATCCCCGTCGATAAGCTCGACGTGGACGTTTTTGAAGACGGCCTGGGCTTCGACGGCTCGAGCATCCGCGGCTGGCAGGCGATCAACGAGAGCGACATGCTCGTCGTGCCGCAGCCCGAGACGGCCGTACTCGATCCGTTCTGCAAGTTGCCGACCCTCTCGATGATCTGCAACATTCAGGATCCGATCACGCGCGAGGACTACAGCCGCGACCCGCGGAACGTCGCCCGCAAGGCGGTCAACTACTTGAAGAGCACCGGCATCGGCGACACCTGCTACATCGGATCCGAGGCCGAGTTCTTCATCTTCGACGACGTCCGCTGCGACCAGACGGCCAACAGCGGCTACTACTTCCTCGACAGCACCGAAGGGCAGTGGAACCGCGGCCGCGAGGAATCGCCGAACCTCGGCTACAAGCTCCGCTACAAGGAAGGCTACTTCCCCGTGCCGCCGGCCGACCAGTTGATGGACACCCGCAATGAGATGATGCAGACGATGATCGATTGCGGGATGAACGTCGAGGCCCAGCACCACGAAGTGGCCACCGCCGGGCAGTCGGAAATCGACCTGAGGTTCGACGAGCTGGTGACGATGGCCGACAAGTGCATGATGTTCAAGTACATCATCAAGAACGTCGCCAAGAAGTACGGCAAGACGGTCACCTTCATGCCGAAGCCGCTCTTTGGCGACAACGGCTCTGGCATGCACACGCACATTTCGCTTTGGAAAGGCGGCAATCCGCTTTTCGCCGGCAGCGGCTATGCGGGCCTGAGCGACATGGCCCTGCACGCCATCGGCGGCATCCTCAAGCACGCGCCCGCGCTGTGCGGCATTTGCAATCCGACCACCAACAGCTACAAGCGACTCGTGCCCGGCTTCGAGGCCCCGGTTAACCTGGCCTACTCGCAGCGGAACCGGTCGGCCGCCGTGCGGATTCCGATGTACAGCCCGAACCCGAAGGCGAAGCGGGTCGAGTTCCGTTGCCCCGATCCGAGCTGCAATCCGTATCTCTCGTTCTCGGCCGTGCTGATGGCCGCGATCGACGGCATTCAGAACAAGATCGATCCGGGCGAGCCGCTGGACAAGGACATTTACGACCTCGATCCGGAAGAGCTGAAGAACGTGCCGCAGGCGCCCGGTTCGCTCGACGAGGCGTTGAAGGCCCTTCGCGCCGACCACGAGTTCCTCCTCCGCGGCGACGTCTTCACGCCCGACGTGATCGACACGTGGATATGGTACAAGACCGTCAACGAAGTGCAGGCGATGCAGTTGCGCCCGCATCCGTACGAGTTCTGCTTGTACTTTGATATCTAGTGTACTGTCTCAGAAATGACGGTCTGTATGTTGCATCATTCAGGACGAATGGGCGCCATGTCCCACGCTTGCGTGGGCATGATTCGACGGTGAACATGCTTGCTGTCTCGCTGCGTTCGCTTAGCAAGCATGGCACCCAAGAATCCCCGACAGACTGAATCACTACACTAGTAGCTCGTTCCATCGTCCCCTCTCCCTTTGGGAGAGGGCTAGGGTGAGGGCTGGCTTGGGGCGGCAGTTGCATCTGCCGCCCCAACTCGTTTTCGCAAGTCTTATCACTGGTACGGTTGACGGACAAGTCTTCCACGTGGAAGAACGCCCACGACGTCGCGCTGGGCCGCGTCCACTGCGTCGCCCGGGTTTGCTTCGGACGTCTTCGCAGACGTTCCGTCGGTCTGCCATCGAACGCTCGCAAACACGGTCAAAGTGCGCCCGAAGAGGTGGGCGGCCATGGTCCCCCCGCATCCTCCGGCGACCGTTGACACCCCTTACCATCATGGTAACATGACTCCCACACTGAGAATCGATTTTCCAATCTTACTCCAGGGAGATCAGTAAATGGATATGCTGTCACGACGATCGCTGTTGAAACTGGGCGGCGCGGCCTGCGTGGCTGCCCAGACCTCTGCGCTGTGCGGCCAGTTGTTCCATCCCTCCGAGTTCGGCGCGAAATCGGACGGCGTGGCTGACGATACGGCGGCTCTCCAAAAGGCCCTTGATGCGGCGGGCCGTCAGGGTGGCGTCGTCCAATTGGCTTCCGGGAAATATCTCGTCTCTGGCAGCTTGAAGATCCCGTCCGGCGTGGCTTTGGTCGGCGTCAACCACGCCCCGATTTCCGGCGAGAACAACCGCGATGGCTCGCTCGCCTATTGCGATCCCGCCATCCTCAAACGCATTCGAACGCAAGGACTGGAAGTCGATCCCCTGGTGGGTTCCGCCATTCTTGCGACCGGGGGCCGCGACCGCGAGGACGGCCCCGCGCTTTTCGAGATGGGCAATTCGTCTACGGTCCAGGGGCTTGTGGTCTTCTACCCCGAGCAGAAGATCGACGACGTGCATCCCTATGCCTGGACGTTTCATCTCTACGGCAGCGACAACACGGTCGAGAACGTCACGCTGATCAACAGCTATAACGGCATCCGCGTTGGACCCGAGATGAATGCGCGGCATCGCATTCGCAGCGTCGTGGGATGCGTCTTGCGGCGCGGAATCTGGGTGGACAATTGCCTGGACATCGGCCGGATCGAAAACATCCAGTGGAATTGGCACTGGTGGGTGTCGCGGTTGACCGGCGGCGACACCGAAAAAGTCGGGCCATACATGGAGAAGCACTGCGAGGGATTCATCTTCGGGAAGACCGATTGGGAATACGTCTCGAACACGTTTATTGTCAATTCCCGTATCGGATACCGTTTCATCCGTACGCCCCACGGCTTGATGAACGGACAGTTTTATGGAATGGGAGTCGATTGGTCGCAGCGTTGCATCGTCATTGAGGCGGTCCAGACCATCGGCCTGCAAATCACGAACGGATTGTTTGTCGCCAATCGAGGCGAAAATCCGATCCAGGTGGTCATCGAACCGACCTGCGGCGGTTCGGTGCGATTCCAGAACTGTGCGTTTTGGGGGCAGGCCGCGCACAATGTGGTTTCGCACGGCGATGGCTTTGTCTCCCTAAACAATTGCTATCTCGGCCGCATGTGCGACAAGGATGTCCCGCACGGCGGTCGGGCGATCGTCGACGCCGACAACGGCAAGCTCCAGGTCGAAGGCTGCACGTTCGCCACCGCCGGCCCCTCCGTCCGCCTGGGCAAGGGCTTGCGGCATGCCATCGTGACAGGCAACAACGGCGTCCAGGGCGTCGAGGTCGTCAACGAAATCGGCGAGACGGCGATCGTCGCCCACAACGAACCGCCTCTGTCCAAAGAAACCCACGACCGATGAGGTAGATCGTCAACGAAGTGCAGGCGATTCAGCTTCGCCCGCGCCCGTACGAGTTCTGCTTGTACTATGATATCTAGGTGTCTAGGCAAATGGCCAGACACGACAAAAAGGGGTTCGGGAATCAAGGTTCCCGGCCCCTTTTCTCTACCATCGTCCTGCAACTTTCGTTGTGGCTATTGAAGTGACTACTTTTGCGTGCGCAAGCACGACCGTGTCCACGAAATGCTCACTGCGTTGTTGATGATGGCTTCTACCGTCTTCGGAATCGTCGGGGCAGCAGCGGACGTTAGTTCTGACGCGATGAACCGTGCCTTAAGGGGCTTGCCGCAATGCCCCAATTCCTTTGTCGCGGAGTTTGCCATGACCTGGTAATTTGGTATCTCAGGGAGAAGGTCCTTTTCCCATGTCTCCATGAAACAACAGAAGGTGGGGGTCACTTTCGCGCCCGTTGGTTCTTCAAGCGGTTCCTGGAGGAATTCAAGAATAGCCTTGCTCGCCTTAACCGCTTCCGGGTCCGGGTTACTCTTGTCGTAATCGAACACGACGTAACACGGAATGCCAAGTTCGTTGAAGACTCTGTACAGCCGATCAATCTGGTTCTTGCCACCACACTCAATCACGCCGACGCCCTGGTTGTCGAAATCGTATTGCATGGCTTTGGCATAAATTGGCAGGCAATATACCTCGGTCGCCCCCTCGACGAGAATGACCTTTCTGGCAAAGAAGCCCTCATTCCGAGTCGGTGTGTAGGCATGGGCATAATGTTCCCGCATTGAGCGGTCCGTGATGGTCCCCTTTCTCGCCGGAATACGAATGGCGATATCCTCAATCATTCGCTCCATTGGTAATTGGTACACCTTTGCACCGTCTTCGGATGGTTTTCCTGGGGAGCGATCAGGCATCTCAACTCTAACGATTTCATCGAAGTACGCCACGTCCACAAGAAGCGGGCTGTGAGTGGAAAAGATGACCTGGTCGCCACCGTCCGCAATCGTTCGCAGCACACCACGGATCGTTCGCTGCGCTGTCGGGTGCATGTACAATTCCGGCTCTTCGACACCGAGAATCAGCGTCCGCTGCTTCGCGCCAGCGTGCGTGGTGACAAGCTTGGCATATGATCGGAGAATCGAGAAGATGACCGCTCTTTGGAGACCATGCCCCTTGCCGTCGATGCCGCCCTTGAAGCCATCATCGACGTAAATCTTCGGTGTGGTGAGCAGCGTCTCAACCGTCGGGGCCTGAAACTCAATTTCGATGTCGGCCGGCATCATTTCGCCAAGGAAAACCTTCATCGATTCCTCGACCTTGGCAATGCTCGGGAGCCGATCTTTTTCAGCCTCTCTATTCAATTGACGTGTCGTTGCTTTCAACTTCGCCGTAATGTCGTCACGTAATCCACTCTCCAACCCGCGGAGTATTTCATGAATCAGCCGCCCGAACGGGTTCGTCTTGAGAACCTTGGATTCGTCTGTGGCCTCACGAACCGCTGGAATCAATTCATAGTGCGGAAGATTTGCCTTCAGGACATTTGGAAATCCTTTGGGGTTCAGCGTCCAAGTGTCTTCAAAATCCTCTGGTTTCAAACGCGTCGTCACGAACTCTGCCGCCTTTTCCTTCCAATTGCCGACCGTTTGGTCTCCGCCCAGTGCATCGGCGAATGAGTGTCCGTTAATCGTGAGTTCGTTGGGCTTCTTCTTCCATTCTTTGATCTTCTCCCCGCTGATCTTGCTCTCGACGAGCCATTCGTACTTCGGTTGCGGTTTGTTGTACTCCTGGCCAATCCTGATCTTGCTGTGCGCATCGTCCTCCCCATCCTCCCCGACTGCACCCGCTCCGCCGAGTGACGCTGTGCGAGCAAACTGAAAAGTGCCGTCCGGCTTTACACAAGCAGAAAGCGATGCGCTTTCCTTCTCCGTGAGATCGGCGAAAATAGCTTCAACGCGGATAGGTTTGCTGGTGTCCTTTTCCCAAAAACACTCCTCGTTGATTTTGGAATTGGACGGGTTGAAGAGAAAATCCAACGCCTTGAGAATCGTGGATTTTCCCGCATTGTTGGCTCCGACAAGCGCGTGCATAGACCCAACGTCGATCTCCAATTCCTTACAGCAGCGGAAATTCAGAATACGTAGCTTTCTTAGTCTCATGTTCGCGCTCATTCTTAGCCGGAGGACGACTACCACCACGGGCCATTCGTTACCCCTATTTTAGTGGCACCTATTCAGACAATCAAGATGCCCATCCCTTGCGCGAAGAAGGCGACAGCCACCGAAGTTGGCAAGACCGGAGCACCACCGCGACCGCCGTTTTATCTGGCTATTCAACCCGGTTGACCGCCGATACGAACCGAGCCATTAACAGCAGTGGCCATTTCTCGCCCTGCCGCCGCCCCTGGCCCATTTCTTGCCGTTGAAGGCGGCTCTTCAGGCCGGCTAGAATGATCGCGCCGGAACTCCGCCCGTGGGGATTCGCTTCTTTCGCTCCTTGGCAACCTGAACGCTCTGCGGCCACCGCAGAGTGCAGTGCTCGATCGCCGGTTCGCGCGCCGCCCCCCGTTCCCAGCTTTAGAAGGGGGCCGATGAGCAAATTGGCAAATCGAGAAGTTGTTGACCAACTCCGCGGCGCTGGTCGCGGCCTTCTCGCCCTGCTCGCGCCGGCCGACCAGTTGATGGACATCCGCTGCGCGATGGATGCAGTCAAGTAGGTCAGGCACGCCGTGCCTGACGCCGCTGTCGTATGTCGCCAGCCAGCGCGGCTGCAGCCAGGTCGGCCCGTCGGGGACTGTCGGACGAATGCGACTGAGGTCAAGGGCGCCGGAAGAATAGGACAGCCACAGCCGCCCCACCCTTCCGGCGCCCCCCGCGCGCGTCCCTGATTCCGATGGCGGCAATGGCACTGCCCGAGAAACCAACGTTCCTTATTGTTTAATATGCTGCCGGCGATAGAATTACAGCCAAAGCGGTTCTCATGCTGCGTCTGTTTCCGGCGATCTTCAGCCACGTTTTCGTTCTTACTGCGCCCCAACACACATTCCGGCGGGCTCGACGAATCGGCGGCAAACTCAAGCAGGGAGAAAACGATGAATCCTAAGACTTGGGTGTTCTGGACGCTGTTTACTGCATGTCTCGTGCATACTTCGGCCGCTGCCACAATCAACGTTGGTCCCGGACAAACCTATACCGACGTCCAGTCCGCCGTCTCGGCGGCGAGTGCAGGGGATTCGGTGCATGTCCACGCCGGAACCTATGTGATTTCGAGCCCAATCACGATCTCGAAAAACATCAAACTGTATGGAGATGGAGCCGACCAAACCAAGATATCGGTGACGAGCGCCAGCGTGTGCAATAGCTCGTCGCAGCCCGGGTATATCTATCTTAATGGGGCTAGCGGGGCTGAAGTGTGCTCGCTGGCGATCATCGGGCCAGCCAGTGGGCACGCCGATCAGTGGGGCACCGCACCGACGAATTACCGAAACGGGATATGGCTGTCAAACTGCAAGAACGTCAACATTCACGACATTTATGAGACGGAACTCTATGCGGACGGCGTCAAAATGGCCAGCGGGG
Organism: Thermoguttaceae bacterium; assembly: GCA_039679885.1. Taxonomy (GTDB): domain Bacteria; phylum Planctomycetota; class Planctomycetia; order Pirellulales; family Thermoguttaceae; genus JAJFUI01. Next base: position 1,454 of record JBDKUC010000175.1, on the reverse strand, counting down.
GCAGCAGCGATGTGAATATCTATAATATGAAAATCGACTGCGACAACCACGACGGGGTGCAGATCTGGTCGGGAAATCGCATCAACATCTCGAACTGCTATATCAGCACGATCAACAATTGCTGCGTGCGATTCGCCAATACTCAGAATTCGCGGGCCACTCGAATCACCGGCACGTTCGGTTACGGGAATTCCGGCTGGACTGCAATCGAGTTCGAAGGCACGCTAGACAACATCACGGTGGATCACAGCGTATTCCTCAACGGCGGTGACAACTATTGGGCGGCGGTCGTTACCGGCAGCGAAGCGGCGCAAGGCAACGCCAGCCTGCACGACAACATGATCTATAATGTTCCCAAGGGCTATTCTCTCACGCTGTCCGGATTCACACCGACGCTTTCCAACAATACGGTCGCAGGGTCAATCGATCCGAACTGGGGTGCCAATGGATACGGATACATGGCGACCCCTACGCCCGAGCCATCGTCGTTCGTCCTGGCGGCCGTCGGCCTGCTCGCGCTAGCCGGCCGGTACTATTGGAGACGGGAAAAGGTTCATCCGGGAATTTCGGGGTAGGTAGAAGTCAGCGGTATCGAGGCGTTGGGAGGTTGGGAAGGCTCTTCCACTGAGAAGATCGAGGTGGATCGAGAAGAGGGACGGAGTCAGGATCGATTTAGCACCACTGCCTGGGATTGCCTGACGTTGCAGCGGCTGCGGCCGAACAGTGCGGGGGATTCACGACGTCACGTCCGCTGGGTTTGGGACATGGCGATCTTCGAGGCGGAAAAGGGAGTCTATGAACCAACTCGCTTTTCAGACGGCATTTCTCGGTTTGCTCTTTGTATCCGCTGTAAATTCTGCGGTGGGATACAGCCCGGAGCAGAGCAACGCCATCGCAGAGATACGCGATCACGGCGGTCTAATCACCGTAGACGAGAAAAGTCCTGGCAAACCAGTGGTGGAGGTGCGTTTTGGATGGACGACCACCGACGAGGTCGTCGGACATCTCAAGGTGTTTCCCGAGCTACGAAGCGTCATATTGGGCGTCCGCTTCACGGACGCGGGGATGAAAGATCTCAAAGAATTAACGCAACTCGAAATGCTGGTCCTCGCCGAGACTGAAGTTACAGACGCTGGCATAGCCGCTCTTAAAGACTTGACGCGTCTCCGGCACCTTGAACTAGAAGATACTGGCATTACTGATGCCGCGTTGGTCTATCTCAAGGACTTGGTTCAACTGCGATTCTTGAGCCTGGAGAACACCGAGGTTGGCGGCGCGGCAATGGATAACCTCAGCGGACTGACGCACCTCGAAACCCTGTATCTCTCTAAGACGCTATTTCAAAACCACGATTGATTGAGTATTATCCCGCCAACGCGTAACGCAAGGAGGCCTACGCATGGCGGAAATTGTTTCGGATGAACTGTGGGAACAGATCGAGCCGCATTTGCCGC
>JBDKUC010000135.1:0-9295 GCA_039679885.1 Thermoguttaceae bacterium | reverse complement strand
TAATGCTGGAAGACGAAACCGACCTGCCGGCTGCCGACCCGCTGGCGTGCGACGTCTTCGTCCTGGAACAGGATGGCCCCGCTCCCGTCGTCCGGCTCTTCGAGGCCGGCGATGATCCGCAGCAGCGTCGTCTTGCCCGAGCCCGAGGGGCCCAGCAGGGCCACCAACTCGCCGGTGGCAACGGTCAGGCTCACGTCCCGCAGAGCGGTGAACGTGCCGAACGTTTTCGAGATGTTGCGGGCTTCGATACTCATCAGGCTGTCGCTTTAGCCGGTCTGCCTTGGGCGATTGGCTTTCTCGCGGACGACTTTCATCAACTCCGAATCCTTGACCCTTGAGTTGATGAAGTCGAGATAGGAGGTGAATTCGTTCTTATGAGCTTCATATTCCGCGAACCGTTCAGCCTGGATGCGGTTCTTCATTTCGACGCAGTCAAAGATTTTTGTCTTGGTCGACGGCATCGCTCATCTCCAAGGGGCTGCGAATCTTTTGCATCACCCCACAATTACGATCCTATGTCCTTGGGCGCTGCAAGTCAACGCGCATGTCAGTCTCCCGTATATCCCAACGCTTCCGACGACATGGTCTCGGCCGTCTTCCATTGCAGGAACGTTTTCAGCACGAGCGTCACCAGCGCTAAGAGCGCCAGGAGCGAGGCGACGGCGAACGCGGCCGAAAGCTCCGCATCGGTGCCGCCGTCGTAGAGCCGCTCGACGTGCAACGGCATCGTGTTCGTGCTGGCGATGTTGCCGACGACGACCGAGACGGCGCCGAACTCGCCCATGGCCCGGGCGTTGCACAAGATCACGCCGTAGAGAAGCCCCCACTTGATGTTCGGCAGCGTGATGCGCCAGAACGTTTGCAGGCCGCTGGCGCCGAGCAGGCGTGCCGCTTCCTCTTCCTCCGTCCCTTGCGACTGCATGAGCGGAATCAGCTCACGCGCGACGAACGGGAAAGTCACGAAGAGCGTGGCGATCACGATGCCTGCCGGGGCGTAAACGATCCGGATGTCGTGCGCCTCGAGCCAGGGCCAGAACCAGCCGCCGCGGCCGAACAGCAGCACGAAGATCATGCCGGCGATGACCGGCGAGACGCTGTAGGGCAGGTCGATCAGCGTAATGAGCAGGCTCTTGCCGACGAACTTGAACTTGGCGATGGCCCAGGCCGCCAAGATGCCGAACAGCGTGTTGATCGGCACGGCGAACATGGCGGTCAGCAGCGTCATGCGAATCGCGGATCGCGTGTCCGGATCGATGAGCGAATGCACGTACGCCCGCCAACCCAGAGCGAGCGCCTCGACAAAGACGACCAGCAGCGGGACCAGGAGGAACAGCCCCAGGAAGGTCAAGCTGACGCCGATCAGCAGCCAGCGGACCCAGCGCGGCTCGGCAATCGCGTCGGTGGTTTGCCGCCGGGCGCCGGATGTCAGCTTGAGTGCAACAGTTCCTGCCATGAGAGTCATCCGCCTTGAAACCGCAAGCGGTCTCTTTGCAATCGGAGTCCTAATCCCGGTCCCTAACCCCTAACCCCTAGCCCCTAACCCCTAACCCCTAGTCCCTCTCTCTCACGCCGCGTATCGCCGGCTCCACCATTGGGTCAGATTGATGAACAGGAGCACGATGAACGAAACGACGAGCGCGACGACCGCGATTGCGGCGGCGTCGGCGAACTCGTATTGCCCCAGCCGCGTGAAAATCAGCATGGGGATGACTTTCTCGAACTTGCTGGAGATGAAAACGACCGAGCCATACTCGCCGAGCGCCCGGGCGAACGCGAGGGCGAAACCGGTCAGGAGCGACGGGAGGATCGTCGGCAGGATGACCCGGCGAAGGGTTTGCCACCGCGTGGCGCCGAGGCTCGCGGCGGCCTCCTCGACCTCCATGTCCAGGTCCTCGATCGCCGGTTGCAGCGTGCGGACGACGAACGGCAGGCCGATGAACGTCAGGGCCACCATGACGCCCCACCGGCTGTAGGCGATCTCGATGCCGTAGGGGGCCAGCCAGCGGCCGATCCACCCTTCGGTCGAGTAGAGTTGGGCCAAGGCGATGCCCGACACGGCCGTCGGCATGGCGAACGGCAGGTCCACCACCGCGTCGACGATCTTCTTGCCGACGAACGAGTAGCGGACCAGCGTCCAGGCGACGATCAGGCCGAAAAAGGCGTTGATCGTCGCCGCGGCCAGCGACGCCCCGAAGGATAGCTTGAAGGCGTCGATGGTGTCCGGGTCGGTCACGGTCGCCCAGAAGTCGCCCCAACTCATCGAGGACGACTTGAGAAACAGGCTCGCCAACGGGATGAGCACCAGCAAGCTCAGATAACTGAGCGTGCAGCCCATCGTCAGTCCGAAGCCGGGCAGGACACTGCGCTGTTTCAGGGCCATCGGCTACCGCTTTTCTTTCTTCGACATCTTCTCGTAGAGGCCGCCCTTGCTAAAGTGCTCGCGATAGGCCTTGCCCCAGCCGCCGAACACCTCGTCGATCGTGAACAACTCGACCCTGGGGAAGTTCTCCATATATTCTGCCGGAATGTTCTGAACATCGCGAGGCCGGTAGTAGTGTTTCGCGACGATTCGCTGGCCTTCCGGCGAATAAAGGTATTTTAGATACGCCTCGGCGACCTCGCGAGTGCCATGCTTGTCGACGATCTTGTCGACGACCGCGACCGACGGCTCGGCCAGAATGCTGATCGAGGGGACGACGATCTCATATTCGCCCTTCTTCATGTCCTTGACCGAACGAATGGCTTCGTTCTCCCAGGCCAGGAGCACATCGCCGCGGCGACTCTTGACGAAAGCCATGGTAGCGCCTCGCGCGCCTTGGTCGAGGGACACCACGTGGACGTACATCTCCTTGACGAACTCGTAGGCATTCTTCTGGGCCTTCGCCACGGCATCCGCGTGCTTCGGATCATGCAGCTTGGCCTGATACGCGTCGCCCAGCTCGCGCTTCAGCACGAATCCCCAAGCGGCCAGGTAGTTCCAGCAGGCCCCGCCCGAGGTCAATGGATCGGGCGTGACGATCCCCACGCCAGGCTTCACCAAATCGCTCCAGTCCTTGATCCCCTTCGGGTTGCCCTTGCGCACTAGGAAGACGATGGTCGACGTGTAGGGGGCGCTGTTGTGCGGCAGACGCTTCTGCCAGTCCTTCGCGATTAGGCCGTCCGCGTTCTTAACGATACTGTCAATGTCGTTCGCCAAGGCGAGCGTGACGACGTCGGCAGGGCTGCCTCCGATCACGTTTCTGGCCTGCTTGCCCGACCCGCCGTGCGACGGCGTGACCGTCACGGTCTGGCCCGTCTTTTCCTTCCAATGCTTGCTGAACGCCTCATTGAAGTCGGCGTACAACTCGCGCGTCGGGTCGTAGGAGACGTTAAGGATGCCGATCTTGTTCGGCCGAGCGCCCGGCGAGGCACTGTTGCCGGCCTGTTGCGAGCAGCCGATGGCGAGGCAGGCCAGCGAGACGAGTGCCAGCCCTGTGAGTTGCGTGCGAAAGCCGGTCAGATATCCATGCATTGTTGGGATCCTCGAGTCGTGTTTGGGGTCGGGCTGTCTTGCCTGCGTCGGTGCCCTGGGACCATCGTCGGCACGAAATGTGCGTTTCAATACGTCACGGCATCGCAATTGCCGTGCCGGGTCACGGATCGCGGCATTTTCATGCGATAAGCGGCAAGCTGGGCAATGTGCGGAGCTTACTGCCGCGGTGCCCGTGATATGTGATAGACTGGAGCCGTGATATGTGGTAGCATCGGCTGTTGCATATCACGGGCAGCGTAACCACCGGTCGCGGCCTTATGGGCCGCCCGAGTCCCGAACCCCGAGCCCCGATCCCTCTGACTCATGGAGCAATTCCAAGAGGTACTGCTGAGCATCTGGCAGGAAGCTTGCCGCCACATCGAGATCGGGCGGGCGACGGCCAACATCGCGCCGATGTTGGTCGAGCACATCCCGGTCGAGCGGGTCGTGGTTCGGCGGATCGACGCCACGCGGTCGGGATTGGACACCGTGGCGATCGGTTTCACGTCGCAAGGCCGGATTCCTCCTGACACGCCGAAACCCGATCGGCCGGCCGTCGGCGTGCCGCCTGGCGGAACGACGAACGGACGAACGGAGTGCTCGCCCGCGGAGCTTGCCTCGCTGTTGGCTTGGTGCCGCAAGGGACACGTCACGCGCTGCCCAGCGGATCAGTCGGCCGTGGGCCAACTGCCCGTGGCGAAGATCCTTCCGATTCGCCGCGAGGCGGACGCGCTGCTCGGACCATTGGGCGATCCAGCGGGTCATTGCGGCTTGCTCCTGCTCTTGGCGCCGCCGGGCCAGCGGCTCGAAGCGGCCCACGCCGAGCTGGTGCAACTGCTCCTCGAGCCGTTCTCCGTCGCCTTGGAGAACGATCAGCGGTTGCGGGAACTGGCGGCCCTGCGCGAGGCGGCCGAGGCCGACAAACGCTCGCTGCTGACGAAACTCGGACGCAAGGAACTCGGCGATAAGATCGTCGGCGCCGAGTCGGGGCTCCGGCCCGTCATCGAGCGCGTGGAATTGGTCGCCCGCAGCGATGCGCCCGTGCTGATCTTCGGCGAGACAGGGACGGGGAAAGAGGTGATCGCTCGGGCGATTCACAACCGCTCGTCGCGGCGCAACGGGCCGTTCGACCGCGTCAATTGCGGCGCGATTCCGCCGGAGCTGATAGACTCGCAACTCTTCGGCCATGAGCGCGGCGCGTTCACCGGCGCGGTCGAGGGGCGTCGCGGCTGGTTCGAGCGGGCTGACGGCGGCACACTTTTCCTCGACGAGATTGGCGAGCTGCCGCCGGCCGCGCAGGTTCGCATGTTGCGGATCCTCCAGGACGGCTGGATGGAACGCGTCGGCGGCGAGAAGCCGATCAACGTCGACGTGCGGATCGTCGCCGCCACGCACCGAGATCTGGCGGCGATGGTGGCCGAGGGGGAATTCCGCCAAGACCTCTGGTATCGGATCGCGGTGTTTCCCATCGTGCTTCCGCCGCTCCGCGAGCGGCTCGAAGACATTGCGTCCTTGGCGAGGCACTTTGCCGAGCGAGCCGCGACCCGCTTTGGCCTGACGCCCGTTGTTCCGTCAGACGAAGACCTTGCGCTGCTGTCCACTTACACCTGGCCTGGCAACGTGCGGGAGCTGGCGGCGGTGATCGACCGCGCGGCGATCCTTGGCGACGGAAAGCGGTTGGACGTGGCCACGGCCCTGGGCGTCGGGACGCTGCCTTCGCCATTCCTTCCGGGCGGTTCCGCTTCCACGCCCGGCCCCTGGGGCGGCAGTCCTGCTGGCGTATCGCCAATTGTACCCACGCGACGTCGCCCCGTCTCAACGGACGGTCCGAACGCTGTGGCGGCGTTTCCGGGGGCCGTCTTGGCGTCGCCCCAACGCGGCGCCGCCGAGATCGGATCGCTGGATGACGCCATTCGCGGTCACATCGAAGCCGCGCTGACGCTTACGCACGGACAGATCGAGGGTCGGCAGGGCGCGGCGGCCCTGCTGCAGATCAATCCGCACACGCTGCGAGCGAAGATGCGAAAGCTTGGCATCCAATGGGCCAGCTTTCGCAACGGCGGCGATCGTTGATCCCCGTCCCAAGTGCGACCGTAGAATCGTTCGTAGTTCCGCCTCTATTATAGACGGCTGTGTGGCACGCCCTGAGCCCAAGGCGAAGGGCGTGGCGATCTACGAAACCACGCCCTTCGTACCTCAGGGCGTGCCACCCAACGCCGCGATCCGTTACCGCACCCCTTGTTTTCTCGGACTGCTTGCGGGTTCGCACCGCGTCGCGCTAGAATGGGGCGTATGAACATGACGCGCCCTCTCCCTTGCTTTCCGCCAGCGCGACTCCTCCGACTCGCTGCCTTGGCGATCTTTCTGGTTTGCTCCATAACGCAAGCCGCCAAGAATGTCATTCTCATGGTGGCCGACGGCGCGGGTGAGAACACTTGGCTCGCCGCCAGCATGTACCAGGGGCGCGTCGGCAAGCAGGTCTACGACCAGCCGGGCTGGGTCCGCCTCTCTTGCTCCACGTATCCGCTCAACCTGTCCCATACGCCGACCGGCGACGTGAAACAGGATCGGACGCTCGTCTACGATCCGTCGAAAGCTTGGGACGCCGCCGCACGACCTGGCAGCCAGTCGCGTTTCGCGGGTTACGCATGGCTCACAGCCAGCCCGACCGACTCGGCCGCCGCGGCGACGGCGCTGGCCACCGGCCGCAAGACCTACAACAACGCCATCAATTGGACGAACGGCGGGCGGCCGATGCGAGGGCTCTCGATCGCCGAAATCGCGAAGCGATGCGGCAAGTCGACCGGCGTCATCACCACGGTGCCGTGGAGCGACGCGACGCCCGCCGGCCTGGGCGGCGCCCACAATGTCAACCGAAAGAACCACGCGGAGATCGCCAACGAGATGCTTGACGCGGGCACGCTCGACGTCATCATGGGCGGCGGAAACCCCGACTTCGACGACGACGGGCAGCCGCTGCCGCCGGATCGCAAGCGCGACTACCAGTGGGTCGGCGGTCGAGAGACCTGGGCCGCGCTCAAGGCGGGTAAGCGGCCCTGGAAGCTGATTCAAAGCAGGGCCGAGTTCGAGTCTCTCGGCTCGGGCCAGACTCCGTCGAAAGTCTTGGGCACCGCCCAAGTCGGGACGACGTTCCAGGAGAAGCGTAGCGAGTTTGTTCGAACTGCTGGAACCATGCTGTTGTGGCAGCGAGAGCCGTATTACACGCCGCGTCTGAAAAGCGTGCCTTCGCTGGCAACGCTCTCGCGGGCCGCGATCAATTGCCTCGACAAGAATTCCAACGGTTTTTACCTGATGATCGAGGGCGGGGCCGTCGACTGGGCCAACCACGCCAACCGCCCTGAACGGACCGTCGAGGAACAGGTCGATTTCCTTCGCGCCGTCGAGGCCGTCGTCGCGTGGATCGACTCGCATGGCGGTTGGGACGAGACGCTGCTGATCCTGACGGCCGACCACGAGTCTGGGCTGCTCTGGGGACCGGACTCGCGAACGATAGCGTTCGACCCGATCGTAGATCGTGGCCCGGGCAAGATGCCTGGCATGCTGCACAACTCGCACGGCCACAGCAACCAGCTCGTCCCGCTCTTCGCTCGCGGGCCTGGCAGCGAACGTTTCACGCGGCTCATCAGAGGCCTCGACGCCCGGGCCGCCGCCTGTTGGCATATCTCCGGTAAGTATGTCGATGACACGGACATCTTCGCGGTGATGAAGGCCGGAGTGATGGGCCGCGCTTGCGCGGCGGGTGGGGCGCCCTGAGACGCGGGATCTCGGGCTTCCGCTGCCGGGCGCGAGCTGCGTTTTCGGGCGAGATCGCCGGTCACGGCCTTATTTCGATCGCAAAATACCCCCACTCGGCCGCGGCGGCGGCGCTCGCGGCCCTGACGTCGCCCTTTTTTTCGGCGATTACCACTCTTCTTGCGGTGGCTGCGCTCGCGATTTGAATAGCGTTCGAGATGCGGAATCTAGCCTCACAGAGGGGGTACACACGTCGGAAATGTTGACTAAACTAATGAGCAGGTCGCGTCCCCCATATGCGACTCCAGGTTGATTGCGCGTTTCTTAAGGGCAAGATAAGTCCATTGCGTTGTGCATTTGGCAGCACCTAGGAGATCAAGTCATGTCAGTGCGAGGTTGTTTTCTTGGTTGTGCGCTGGTTGCGATCACGTCGCTGATCGCCACCAACGCATCGGCGCAGTACTTCTTAGGCGGCACCGCCGCTTACGACGACGGCGCCAGTTGGCTCGACGGCGCCGTCCCCAACGGCGGAACCGCCTACATCGGCTCCGCAAGCTATCCGTCGGGAGTTGCCACGCTCAACCACGACGTCACGTCGTTGGCCAGTTCCTATCTTTACCTCGGCTACGACGCCAACACGACCGGCGAACTTGACCTGAGCGATGGTGCGAACCTGAGCATCACCGGAATGCGGCTCGCCTATGACATCAACGGCCTCACTGGCGGCACCGGGACGCTTTCGGTGGCTGGCGGAACGCTGACCGACTCAGGAGCGATGTCGATCGGTTACTACGGTACGGGCATCTACAATCAGACCGGCGGCTCCGTCTCGACGGCCTACTACAACGTCGGCGTCAACGGGATCGGCTCGGCTACGATCAGCGGCGACAGCAGCACGCTCACCGTCAACAATAACGTCTATGTCGGCATGAGCGCGGGTAGCACCGGCACGGTCGTCCAGAATGGCGGTCTGGTCCACCAGGGCGGGACCGTTGCGGGCTTCTCCGTCGGCAGCGAAGGAAACGGCTCCTACACGGTCAACGGCGGCACCGTGGTGATCGACGGTCAGCTGGGCCTCGCCATGTCCGCCGGCGTCTCGGGAACCATTACGCAAACCGGCGGATTGGTTGAGGCCTCGGCGATGGCAGAGCAGATCGCCAACGATGGCGGAACGGTCTATGGCACGCTCCTCGGCCAATCTGGCACGGGCACCTATTCGCTGAGCGGCGGCACGTTCAAGATTGACGCCAGCATGTTCGTCGGCAACAACGAGAACAGTTCCGGCCATATTATCCAGACCGGCGGCACGCTCCTTGGCCCGCAGTCCGGCTACACGATTGACTTGGGGCAGTCTGGCGACGGAACCTATGATCTGAGCGACGGTGTTGCGAAGCTGGGAACCATTGCGCTGGGCATCGGTGGCACCAGCACGGGAACGATCAACCAGACTGGCGGCACCGTTCAAACTTGGTGGAATGATTACGGATTTTGGATCGGCTACGGGGCAACGGGCGCGTACAACCTTTCCGGCGGAACGGTCAACGCCCCCTACACCTTGATCGGCGGCTCCGCCGGCGGCAATGGCGCCGTCCATCAGACCGGCGGCGTCTGGAATCAGCAGAACGAACTCTACATTGGCTACGCCGCTAGTTCCACCGGAGTCTACACGCTCGACAGCGGAACATTCGCCGGGACGGCGGTTTACGTTGGCATCGAGGGCACGGGCACGTTCAACCAGAACGGTGGCGCCGCGAGCGTCACCGGTGAGATCGCCGGCTACGGCACGTACAACCTGGCGGGCGGCACGATGAACATGAACGGTCAGAACGTCAGCGTCGCCACGTTCAACTTCACCGGCGGTACGCTGCAGAACATCGGCGCCGTCTCGACCGGCGTCAGCCTCGGCACCAGCCCGGTCTTCCAACAGGACGCCGGAACCACCGGCGCCGTCACCGGCGCCCTGAGCGACGTCAGCGGCGTGGCCGGCACACTGACCAAGACGGGCGGCGGCACGCTCGTTCTCAGCGGCGC
>JBDKUC010000445.1:0-20538 GCA_039679885.1 Thermoguttaceae bacterium | reverse complement strand
TATTCCTCTCCCTTTCGCCGCTGTCCCCGTATTGCTACGGTTCTCGCACGACTTGCATGCCTAATCCACGCCGCCAACGTTCATTCTGAGCCAGGATCAAACCCTTCAATTGATTATTTGCTTATCCATCGCAACTCGCGCCGCGATGGTTGGCTAACCGCTTGAATAGGCTTTCACCTAGAGCCGGCCTCGGAAAAGGCCGGCGTTTGATACTCTTCTTCCAGTCTTCAACCGGCTGAAGAAATCAGAATTGAGGTTATCACAACCAAATTGTCAAAGAACAAACCTGTCCGGCTGAGGCACTTGGCTCGTGGCTTCGTGTCCCAACCAGACTTATCATTCTAGCGTTCTTCGGCCGTGCGTCAACGGGCACTTCAAGGAATTCTGAAAAAAGTTTTCCGCGGGCCGTTTTCGCCCCAAAACGCCGCGAATTCGCGGGGATTCAACGCGGCCGTTCCCGCCGGCGATGGACGATCCGAGAAAAAATCCCGCCGCCCGCCTCACGAATTTCCCGCGACGGCCTGGTTATTCTCCCGCTCGACCAGCGGCAAGTTGACCAGGATCGTCGTTCCCTCGCCGGGCTTGCTCTTGATCTGGCATGTTCCGCCCAGCAGTCGCGCACGTTCCCGGATGCCGGCCAGCCCGAAGCGATCCTTCCGCGACGTCTCGGGATCGAAACCGAGTCCCCAATCCTGGATGCGGATGCGAACCGCGTTGCCGCGCTGCAAGAGGCCGACATGGACCTGTTCGCTCTGGCTGTGCATCAACGCATTGGTGAGCCCCTCTTGCACGATGCGGTAAATCGCGTTTTCGAGCACGGGCACCAATCGACGGAAATGGACCTTGCTCTGGAACTCGACTTTCGGCCCGCCAGCCAAGCCGCGGTCGTCCACGAGGTGGGCGATGGCGGCCACAACGCCTGCCTCATCGAGCGCCGGCGGGCGGACGCCGCTAATGAGGCGTCTCGCTTCGAGATGCGCCTGCTTGAGGAGTGTCGTGCCGCCGAAATAGGCCTTGGTCGCCTCGCCGGGATTGGCCTCTCTCAGGTAGTCGTAGACCTGAAACTGCATGATGGCGCCGGCCAGTTGTTGGGCGAGTCCGTCGTGGATGTCGTAGGCGATCAATTGTCGCTCGTGGTCTGATGCTTGCAGCATGTACTCGAGCATGCGACGTTCCTGTTGCAGGGCCTCCTGCGCTTTGCGCCGGTCGGTGATGTCCACGATGATGCCCAGCACATAGTCGAGGCTGCCATCGGTTCCGCGGATCGCAACGGTCGTGACTCGCGACCAGAAGATCCCCGCGTCCTTTCCGACGTAACGTTTCTCCAAGTCGTAGGACGAGATTTCTCCGTCCGCCATCTGCTGCCAGAGGCCGTCGAACCGGTCGCGATCGTCGGGGTGTGTCAAGTCGCCGATATTCTTGCCGAGCAACTCTTCTTGCGAGTAGCCGCTCATGCGGCAGAACGAGTGGTTGACTCGGACAATGGCCGAATCGGGCCGAACCATGACGATCCCCACCGGCGCCTCTTCGAAGGCGGCGCGGAACCGCTCTTCGCTCGCCCGCAAGGCGATCTCCGCCCTTTTCCGATCGGTGATGTCCCGGAGGACGACCATTACGGCCTTGGGCTTCCCGTCCGTTCCGCAGATCGTGGCGGAGGACGCTTCGGCGGGGACGGTGGTTCCATCGTGGCGAAGGATGGTGTACTCGGTGCTTCGCCGCAAGCCTTCGGCCAGCACGTTGAAGAAATTGGCCTGCAGCCGGGGGCGGTCGCTCTCGACGACGATGTCTCGGGAACTGCTGCCGACGAGCTCCTCGTCCGGCGGCACGCCCAGCAGCGTCCAGGCTTGCGGCGAGGCGAAGACGATTTGCATTTTCGGGTCGGTCATCAACACCGCGTCGGGGCAGGCCTCCAACAGGCCGCGGTACTGCTCCTCGCTCTGTCGCAACGCGCTCTCCGCGTGTTGTCGCTCTTGCACCTCTCGCTGCAACCGCTCGTTGGCGGCGGTCAACTCGGCCGTCCGCTCGACGACGCGACGCTCCAGTTCGTCTCGGGCTTGTTGCAGGGCTTTCGCGGCAAGCTTTCGATCGGTGATGTCGATGTTGACGCCGAGAATTCCGTAGAACTTCCCGTCTTGTTCGATGGGGGTGATGACGTTGTAGAAGTGCCGGGTCTGGCCATCCTGTACCCGTTCGTACTCCCCCTCGACCTTTTCGCCCGCCAAGGCGCGGCGATTATTCGAGCGCCAGAGGTTGAGCGTTGCCTCGTCGGGGGCATAGTCTTCGGGACGTTTTCCCACGCCATCGCCGAAACGGCCTCGCGAGACCGCATTGACGCTGAGGTAGTGGCCATCGGTGCCCATCACGAAGAACTCGAAGGGAAGGCACTCGATGGCGGCGGTCAGAATGGCCCGCAGGCGATCGCGATCTTCTTCGGCCGGCGTTGGGTCGCCTGGCTGCGTGGTGGCTTCGAGTGGGCGGCGATTGGATGGACCGTCCGCGGCCGCCTCGAGCGCAGCCACCCGGCGGCGAAGCTCGCCGAGTTCCTCGACCAGTTGCCGCTTCGTTTTTGCCTCGTCTTGCATGGCAGCCCTACGGTTTCCTGGATGTTCCGCGGTTACTTGACGTCTTGTTCAAACGTTTCGGGCATGGCTTCGGGCGGCGTGGGAACGACCCCACGGCCAGCGCGAACGCGAGACCTGCCTGACGCCAGGTCCATCGAGACGCCTGAGGGACAAAATGTTAACTTGCTCGATCGGTCACGAAAAGACGAGTCCCCGACCCTATCGTGGTTTGGCGGGGCGAAAAGTCCGTTTGGTATAGAGGAGTGCGACGTCGCCGCCCCCTGCCCGCTTCACATGGTACATCGCACGATCGGCCGTGGCCAACAGTTCATCCCCCCGCCGACAATCGGCTGAACTGATGGCGATGCCGACGCTGGCCGAAACCGGAAATTCGTGGCCATCGACGCCAATCGGGGCGGCTAAGCGGCTCACGATGCGCTTGGCGACCAGCAGCGCGTCGTCGGGCCCATGAAGGTCGTCGACGAAGACCGTGAACTCGTCGCCGCCGTAGCGAGCCGCCATATCACCGGGGCGAGTGCAGCCAACCAGCCGACACGCGACTTCGCACAGCAGGCGATCACCGGCCAAGTGGCCCAGCCGGTCGTTGACGGCCTTGAAGCCATCGAGGTCGATAAAACAGACGGCGAAAAGATAGTCCGGCCGATCCTGGCTGCGCTCGATGGCCCGGGCGAGGCGGCGATCGAATAGCCGGCGATCGGGCAGACCGGTCAGCGGGTCGTGACCCAGCCGGCCGAGGTCGGCGGAAATTGCCGTGGCGGCATCGACCGGCTGCGCATCGGACGACTCATTGGCGACCACGACCCAGGAATGAGAATCGCCGTCCGAGACTTGCGAGACTCGCCAGAAGGCCGGCAAGGCGACACGGTCTTTTCGCCGCTCGACGGTGCGGATTGCGACGGTCGACGCCCCGTCGAGGGACGAATGATCAAGCTGCTCTTGCAGGGCGGCAATGTCTGCTTGGTTGAGAATGCTCGAGAGTTCGACGCCGTGCAGCTCGCCGGGAAGGTAGCCGAGCGCGGCGCAAGCCAGCCGATTCGCTCGTCGGACCCGAAAACTGGTCGCGTCGATGACGAGGATGGGCACGGGCAGACAATCGAGCGTCTGGTCGGCGACACTCGGCGGCCCCGGCGACGAGGCCCGGGGGCAGCCGGCGGCCGGCGGCCAATCGCGGGCTCGCCCGTCAATCTGGTTTTCGCGGCCGGGTGCCATTGTCTTGAAGGAGAAAAAGCAGCCTGCAAATCCCAATTATAACGTACAGAGCGACGAAGTGCGGGATTTATTTCGCAGCGAATGCGGAGCTGTCCGTAGTTCCGGCTTTAGCCGGTAGTCCGAGCGGAAGGGCCGCGCAAAGGCGGGACGACGAACGATTCTGCGTTCTTCAGCGGGGCGCGTGAACGCAGCTCAAGTGGATGGCGTTACTGTGACCGCAATTTGCCTAAATTGCCTCGTCTAATTAATATAACAGGACGGTGTTTTCGCATGGAAGCCTTCGCCAAAGCACTGTCTTTGGCGGCGTCTCTGCGAAGGACCGTCCGGGGAATCTGCGAGATCGCGAATGCTCGCCACGGCAATCTGCCGTTGCGGCGCGGCGATTCGTTCTTCGCCTGTGCGAAGCGGGGACACAGTATGACTGAAGAAACGCCCAGGGAAAGCTGGCTTTGCGACCTGGCAGATCCCTTCTTCCGCCATTGGAAAAAGGCCGTGCTGCTTTTCGTGCTGATCGCGGTTGGTGGGGCAACCATCACGTTCTCATTGCCGAAGCAGTATCACTCCGAAGGCAAACTTTTCATCCGACTGGGCCGCGAAAACGCGACGTTGGATTCCACAGCGACGCTGGGCCAGCCCGCGATGGTTGCGGTCCCTCAGTCGAGAGAGAATGAAATCAATTCGGTCGTCGAGATTTTGCAGAGTCGCGCGCTCATCGAGCGGGTGGTCGATGCGCTGGGGCCTGCGACGGTTCTCGGACGGCGTCACACCGGCCGCGAGCAAGCCGAGCTGCGTGAGGATGCCGTGATCCGGGTGGCCAAGAGTCTTACGGTTGCGGCCCCAAAGAAATCGAGCGTCATCGAGATAGGCTACCGTGGCGCTTCGCCGGAGCTCTGCCAGGCGGTGGTGGGCAAGCTCATCGACGTCTTCCTTGAAGAGCACGGCCGAATCAACCGGGCGCACGGCTCGCGAGAGTTCTTCGCGGAACAGACGAGCCGGCTCCGTGAACAGCTCTCACGTCGCGAGGCGGAGTTGCGCGACATGAAGAGCGCGACCGGCTTGGCGTCGCCGGCGGCGCAGCGGCAGCAAATGGTCGCTCGCATGGGCCGCCTCCAAGACGAACTGTTGGAGACCGAGGCTGCGCGGAGCGTTGCCGAGGCGAAGGTGGCTTCGCTGCAACAGACGCTGGCAGGGCTGCCCGAAACTGAGGTCAGCCAAGAGACCAGCGGCATGGGCAACGAGGGAACGGACCGGATGCGGGAGCAGTTCTACGCCTTGCAGGTCCGCGAGAAGGAATCGCAGTCGCGATACACCGACGATCACCCCAAGCTGCGGCAGATTCGCGATCAGATCGCCGAGGCTCGGGCTCTGCTAGCCGACGAGGAGAAGACCCGGCGGCACGTGACCCGCGAGCCCAACAAGCTGCGACGGCAGGCCGAGGCGGCACTGCTGGCCGAGAAGCCGCAGTTGGCTTCCCTCAGGGCGAGGTCAGACCGCCTCCAGACGCAGCTGGCCGCCGTTCGCGGCGAGTTGACGAAGCTGAACGGCGACGAGATGCGGCTAGCGTCGATGCAGCGAGACGTCGATCTGCTTGAAGTGGAGTACCGGAAGTATTCGACAAACCTGGAACAGGCGCGGATCGACCGGCAACTCGAGAACGAGCGGATGTCGAATGTGAGCGTCGTGCAACCGGCCAGCCACGAGCCGCGGCCGGTGCGACCGCGGGTGGCGTTGAATCTGTTGTTGGGGCTCTGCATGGCGGGGCTTGGTGCGTTGGCCTTGCCGCTGGCGCTCGATCAGTTCGAGCGATTGCAGCGAACCATCAACAGGGTGAAAGAGGGTTTGGACCTGCCTACGTTGGCCACGATTCCGCGGCTGCATGGGCGGGAGACTGTGGAGGACGACGTTGTCGCCGCGCGGCACGTCGTTTTGCCTCGATAGCAGCGCGACTGGATGGACGATCGCCGCCTGCGGCGCTCTCGCGCAAAGGGGCGTCGTAAACCACTTTTCATGAAAACCATCGCACAGGGACTGGTGACTGCGGTCGGTAAGACGCCCAGACAGACAAGACAGACAAGAGTGTTTGTCCTCCTGATTTCGTGCGCGACACGACGACTCCGAGACCCCGTCTTCGAATGAGAGCCGAACCGACCGCCCAACGCCGTCTGCGAGTCCTCCAGCTCTCCTATGCGTGCAGCCCAGAGCGCGGTTCGGAGGCCGCTGTCGGTTGGCATCGGGCGGTCCAGTCGGCGAAGCATTTCGACACCTGGGTGATTTGCGAAGAACACGAGTTTGCCGGCGAGATTCGCCGCTACCTCGCCGAGCACGGCGACGTTCCCGGCCTGCACTTCGTTTTCGTCCCCATCGACCAGCGCGAGTGGTCGTGGGGGCAAGTGCATGACTCGATCTGGTACGCCGTCTTGCGGCGATGGCATCGTCGGGCGTTTCGGGTCGCGCGGCGGCTTCATCAACAGTTGCACTTCGACCTGGTGCATCAGGTCACCTTCTGCGGATACCGCGAGCCGGGCTGCTTGTGGAGGCTCGACGCTCCATTTGTCTGGGGACCGGTTGGCGGCACGCAGGATTACCCGTGGCGATTCCTGCCTGCGGCCGGGATCAAGGGCGCAGCGCAAGAGCTCTCGCGAAGCGTGGTCAATCGGCTGCAGCTTCGGCTCAGCCCACGGGTCCGTGCGGCAAGTCGGCGGGCGGCGACGATTCTGGCGGCCAACTCGACCGTCGAGCGGGACCTTGCCGCTGCGCACGGCGTGAAGCCGCAATTGTTGCTCGAGACGGGCCTGGCGAAGGCTGAGGGAGACGCCCGCACTCGCGAGAGTCGGGGGCTGTCGCTCCGCATCCTCTGGTCGGGTCTGCTCACGCATCGCAAGGCGTTGCACTTGTTGCTCGAGGCGTTGGCCCTGCTTCCGTCCGATGTTCCTTACGAGTTGCGAGTCGTTGGCGAGGGGCCGCTCGAGCGGCGTTGGCAACGACTGGCCGAGCGGCTCGACATCGCGCCGCACGTCGCCTGGTTGGGCCGCCTGTCGCACGCCGACGCGCTGCGGCTCTATGACGCGACCGACCTGTTCGTCTTCACGAGCCTTCGCGACACGTCGGGGAACGTGGTGCTCGAGGCGTTGGCCGCCGGCGTGCCGGTCGTGTGCCTTGACCACCAGGGGATGCGGGACATTGTCACCGCGGATTGCGGCGTGAAGATACCCGTCAGCACGCCTCGCGACGTGGTTCTGCAACTCAAGGAGTCGATCGTCCGGCTCTGGCGCGAGCCGGCTGAGTGGGAACGGCTCAGTCGCGGCGCCGTCGAGCGGGCGAAAGAGTTTCTCTGGTCGAAACAAGAGGCGACCATGACCGCGCTGTATCGAGATGTCGTGGGAAGAAGCGGGAGACTCGAACGGCAGAATCTCCCGAAGGCCTCCGGTGTTCATCTGGCTGCTCGCCAACGCAAACCATCCACCATGAAGCGATCGAAGGACCATCCGTTTGGCATCTTGATGTATCATCGCGTCGCGCCGGGGATCGAGGGCGTCGAACCGCCAACGTGGAATACGACTCCCGGCAGTTTTCGGCGGCAATTGGGTGGCTTGCTCGCTCGTGGTTGGCATGCGTGGCCACTGGCCCGGGCGTTGGCGCACCGCCGCGTAGGCGAGCCGATTCCGCGTCGAACGTTCGTCGTCACATTCGACGACGGCTACGACAACGTGCACCAGAACGCCTGGCCGATCCTTCGCGAGCTTTCCGTTCCGGCGACCGTCTTCGTCACCACGTCGTGTCTCGACGGCGATCGTCCTTTCACGTGTGACGATTGGACGGCGGCCGGCTCGCCGCGAGTCCCCGTCTCGGCATGGCGACCGCTGACGACGGCCCATTGTGCGGAAATGCTCGACAGCGGCCTGGTCGAAATTGGATCGCACACGCACACGCACGCCGATCTTCGAGAACAGCCCGGCTTGCTCGGTCTCGAACTAGCTCAGTCGGTTGATCTGCTCCGTGATCGGTTTGGTTTGAAGGAGATACCGTTTGCATTTCCGTTTGGCCATACAGGGCCAGAGATGAAGGCCATCGCGCGAGAATCGGGGGTCAACTGCGCGCTGACCGCCGAGGCGGAGCCGGTCGTTCCGGGATCGGATCCGTTCGCCTGGGGGCGGTTCGCCGTCCGTCGCTACGACACGGCGGCGACCTTGGCCGTGAAATTGGGCGGCTGGTACTCGACCGCCCGAAACGCATGGCGGCTGCTGCGGCATCCACGGACGTTGATTCGCGAAGTCAACGCCGGTCTGCGCGGCGCCCAGGCGTCGATGCGCTGCCTCGGGACGAGCGAATCGCGTGACGGTCAGCACCTGTCGAGCGCGACGATGGGATCATCCTTGGGGATTGACGCTTTCCAATGAATTCAACCGCTGAAGCACTCCTGGAACGCAATCGGTCGGCCGAGTCGCCGCTCGCGCAGGCTGCGGCGCCGGTGTTGCGCGCCGGGGCGCTGGCGGTCTTTGACCAAGCCGTGGTCAGCGGCTCGAACTTCTTGACCACGTTTATTCTCGTCCACGCCTGCACGCAGCACGAGGTGGGCATTTACTCGCTGGCCTCGACCGTGGTCATGTTTCTGATGGCCGCGCAAGCGAACCTCATTTCGGTGCCATATGCCGTTTATTGCCACCGTCATCGCGGCGACGCCCTGGCGGAGTACACCGGGAGCACGCTGATCCATCAACTGGTCACGTCGCTGGCGTCGGTCGCCTGCTTCGTCGGTCTTGGCATTCTGCTTTCGTTCGGCGTCGGGTCGGAGCATTTGCGGCCGGCGACGTGGGTTCTTGTCGGGGCGATTCCGTTCATTCTGCTGCGGGAGTATGCGCGGCGGGCGGCGATGGCCCATCTGGCGATGACGGCGGCCATTGCCATCGATGTCGCCGTCTCGGCGCTCCAACTTGCCGCACTCATGGTCGTCTGGCGAATGCACTCGCTTTCGGCGGCCGTCGCCTACGCCACAGTCGGTGCGGCGTGCGCGACGACCTGCTTAGGCTGGTGGCTGCTCGATCGGCAACCGATGCGGTTCTCGCGGCAGCGGCTCCTCGACGATTGGCGCTACAACTGGTCCTTCGGCCGCTGGGGGCTCATGAGCCAATTGACCGGGCTGGCGTTCTACATCGTCCCCTGGCTGCTGGCCAGCGTGCATGGCGAGGCAGCAGCCGGCGAACTGCTGGCCTGCACCACGCTGGTCGGTTTGTCAAATCTCTTTGTCATGGGTTTCAACAACTTTCTGGTGCCCAAGGCGGCGAGGGCATATTCGCAACACGGGACGCGTTCCCTCGCTCGAGTGCTTCGCTGGTCGATGCTTTGCTCGGCCGTCGTGCTCGGCGGGTTGTGGTTGGTGACTCTTCGGGCCGGCGATTGGCTGGCGGGCATGGTCTATGGCGGCGAATATTCCGACACCGGGCCGCTGATCGCCATGCTGGCGCTGGCCACGTTTGCCGACGCCATGGGGCTGATGGCGAGCACCGGCTTGTCTGCGCTCGATCGGCCTGCGGCCACGTTCGGCGGCGACATGGTGCAACTGGTGGTTACGCTTGGCGCGTCGCTGTGGTTGGTGGGACCGTATAACGCGTGGGGGATCGCGCTGGCGTTGGTGTTAGGCCGTGCCGCAGGCGCCGCCGTGCGATGGAGCACCCTCTGGGCATTGATGAAAGCCGCAGGAGTCAGAGAAAAGAACAAGATCATTGGAGACACAGTCGGGAACTAGGGAGCTGGGAAAGGGCAAAATTGTTGAATTGGGTGGCACGCCCTGAGGAACGAAGGGCGTGGCAGAACGCCGAACCACGCCCTGCGCTGCGCTCAGGAACGTGCCACCCCGGTTAAAAGCTTCACCATGTTCGTGTCACAGTCGTTAGAAGTCCCACTGCGATTGCAGGAAAGATGAACCACGCTCAGCCGTCGATTGCCGACCCGTCGCCCGCCCACTGCTGGTGGTTGTGGCCGGCTGTTGCGATGGTGGCGGCCGTGTTCTTCTTTCTCGAGCACAACATCTCGATCTCGCAGTTCGAGTCGTATTCCCCCTGGACGGACTCGGAAGGGAGTTTGGAGACGGGGCACAACGCGGCCAAAGGCGCAGCGCTCCTGCTGATGGGCTTGTTCGGGGCGCATCTCGCTGTCCGACCGGGTGGCCGGCCGCTCCGCGTTGGCGGTTGGTTGCCGCCGCTGGTGTGCGGCTACTGGGCCTGGCTGATGGCGAGCGTCTGCTGGTCCATCAACCCGGACATGAGCGCCCGGCGGCTGATGACGCTCGGTTGCTTCTTGCTGGCGGCGATCGGATTCGCTCGGCATCTCCGGCTGCGCGACATCGCCGTTATCGCCGTCGGCGTCGAAGCCGCCTACCTGCTGCTTGGCATTGGGGCGGAAGTGGCCTTAGGGACTTTTCGCCCCTGGTCGGCCGACTACCGCTTCGCCGGCACGATTCATCCGAACGCCCAGGGCGTGCAGATGGGCATTCTGTGCCTGGCCCTGTTCTGCCTTGCGCGATACGGCGACCGTCATCGCCGGCGTTGCTCGCGACCCCCGGTCGCGGCGTTGTGGGTCGGTTTCGCGGTCGCGCTCGGCTTTCTGTTGTTGAGCCGGTCGCGGGCGTCGCTGGCGAGCCTGTCGGTGGCGATCGGCGCGGTCTGGTTCGCCAGCGCCTCGGCGAGGGCTCGACTGATGGCTGCGTTGGCTGCTGGCCTGATGGTCACCGCCGCGGCCCTGGTGGCGACAAACTCGGACGGCGGCGCCAACGGCCTGATGGGCGCCGCAATGATGGGTCGTCAAGAACAATCTGAGGGGCTGACGGGCCGCGTGCCGCTGTGGAACGAGTTGGCCGGCTACGTCCACGCCCGGCCTTTGCAGGGTTACGGGTATCAGGCATTCTGGTCCGATAAGCATATCGACGCGATTTCCGACTCGCTCGATTGGACGTTGCGCGAGTCGCACAACGGCTACCTCGAAACGGCGCTCAGCGTTGGACTGGTCGGCGGCGTCATCCTGCTCACCGTCGTGTTGGTTGGGCTCGTGCAAGCCGCGGCCGTCTATCGGGCGACCAATGATCCGGGCATGGCGTTCCTGGTCGGCATGCTGGTTTTCTGCATGGCCGACGCGTGCCTGGAGAGCGGCGTGCCCAACTTTGCGGCCCTGCTGGTCGAGATCGGTTTGGCGCAGCTTGTCCTAAGTCGAGCCGGTGCGACGGCAATTGCTCAACGATCCCCTGCGACAACTTCGGGCCCGGTTTCGCATCCATCCGGTGCATAACGCCATGAACGTCCGTCTGGTATCCGCTGATTCGTTAACGCCTGCCGACGTGGCGGCGTGGGCCGCCATCCAGCGCTCCGTCGTGGCGTTCGACAGTCCGTATTTTCGGCCCGAGTTCACGCAGGCCGTGGCGGCAGTCCGCCGTGGCGTCGAGGTTGGCGTGTTGGAAGACCGTGGTTGCTCGGTCGGCTTCTTCCCGTTCCAGCGTCGGCGAAACGGCATCGCGCAGCCGGTCGGTGGCATGTTGTCGGATTTCCATGGCGTTGTCGCTCGAAACGAGGTCGCTTGGGCGCCACGCCAACTGCTGCGCGCATGCGGCCTCACGGCGTGGCAGTTCGACCACCTGCCGACGTCGCAGACGCCTTTTGCGGCAGATTGCTGGCGAACGGCCCCGTCGCCCTACATCGACTTGTCGTGCGGCTGGGAAGGCTATATGGCCCAGCAACACGCCGAGCATGCGCAGTGGTTCAAGCAGGCGGTCCGCAAGCTCCGCCGCGCCGAGCGGAACGCCGGACCGGCTCGCGTCGAATTAGACACCGATCGCGACGCGGTTTTCGAGTGCCTCGTGAAGTGGAAAGTCGAACAGTATGAGCGCACCGGCGTTACCAATGTGTTGGCGGTCGACTGGACGCGCCGACTGCTCGATCGAATTCGGACAACCGAGGGTGAGGCGTTTTCGGGCATGACTTCAGCGCTCTATCTAGGCGATGCGCTGGCGGCCGTGCTGCTTTCGATGCGATCGTACGGCGTGATGCACGCCTGGTTCTCGGCTTACGATCCCGCGCTGGCCACGCACTCGCCCGGTCTTCTGCTCTGGCTCGAACTTGCCCGGCGGTGCCCCGAGGCTGGAATTCGGCGGATCGACATGGGCAAGGGGCCGGAGCCGTATAAGCGGCATATGATGTCGGGGGCGATCGACGTGGCCGAGGGGGCGGTCGATCTGCGGCCGGTCCGGCGTCTTGTGCGGCGGCAGTGGCGGCGAGCCTACGATTGGGCGCGCCATTCGCCGCTGCGACAGCCGCTTCTCGTGCCGGGTCGCATGATCCGCAACATGATCCAATCGAGGAGTCTGCGGCCATGACTCTTCTCGAGGTGGTCAACCTGGTTCTGCTGGCCGCTGTCGGCGTGTTGCTCCTGCCAATCGCCGTGTTCGCGGGCGAATGTCTCGCGGCGATCTTGCCTCGCGGCGCTGGCCCGAATCGCAAACGAGGGATCGCATACGAGTCACCCTCGCTCGCGCTTCGGGCTAGTGCGGAACGCGCGACGCCACGCACCGCGGTGCTGGTTCCGGCGCACGATGAGCAGGCCGGAATCGAGCGGACGGTAAGAGCGATCCTGGCGACGCTTTCAGCCGGAGATCGTCTGCTGGTGGTGGCCGACAATTGCACGGATCAAACGGCCTCGCTGGCGCGGCAGGCGGGGGCGGAAGTGGTTGAGCGAACCAACCCGGATCGCCGCGGAAAGGGGTACGCGCTGCAATGCGGGATTCAAGCTCTCGCGACGGACCCGCCGGACGCGTTGATCATCATCGATGCCGATTGTCGGGTCGAACCGGAGACGATCGAGGTGCTTGCGCGGCGAGCGGTCGCGGCGCAACGGCCCGTGCAAGCTCGCAACCTGACCGAAGTTGACCCGTGGCGCGGCCGCGCGAGGGCGACGAGCCTTGAGGCGGTCTCGGTTCTGGCCAACCGCTTCACCAACCTGATTCGCCCCTTGGGGCTCGCCCGGCTCGCTGCGCCATGTCGGCTGACGGGCACGGGCATGGCGTTTCCGTGGTCGCTGGCCGCCGAGATGCAACTGGCTGGCGGCAACTTGGTCGAGGACATGCAGCTTGGCATCGACCTGGCCATGCAGGGGTGCCTGGCCGTGTACTGTGCGGAAGTCGGGGTGACGAGCGGCCTGCCGGCGGCGGGGCGGGCGTTTGTCGCCCAACGCACGAGATGGGAGCAAGGGCATCTGCGCACCGCCGCGCGACAAGTCCCACGGTTGTTGGCCTTCGGGCTCCGCCGGCGTTCGTGGCCGCTGTTGGCGATGGCGGCCGATCTGAGCATTCCGCCGCTGGCGCTGCTGATCGTCCTTTGGCTGGCCGTTACCCTGGCGAGCGGCGTCGCATGGGCGGTGGGCGGCTCACCGTTGCCGTTGTTGCTGGCCGCCGTCGGCGGGCTGTCATTGGCCGTCTCGCTCGGCCTCGGCTGGGCCATGTTCTGCCGTCGCCATGTCCCGCTGCCGTCGCTCGCGGCCGTACCATTCTACTTGTTGCGCAAGCTGCCTATCTATGCCAGGATGCTCGTCCGCCGCCAAGACGCTTGGGTGCGCACCGATCGGAGCGTGGCGCCATCGCCTCACGCCCGTCGCCGATCGCCGGCTGATCGACAGGCCGCCCAGCGGTAGGGCGTAGGCTATACTTGCGGTGATGGAACGCGCCACGACTATAGCGAGCCAGGAGCACCCGTGCCGCGCGGCGTCGGGATTGCCGCAGTTCACGGTGCTCGGCGTTCGGATCGACAATGTCACACGGTCGCAGGCGATTGGTCGATTGGAGGACGCAATTCGCCGGCGTGACGGCCGTGCCGTGTCGGTGTTCTTTGTCAACGCCCACACGCTGAACTTGGCGGCCGCCGATCGCGAGTATCGCGACGCGCTCGGCGCGGGCGACTTCGTCTTCGCCGATGGCACCGGCGTCCGCTGGGCAGCCCGGCTCCAGGGCGTCCGCGTGGCCGAGAACCTGGTGGGCACGGACTTCGTGCCGGCCATGTTCCGGGATACGGCCGATCGGGGCTACTCGTACTTCCTGCTCGGTGGCGACGAGGCCACGGTCGCGGCGTCGGCTGATTACGCCCGACGCACGTTCCCTGGTTGGGCGTTAGCCGGCTGCCATCATGGCTATCTGGCCGACGAGGCGACGAATGCGGCGGCGATCGCGGCGATCAATGCGGCGCGGCCTGATGCTCTGTTGGTTGGCATGGGCAACCCGGTTCAGGAGCGGTGGATTTGTCGCCATGCGGGCCAACTCGAGGTCCCGGTCTGTTTGGGCATTGGCGGGCTGTTCGACTATTGGGCCGGCAACGTGAGTCGGGCGCCCGGCTGGCTTCGCGCTCTCGGCCACGAATGGGTCTGGCGGCTGTTCCAGCAGCCGCGGCTGAAGGCACACCGTTACCTGATCGGCAACCCGCTGTTTCTCTGCCGAGTGCTACGAGAGCGCACCGCCGGGCGACGATGAGACGTCCTTGGATGGGGGGGTGCGTATTCTTCCTAGATTCTCCGAACTTCTCACGCCGCTTGCTGACAGAGGCAGCATCGAAGGCCGACTTGTGACGTTGTCTGCTTTCGCAAGTGGCTTTCTGGCATGTGGTTGCGCCGATAGCTCCGCGTGAAGGTCGCTGCTTGAGGCGGCCGATGGCCTGTTGCGGGGTGGATTCGTTTGTCGGTAAAAGCTAGAATACGACCCATCAGCCAGGATCGAAACGCCTGCTTGCCTGCGGCGTCCTGGCTCTGCGTTGACAAGACGCTCCAACGAGAGAGCCGCCTCTAGCGGCTGGGTGCAAGGGTCCGACCGCTGCACCGAGGCAATCACGAACATCGTGTTGGGTGTTCCTGCCGACTTGCGCAGCCGCGCAGCATCGCTGGGCGGGCTGCCCGACTGGCGGCCTCGGGCCAGTTCACCGCGGCGGTCGGTCTCGTGATGCGGTTCGGTTGATCGGGACTGAACGGGGGCAAGACGGAGGTGTTCCATGAGAACGACACTAGCGTTTTTCCTGGCGGTCGGTCTCGTCGTGGCCGGGGCGTGGTATCATCGTCGGCCATCGCCGAACGTCGCGACGCCTCGCCCGCTGCGGACCACCAAGATCAGCCGCGGGCAATTGCGGGCCACGATCGCCGCCGTCGGAACCGTTAAGCCGGAGGAGGTGGTCGACGTTGGCGCCCAGGTCGTCGGGCAAATCAAGTCGCTGGGCATCGACCCGAGTGACCCGACCAAGAAAAAGAACATCGACTTTGGCTCGGTGGTGTACGAAGGAACCGTCTTGGCCTTGTTGGACGATTCGGCCTACAATGCCCAGGTCGACAATGCCGATGCGACGCTCCAGCGGGCGCAAGCCGATCTAGTCCAGGCGCAGGCCAAGCTCGAACAGGCGGAAGAGGAATGGCGCAGGGCGAAGAGCCTGCTGCCAACGCATGCCATTGCCCAAAGCGAATTCGATCTGGCGACGGCCAACTATCGAGCGGCGTCGGCTCAGGTGGCTTCGCAAAAGGCCAGCGTACGGCAGGGCGAGGTCATGCTGCGGCTCGCCAAGGCCAATTTGGAAAACACCATCATCCGGTCGCCGGTTCATGGCGTCATCCTGGACCGGCGGGCGAGCGTCGGGCAGACGGTTGTCGCCGCCTTCAACGCGCCGAACCTGTTCCTGATTGCGAAGGATCTGCGGCGGATGCAGGTCTGGGCACCGATCAACGAGTCGGAAATCGGCCGCATCCGACGGGGAATGCTTGTCCAGTTCACGGTCGACGCTTGTCCGGGCGAGACCTTCCGCGGTCAGGTCGATCAGATCCGCCTTAAGGCGACCACGACCGGTGCGGCGGCGAGCTACACCGTGGTGGTGCTGACCGACAATTCACAAGGCAAGTTGCTGCCCGATCTGACGGCGAACTTGCAATTCGAGGTCGGGCAGCTTAGCAACGTGCTGCTGGTTCCCAATGCGGCGCTCTGTTGGCGGCCGCGTCCAGAGCAGGTGTCGCCTGACCTCCGTCCGAGCGGCTCGCCCACGGCCGCCGACGAGGGCGGCGAGAACGAACGTGTCGCGGCCTCCGAGGCGGTCGAGGAAAAGCCAGCGACGGGGCGGGAGGATCGCCACTATCTGTGGATCGAAGCCGGCGACTACGTGCGGCCAATCGCGGTGCGGACCGGCGCAAGCGACGGGACCGTGACCGAAGTCCGCGGCGAACAGTTGAAAGAGGGCATGGACGTGGTGGTCGGTCAGACGGCCACCCGGCAAAACGACTCGGATGTTGGCGACGATCACGGAGCTCGGTTTGTCGACATATTGGGCGGCGCGCGCGGGCGGCGCAGCCGGTACTAGGACTTCGCGACATAATCACTCGCGTTGATTGTATGCGTAGGACGGGTTTCCTAACCCGTCCATTTTTATGGGACGGATTAGGAAATCCGTCCTACGGAGAATCGGTCAGGCACAGTGCGCCCAGCTTGGCTAAGCACTAGAGGCCGTTTCGCGAAGCTCGATTCCAGACCGGGTGATTGGTCAAGGTCTCGCGGAGCGCATAGCACTCGCGGTGGAGCTGCTCGACGGCGGCGACGGCCTCGGTCTGTGGGCTGCCAGGACGGCCGATGTTCTCGACCTGGCCCGCGGCCCGATGCGCCCGTTCCGCGGCGAGATGGCTGATGGTGCCTTTGAGCCGGTGGCCCAGCCGTCCGACCTCCGTCAAGTTCCCCTGCTGCGCGGCGGCAGCGATTCGCGGCAAGATCTTTTCCACGTCCTCGAAGAAGAACTGGATCATTTGGAGCAGCAGTTCATGCTTGCCCAGGCAATGCCGCAGCGCGGCGGCCGGGTCAAAGAGGGGCGGTGAGCCCGCCGGGACGCGCGGAGATCCGTTGCATGCGTGGGCGATCGAGTCGCCATCGCCTGCGCCGATCGGATGCAAGCCGGCGAGACGCTCGACGACGGCAATCACTTTCCGAGCGTCGATCGGCTTCGGCATGTAGGCATCCATGCCGGCGGCCAGACAACGTTCAGCGTCGCCATCGAGCGTGTGCGCCGTCGTGGCGATGATCGGCACGCGGGGGCCGTCCAGCTCGCGCCGACGGATGGCGGCCGTGGTCTCCAGTCCATTCATGCCGGGCATTTGCACGTCCATCAGGACGGCGTCGTACTTCCGTTGAGCGGTCAATCGGACGGCCTCATGGCCGTCGCTGGCGATTTCGACTGCATGGCCGCGATCGGCCAGGATGTGGGCGGCCACCTTCTGATTCGCCGGATTGTCCTCCACCAGAAGGATTCGCAACTGGCGGCTGGGCGATGCAGCGGCCGAGAGCAACGGATCGGGCTCTCCCGAAACCTCGCCGGCCAGCGGCAATCGGATGGTGAAGGAGAACGTGCTTCCCAGCCCGACCTCGCTGTCGACCCGGATGCGGCCGCCCATCATTTCGACGAGGCTTTTGCAGATATGGAGCCCCAGCCCCGTGCCGCCGAATCGCCGCACCATCGAGGCGTCGGCCTGGACGAATGGCTGGAACAGGCGTTCGAGACTTTCTGCCGGGATCCCGATGCCGGTGTCGCGGACGGAGAAGTGAAGGGTGGAGAGTGGACAGGGGAGAGGGGAGAGGGGAGAGGGAAGAGGTGTCTGAACGGCTTCTGCGCTGTCCCTGTTCTGGGGTCCGTGGTCCGCCTTCGGTTCATCACTCTCGACGCTCGACTCTCCGCTCTCCACCCTGATCTCCACTTCGCCGCGTTCGGTGAACTTGATGGCGTTGCTGGCCAGGTTGAGCAGCACCTGTTCGAGCCGGGTGCGGTCGCCGACGACCGCGTCGGGCGTTCCGTCGGCGACGCGGCAATCGAAGCGGAGCCCCTTGTCCTTGGCGCGCAAGGAGACAATTCGCGCGGTCTGCTCCAGCGTGCGCCGCAAGCTGAAGGGCGCGGACTCCAGCGTCAGCTTGCCCGACTCGATCCTGGCAGAGTCCAGAAGATCGTTGAGCAGCGCGAGGAGCAGGTCGGCTGAACTGCGGGCCGTCTGCAAGTAGTCCCGCATGACCGGGTCCGAGGCCTTGGGGAGCGCGGCGTCGACCATGCCGACAATCGCGTTCATGGGCGTGCGCAGCTCATGGCTCATATTGGCCAAGAACTGGCTCTTGGCCAAGTTGGCGGCTTCTGCGGCCTTCGCGTGGCGTTCGAGCGACTCGAGCAGGCGGATGCGCTGCACGGCGATCGACACGTGATCGGCCACCGCACGCATCAGATTCAGCTCGCTGTCGTTGAATGCCGTTTTTGTCTTTGAGCCGAACGAGAGCGTCCCAAGGACCTGGCCTTGGCTCGTCAGCGGGTGGCAGGCGTAAGCCTGAACGCCGTAGGGCCGGACCAACGTCGCATTGGGGTCAGCGCTCGCTTGGATGTTTTCGGCGACGATGCGGCGACCGTCGCGGGCCACGCACCCGCAGGGCGTCCCGCCCAGGTCGCGCGTCTTGACTTGTTTGGCCGCTTCGGCCGGGATGCCGCCATAGGCGTTGAGCCTCAGGCAGCCGGCCTCCTCGTCGGCCAGATAGTTGAAGAACACGTGGCAGCCGAGATGATCCATGACGCGGCGGCATAGCGACTCGACGACCGCCTGCGGCTTGTCGCTGGCCAGCAATTGGGCGGTGACGTCAGACAGCAACCTCGCCCGCTCTTCGGCATTCTTGCGATCGGTCAGATCGACCGTGACGGCGACGCCACCGACGACGTTGCCATCGATGTCGCAGATCGGCGCACCGGAAGCGGAGGCATGCCATCGGCGGCCGCTTGGGAGCTCGATCTGGAGCTCCATGGACGCAATCTCGCGTTTTTCGGTCACCGCGCGCTGCAAGGGCAATTCGGCCTCGGTGAGGCGCCGGCCGTCCTTGAAGTATCGCACGTTGTGCCCCGCCGACGAGGCGTCCGCGTCGGAGGCCGAGAGATTGTCTTCGGCGCGCACTTCGAACTGCGCGAGCGCGGCTGGGTTGCCGGTGACGCGTTGACATGTCACATCGTCGGAGAAGCTGATGCCGACAGGCACGGCCTGCATCAAGGCCCGCAGTCGTTGAAGCGCGTCGGCCAAGTCTCGCTCGGCGCGGACTCGGAGACGTTCTTCCTCGATGGCATCCAGCGAGAAGGAGACATCGGCGCTCAGCGCATCGAGCAGACGGATTTGTTCGTCGTCAAAGGCCTCGGGGTCGCAGGTATAGAGGGTAAGCACGCCGATCGGCCGTCCTTGCCGCCGGAGCGGAAAGGCGGCGGACGCCTGGAAACCGTAGGGCAGCGCCGGCTGTTGCCAAGGGGCCGTGGACGGATTGGTGGCGAAGTCATTCGCCACGACGGCGCGATCCTCGCGGAAGCTCGTGCCGCTTGGCCCGCTGCCGAAAGGCCCGTCGATCTCGACGTGAATTGTCCGACCGTATTCGGCGGCGGGGCCGTCGGCCGCCATCGCGACCAGTTTTTGTTCGCGTTGTTCTCCGATCCATACGCACGGAAAGTTGCCTACCTCGGCGATGATGCGGCAGACTTCGGCGTACAGGCGATCGGTCGTTTCGGCGCGGACAATCACCTCGTTGACTTGGCTCAAGACGGCGTAGAGCCGGGTCACTTTCGCGAGCCGCTCTTGGCGGCGTTTGCGTTCCGTGACGTCCAGGACAATCGCCGCCATGCGAACGGGTTTTCCCTCAAGGAAAATGGCGTCGCCTTTGGCGTGGACCCATCGGATTTCGCCGTCGGGCCGCCGCGTTCGATATTCGATGTCGTAGCCCATCGTGCCGGCGCTCTCCAGGCACGCGCGGACGGCGTGATCGGCGCGAGCCTGGTCCGCCGGGTGGATCGTGGCCACGAACCGCGAGTAGGACATCTTTTCGTCGTCGGGAATCCCGAACAGGCGTTGGCAAGCCGTGGACCATTCCAGGCGGTCACGGGGAATGTCCCAGTGCCAGTAGCCGATCTGCGCCCGATCGGCGACGAATCGCAGCCGCTCATCGCTCGATCGCAGGGCCTCCTCGGTTCGCTTGCGGCCGAAGGCCTCGACGATCACCGGGGCGAGAGCCTGGAGGGCGAGCAGGTCGTCCCGCTGATAGCCGCCATCGCGGTTCGCGACGGCGATCACTCCGACGGCCCGCCCGTCGCGAAGAAGCGGAATCCCCAGGAATGAATGAATCGCCGCATGCTCGGGCGTTGCGCCGATCCAATCGGGATCCCGGTCGGGATGGTTCGCCAGCACCGGTTTGCCATCGCTCACAACCCGCGCGCAAATGCCGCGGATCGGGAGACCTCCGGCCACGCGGCGTTGGCCTGCTGTCTCCGACATCGGGCAGGCATTCCGGGCGGAGTCGCTGGTGGCGACGTCGTGCACGAGGCCATCGGCGCCGATCTCGCCGATGAAGCCGATCTGGCTTCCGGTGACCTCTTCGGCCACGGCGAGGCAAGTTTCGCCCAACGCCTCCTCGGTCCGACAAGTTAGGGCATCGCTTAGGATACGATTGATTCCCTGCAGGACGGCCCGCTGCCGGTCTGCCCGCTGCTGGCTTCGCCGTCGGGCGGTAATGTCGCAAACCGACGAAATTCGCGTACCCGGCGAGATGGGCCAACTATGCACCTCGACAATCACCGGCAGGCTGTCGGGGCGAACCATCGCGTGCTCGATCATCGACTCGCGGTTGGCGGCGACATTTTCTGCCACGCGCTGTCGATCTTCCGGCGGGACCAGATCGACGAAGCGAGTGCCCTGCAGTTCGGCGATCGTG
>JBDKUC010000016.1:0-5841 GCA_039679885.1 Thermoguttaceae bacterium | reverse complement strand
TGCTGAGGACGCCGGAGCGTCCAACCGGTGCGTTCCCACGGGGGACCGTGGGAACGAGATTGTCGGTTGCTTGCTTAATTCAACGGTATTGGTTTTAGCCGGTGGTTTTCCGCTTGGGTGCCACTGGGCTCTGCCAGTGCCGCGAAATCGTCGCCTTTTCAGCACTGGCAGAGCCAGTGGCACACTTTTTCAACGGGCTGCTAAGGCCGCAGGCTGGGGCGACCTGCAGGCGGACTGCAAAGTCCGTTGCAGGCGTTCCTAGTTCCGCCTTTAGGCGGCAAATGACCGGCTAAAGCCGGAACTACGAACAACTTTGCAGTCGTCCTGGGGTGACCTGACGGACGAAACCAAAGGGACGTCGATAGCCGGGGACAAGCGATGCGCCGCCATCAGAGGGAGTTTCGGAGCGCGCACCACCAGCGGGTGGTCGACGTTAGGGCGTGCAGCCGCGCTGCAACGCGTGTGCGAGCCAGCACTTGGAGCGACGACGCGTGTCGCAAGTCAGACACGCGATGAAAGAGGCGCTCCGAAACTCCGCGCGTTGATCCGCCCTTTACGCCGGCAGGCCCGAAAGCGGCTTGCCGCGAACCGTCTCAAACAGCGCCTCGACGCGGGTGGCGATCCTCGCCGAGTCCGAGGGCGAGTAATCCGTCTCGATTCGCAGATACGGTATGCCGAGTTCCTTCTCCGCCATCCGCCGGACAAAGTGCGATTCGACGTCGTAGGTCAGACAGGATTGCCAAACCAGCTCGATCACGCACTCGGGCCGATATTGCCGGGCCAGGTCGCGAAGCACCTCGAACCGGCGACGGTTGGGCGTCATCACGGAACAAGGCAGGTGGTAGTACGTGTCCGCCAGCGCCGCCAGCGGATCGGCCGCGGCCGCATCGACGTCTTCGAGAATCGGCTTCAAGCCGGTGCAGTTCTCCATCGCCACGACGCAACCGCCGCTCTGCTCAACGATGTCGAGCACCCGTTCCGCCCCGGTGACCATCGGAACGCCCGTCATCAGGACGCGGATCGGGCGGACGCCGTCGCCGGCCGCCGAAGCGTTGCGATACCGCGCAATCGCCTTTTCGTACTGGGCGAAGTCCTCCTCGATGCCCGAAATGCTGCTGCGGAGGCTGAGCAGTTGCCGGCCCGACAGCGGCGGTGGATCGGCCTGCATCAAGGCAGCCAACTGTCGCCGCAACGCCCGCTCGCGGTTCATCACTCCAATGGCCTGCCGGAGCCGGCAGTCGCTGATCGTCGTGCCGAAACGGCGATCGAGAAACGCCCGAAACTTCTGGAGTTCCGCCCGCCAATGGTCTCGGGCGTCTTGCTCGTCGGCCTTTTGGGGCAGTTCGAGGACGTACATCTCCCGCGTCTGCCCCATCAGCTCATACATCTTCTTTTTGCCGTCGCAGGTGGTCTCGGCAACGACCAGATCGGCCATTTCCAGCATCGGATTGCTCCGCAGCAGATGGTAGCCGAACGTGGACTTGATCAACGGACAGAGATTCGCCGGCAATTGCTCTTCGGCCGCCGGAATCGTCTTGGCCGATCCGCCGCACAGGCAGACCGGCACTCCGCCAGCGGCCATGATTAGCTCTCGCGGCGTGAACTCGCAGAGGATGCCCACGACCGGCCTGCCGGCCGACTTCGCCGCGGCGACATGCTGGCAGCAGTGCTCCAGCATCTGCGAGAACCAGGCCAATGGATCGGCCACTTGGCCAGCCGCCTTGCACGGACCGCCCGCTCCACCGCAACACTCGCTCATGGTTGCCCCTATGCTTTCTTCTTCGCCACGATCAGCCCTTGCGCCAGCTTGCCGGCGTGGGCCAGTTGCTGCGTGAATTGCAGTTCGCCGCCCAGCCCTTCCATCATCGCAGCGTCAAAGTCGAGGATCCGCAGGGCGTCGTAGCCGAGCTGTTGGTCGAGCATCGAGAGGTAGAGATCGACATAAGGGGCGAAGCGGCCGGTGTCCTCGGCCACGAGCACCTCGCAGCCGGCCTCGGCCAGCAGCCGCTTGTAGCCGTCGAGGCTTTGGATGTTGGCGAACTTCATGAACCGCAGGAACCGCTCCGCCTCGCCATCGATCAGACCGTTGGGCCCTTCGAGCCAGTCGGTGAACGCAATGATCCCGTTCGGCTTGACGAGACGAGCCGCCTCGGCAATGAGCGTCCTCTTGTCAACCACATAGCACCAGGCGTCCTCGCCCCAGACAAAATCGAACTGCGATCCTGGCAGGCCCGAGCGGCAAACGTCGGCCAGCGTGAAGCTGATCCGGTCGGCGAGCCCATCAGCCGCACACCGCTTGCGTCCCTCGTCGACGACCGCGGCAGTGGCGTCGACGCCCTGCATCCGGGCGACGTCGCGAAAGCGGACCAGGAACCGCATGCCGGCCCCTGTGCAACAGCAAAGATCGACGCCCGACATGCCGCGTCCGATGCCGGCCCGTTCGGCCAAGTCCATCGACGAGCGGAAGCCGCCGATGTGGATTTGCTGCCCCATCACCAGTTCCCACAGTCGCCCTTCGGCGCCGCTGTAGACCGTCTGGACGTCCTTCAACCCAATATCCGCCACCGTCTTCATTCGAGGCTCCGAAAAACGAGTGTTGGGAGATGATGACCGAGTGTGAGCTATCTTGAGCGACTCCGTCGGACGTGTCAATGGCGGCCCCTCGGCAAGGGCAGGGTAAGTTGTGCTTTGTGGAAAGCTTAACGGCTCTCGCATAAAGCCGCGACCGGTGGTCGCGCCCCAAAATGCTGCGTTCGAGCAAGACTTCTGGGACGCGACTGAGGCGCGACCAACGGTCGCGGCTTTGTGGCGCTGTCGCAGATCGCAACTCGCACCCGCCAAAGGGTCGCGAAGGGCAACCGCCGACAAGTGGCATTGTGCGCGACTGCGATAATGCGGACAATAGAACGTTTTCGAGGCCTGGAAGACGTCCGGGCGTGCGCGTAATGAAAAGCTGCCCGAACGTTTCTCAGTCTAACCCTGCTGCCGCAGCGGTTCTCGCCGTCGATCCTCGCCGCGACCTTTCTATGCGGATCGGCGTCATCGTGGCGGGCTTCTGCACGTTCCTGCCGCTTTACGCCACTCAGCCGCTGCTGACGGAGTTTCGGCGGATCTTCTCCGCCTCAGCTCTCGCGGTCAGCCTTACGGTGAGCGCCGTTACGCTGGCCATCGCGATGTCCTCCCCCTGGATCGGCTCGCTGGCCGACGCCATCGGACGCAAGCGAGTGATTGTCACGGCCATTTTGGGACTTTCCGTGCCGACCTGTCTGGCCGCCACGTCGTCGAGCCTCTCGCAACTGATTGCCTGGCGGTTCGCCCAAGGGCTGTTCGTCCCGGGCATCATCGCCGTCACGCTGGCGTATATCGCCGAAGAGGCGTTGGCCGGCACGGCCGCCTCGGTCACGGCCGCTTACATCACCGGCACAATTCTGGGCGGCATGTCGGGCCGCTTCATCGCCTCGCTGATTGCCGAGCATTCCGACTGGCGCGGCGCTTTCGTGTCGCTCGGGCTGACCTCGGCGTTGTGCGGGCTTTTGGCGTGGGTCGTCCTGCCCCGCTCCCGCCGCTTCGTGCCGCAACGGGACCTGGTGACGCCGTTGAAAGCAATGCTCGTCCACCTCCGCAATCCCCGGTTGTTGGCAACCTATTTCGTCGGCTTCAACGCGCTGTTCACCTTGGTCGGAATCTTCACCTACGCCAACTTCTACTTGGCCGGCAGACCGTTCCGTCTCGGGCTGGTCGCGCTGGGCTCCGTTTTTCTCGTCTACGGGTTGGGCGTCGTGGTCACGCCAATGGCAGGCCGGGTGATCGATCGCTATGGCTATCGCCGCGGAATCGTGATGGCCCTGGCAATCGTGGTTTCCGGCCTCTTGTTGACGCTTATTCCCGTCACTTGCAGCGTAATTCTGGGACTCGCGGTTCTGTCGACCGGGATTTTCGTGGCGCAGTCGGCGGCGTCGAGCCACATCGGCGTGGCGGCCAAGACCGCTCGCTCGTCGGCCGCCGGTCTGTACGTTTGCTTCTACTATCTTGGCGGCTCGCTCGGCGCCACGCTCTTGGGCTGGCTATGGAGGTCGCACGGCTGGGTCGGTTGCGTCGCGTGCGTAGCGATGCTTCAGCTCATTTCCGGCGTGGTCGCCCTGCGATGGTTCGACTCGGCGTCACAGAACATCGACGCGGCAGCCGTGCCCTCACCGTGACGCTCGAACGGCGACGCGAAGAGCAGGCGGCTTGACGCCACGCGCGTCCTTATTCCGCTGGCTTTTCCACATCGACACGGCGCGAGCGGCATTCGCCCAGAAACGCCAACAGCTCCGCATGAAACGCTTGGGGCGCGTTCATGTAGGGGGCATGGCTGCCATTGGGGATGATTACGAGCCGGCCGTGGAGCACGGATCCGGCCAGCAGTTCGCCGTCCGACCGCGGAATGATATGGTCGTTTTCTCCCCAGATGGCCAGCACGGGAGCCGTGACCTTCGCAAGCTGATGGCGATAGGCTCTGATCTGGACAGGCGCCACCGCGACAAAACCTGCAATTCGATCAGGATGCTCGGTGATCAGCGGGAAGGCATACGCCCCGCTCATCGAGGCTGCCAAGAGAACCGGCGACCGCACGCCGAGCTGATCGAGCAACGCACCCAACCACGTTTGCCGCGAATGCTGGGCGGCGGGCGACTGCCCATAGCCCGGCAGGTCGATCGCGAATGCCTGGTATCCGGCGGACGCCAACGCGTCGAGCGTGCCGATTTGGCGCCACGTGGTGGACGAGAAACTGGCGCCGTGCAGCAACACGACAGGCATTGCATTGGCTTCGCCCGCCTCCAAGTAATGCACTGCATTCCCGGCGACAATCGTCTGCTTCGAGGTGATCGCCACGGTGTTCTCTATCCTGTTACGGCGCTTTAGCGGCTAAAAGTCAGCCCCGGATCGCTCGGGTTGTCGTTGGCCAGCTTGAAGTTCAAGCGGCCGTCGCCGAGCAGCGTCACCTGCCCGACCATCGCCGGCGCGTTGCCTTCCTTCAGAATCAGCAGGTCGTCGGCCAGGGCGTAGGGCCCGGCGTGTTCCTCGGTCTTGCCCTGGCGTGTGAACCGCCAGGTGTACATCGAGTCGGCGGTCATGCTGAGCGAGATCGTCGATCCGTCCGGCTGTTGAGCGGTCCAGTCGCCGACGAGCGATGCGGCATCCACCGGTTTCGCCGGAGCGGCGGCAGCGGCTGCCGGCTGAGCCGGTTCCGCCTCGGCCGGCGCGGTGAGCGAGGCCAGCAGTTGAGCTGACAACTGGTCTTTGGGGTTCAGTTGTGCGGCTGCCTTCAACTGCTGCGCCGCGGCGTCGGTGTGCCCACAGGTCAGATAATGGTAGGCGAGCAGGAAGCGGACGTCGGCCTCGTTCCGATGCGCATCGACGTACTGTTCCAGCTCGCGAAGCTGCTGCGAGTAGATTCGCACGTCGGCGTAGAAGCTGCTCATGGTCGTCCAGTCCCAGCCGGGCCCGGCCGACAGCACCGCGTATGCCCCCGCGGCCGCCTCCTTGTACTGCTTCAGGGCGAAGCAGACGAGCGAGCGGAACTCGTGCAGCAACGGATCATTCGGCGTCCACGCAATCGCCTGGTTCACCTGCTTGAGCGCCCCGCGATAGTTCCGCTGCATGAAAGCGTCGCGGGCCGAGTCGAGCAACTGCGCGGCGGCGTCGGCTGGCGAGGGCTGGTCCGGCACGGCCTGGGTCGGCGCGGCCGCGGCGATCGGCTGCGAGTAATCGAATCCGCCGCCGACCCCAACCGTCACATAGTACGGGTTGTAATACCAGGAGTATCCCCAGGTCCAGGGAATTGTGCCCCAGACGACG
>JBDKUC010000435.1:0-10244 GCA_039679885.1 Thermoguttaceae bacterium | reverse complement strand
CACCAGGATCGAGTCGATCAACGCGGGCAGAGAATCGTCTGGGGTGCCGGCGCTCAGGGCGGCGAGCCCTTGCCTCCGCTGGTGTTGGCCTGCCTGAAAAGACAACTTGGCGTACGCCAGCGCCCCTTGCGGATCGCCGGCCAGCGAGGCTCGCTGGGAGGCGGCCAGCAGCACTGCGCCGTCCAACGGCCGCACCGCCAGCGCCTGCTTGAGGCAATCCTGGGCAAGCGTGCCGCGGTCGCCGCTCAGGAACGATAGTTCGCTAAGCACCAGATACGCGCGGCCCTGCAAGGGAGACAAAGCGACGGCCTGCTCGGCGTGGCAGCGAGCAAGGCTGAGATGCTCCCAATGCGGTCCGACCGCCGCCGAAAGCCACGTCCTGAGGGCGTCTGGCGTCGGAAACGCCTGCTGAGCCGCAGCGTCCGACACATGCCGCAGCGGCATCGAATTCACTCCGCCTTGCTGAAGCTTTTCGAACAGCCGTTGATGGATTTCGACCAGTCGCAAATGGGCCGCCACGTGGTTCGAGTCGCAACGCACCGCACTTTCCAAGAGCGAAATCCATCCGGCAAGCGTCTGCTGATCGACCGGGTCGTTGTCGAACGCCTCCGCCGCGCGTGCGTTCACCGCCAGATACTCGACCATGAACCGGTCGAAATACGGTTGCGCCACCGCGGGACCGACCCGGTTGCCGATCATCCACACACCGAGCACCGAGAGCGCGAGGATCGCAGCCGCCCAATGCAACGACGTCCCGATCGTTGCCCGTTTAGCGGTCGCCGGCACGGCATCCATCATCATCCGTTGAGCGCTCGCCCGCACGGCGACCAGTGTTGCGCGTTTAGCGGTCGCCGGCACGGCGACCCTGGCATCGCGTGCGAACCCCCGCACCCTCAGCGCCGCGGCCGCCAACAATGCCACGATGGCCATACAAGCGGGGACGTACCAAACAAAATCGACCGCGGAATGGGCCGCCGACGCGGCGAGACTCGCGGCGATCGCGCCGGCGCAGACCCGCAACCGGCTCGGTGTGCCGGCACGCAACCCAGAAACGCACCACCACGCGCACAATGCGATTCCCGCCGCGAGCAGCAGGACGCCGGGCAGCCCGGTCTCTACGAATAGCTGCAAGTAGCCGCTCTCAGCGTGGGTGGCGTCGCGGTCCTCGTCCGCCAACGCGTTGTGGTACATCGGGTAGACGCTCACGAAGCTTCCGACGCCGGCCCCCAGCGGTGCAAAGTCGGTGGCAGCGCTGAACGCTGCGGCCCAAATGGTCCTGCGACCGGCCGACTGATCGAGCCGATCGAGCGAGCCGGCCGAAAAGTCTTCCAGCCGGTCGCGGACGCGATCCAGACCGAAGATTCCCAGCGAGACGCCGATGAGCACAGCGGCGCCGCCCAGGGCAGCCAACAGCCGGCCGCTGAAGACCTTCGTTCGCCAGCAGACCAGGGCCGAGATCACCGCCGCCAGCGCCATCGCGGCCATGCCTCCCCGCGAGAGCGACAACAGGCCGACGAAGACGACGATGCCCAGCATCAGGCCGGCCCAGTAGGCGGGCAGGTCATCGTCGGTGCGTGCGCCTTGCAGATTCGATCCCGACGAAGCGACGCGCCGCCCGCCGCCCGAAGGACGGCCGTGCGGCGCACTCTTTCGACGCAACGCGTCTTGAAGCCACCAGACCAATGGACCAATGCCGAGAGCCAAGAACTGAGCGAAATGGTTCCGATTCGTGAAGCTGCCCTTGGCCACATCGGAAGTGACCGCCAACGGATGCTCGTAGAACCAGAAAAACCGGCCGTTGCTGGTGACGAACTGCACGATGCCGAACGTCGCCATCACGACGGCCGAGGCCGCGCACCATCGCAACAGCCGTTCAACGTCCTCGATGCGCCGGATGCGTTGCAGGGCGACCAAAAAGAGCAGGCCGTAATCGAGGAAGATCACCAGCGAGGCCATCGTCTCGGCCGGCGCGAGCGAGATGCAGGGCCACGCGGCCGGCCACGCCGAGCCGCCTTGTCCACCGTGCCAAAGGGACAAGATTTCAGCCGTGTGCGGCGCCAACCGCGTCAGCAGCCAGCCCGGCAGCGGCGCGGTCTGCACTAACAGCAGCGCGACGCCGAGCAACAAGACGAGCGTCGGCGGAAACCCGTCGCGAAAGGTCAGTCCGGGGATGCCACTGGCAGACAACCCGTTCCTGCGACACGCGGTGAGGCGATCCGCCGACCAAGCCAACGCCGCCGTGACGGCCAACACGGTGAGCGCGAGTTGCCCAACGGCGTGACGCCCGCCCATCAGCAACGGCACGAGGAAGACGACACCGGCCAGGCAAGCGTCGACCAGGCGCAGGAACACACCGCGATCCTCATGCACCGGAGACGCCGCGTGTCCAACTTCTTGCCTGCCCATCGATCGTTTTCCAAACTCAGACTTCCGTGGCCGTCAGGGGATCCTCGATGGCATTCCGTTGGGTGGCACGCCCTGAAAGGGCGTGGTAGATCGGCACACTGCCGCACAACACGCGCCACGCCCTTTCAGGGCGTGCCACCCGACGCCGAAAACCATTTTCCCGTGGGAACGAGATTGTCGCTTGCTTAATTCCTCGCATTAGAACCAACTGACCGAGCCGCCGAGGCTGACGCGGAAGAACGTCTGGATCGTGTCGACGACGACAGTCGCCGGCGTCTGCTCGATCGACACGGTGTCGCCTGGCGCCAACGCGAGATTGTCACGACCATTCTTCGCGGCCTGAAGGCTCACGGCGATGCGGACTGGCTCCTTCGCGCCCGGCGGGTGGCGGATCAGCAAGATATCTTCCGCGGCCGCGTTCGAGACGCCGCCGGCCAATGCCACGGCGTCCAGCACCCGCAAGTCCTGATTCGGCGGGAAGGGGAACTCGCCTGGCTTCCGCACCAGCCCGATCACGTAGACCGGCGGCAGCGTCCGCTTGGCAACCTGCACAATGTCGCCGTCTCGAAGTTCCGGCACGCGGACCCCGCCATTGGTCGCCGCCAGCAAATCGACACGAAGCACGCCCTGTGGTCCTTGCCGCGAATCGGTATGTCGAATTTCGACCTCGGTGCCCGCCTCCTTGCTCAGTCCGCCGGAGGCCAGCAGGGCCGCCATCAGCGACGCCGAACCGCGTGGCAACTCGCGCACGCCGGGGTTGTTCACCGCGCCGACGACCGTGACGCGGCCCGTGTGGCACTGCTTCATCGTCACAGTGATGCAAGGGGTGCGGAAGACGCCCCGGGCGATGCTCTCCGTATTAACGATCTCCTCGGCCTGCTTCACCTCGAGGCCGGCCACGGCGATTCGTCCCACCAGCGGCACGGCGATGCTCCCGTCGTCGGCCACTCGGACCGGCGCCGTCGTCGTCGTCAGCTTCGAATAGTCGGTGATCATCGTCACGTCCAAGACGTCGCCGGGCTGGATCACCTCGGCGCTGACCGACTGATCGGCGAGACCGGACAGGTTGATGCTCTGCGGATCGGTCGATCTCGGCGCCATCAACTCCGGTGGGAGATTCGTGGCTCGATACGCCCGTTGAGCGCAACCGGCCGCGAGCCCCGAGAGCGTGAGCACCAGCGATAGCAGCAGAAGAGCAGGGCCCCGGTGCAGGTAGGTGTGCTGCATGGTCTGCAATAGTAAGGTGAAACGTCGATCGACGAAAAGACGAGACGCCGCACCGAGAGCCCGACCGGCTCCCGCCACGAATAGGGGGCGAAGAATAGCGGACGCCGGGCCACGGCGTCAAGGGCGAAAAAGTTGCTAGTGGTTAGTGGCTAGTGGTTAGTGGCGAGTTGTCAGTTATCGGTTGTCAGTTGTCAGTTGTCAGTCGACCCGCCCACTGCCCACTGTCCACTGCCCACTGCCGACTTCCCACTGCCGACTGCCGACTCCCGACTCCCCACTGCCGACTGCCGACTGCCCACTGCCGACTCCCGACTGCCCACTGCCGACTTCACTTTAGGCAGCTTAGCGAGTTCACGCAGAACGCTATCGCTTTCTCTGTTCTGTCAGTCGTGCGGGATTTTCCAAAGAAACGTGTTATATCGCGCCGACGAATAGCCTTCAGGCGAGTGTCCTGCGCAAGCGAGACTTGCGCCGGGACCCGCCGGGACTGAAAACATAAGTGTTACGGTTGCGGCCACGGCTGCCTTTTCGAGGGGGGATTTTATGAGGAGTCTTGTCGCGTCCTTATTGGCTGCATGCGTCCTGATAGCGGGTTGTCGGACGCCGTGCAAGCAGAACCTGCCACCCGCCAACATGCTGATGCACCCGGGTCCCGGCGTCGATGGCCCTGGACCGGGCGTAATGATGTACCAACCGAACAGCCCCTGTCCGAACATGAGCTCCCAGGTCGCCTTCGTCGGCCCCGACGGAATGACTGTCGTCTGGGACGTCAGCGCGCCGGGCATGTTCGACTCCGAAGCGCTGGTCGCTCCCGCCCGCTACAACTTCCCGCAGGCGGCGATCTATCGGCTGAAGCTGTCCAATATTCCGGGTCGCCCGGGCATCGAGCTGTACCCGACGTTGGAGGTCGGACCGGTGATGCCTCGCACCGAGGCCTTCTTGGCCCACAATGCGATTCCGGTGCAATTCACGCCCGAGGACTTCGATCAGGTCCTGAGCGGCAATTTCGTGACGAAGGTGATCTACCTGCCTGACCCCGAGTTCCAGGAAATGGCCCTGGCCGGCGTGGAGACCTTGGTGAGCACTCGGCTCGATCCGGGCGTCGACCCGATCGTCGAAGCCGATCGCCGCGGCGCCATCTTGGCCATCATCCGCTTGGGCAACAAGGACTTGCAGACCCCCGGGGGCCGCGTGTCCGAAGGTGGCATCAACCAGACGTCGTATGAATCGGCCGAGGGCGATGACGGCTCCGGCTGCCCGAACGGCGGAAGCCACGCAGGCGTCCCGCTGGGAATCCCGACCTGTGCGCCGACCACCATGCCGAGCAACTACATCTCCGGCGTGACCGGCCCGCAGTACGGCATGCCGATGTGCGGCACTCCGATCGGGCTGCCTGGACCGCCGTCGGTGCCGATGGGAGTTCCGGCCGGCTTGAAGAAGCACGTGATCGTCAACCACACGCGTGTGAATCTACCAGCCCCGACCAAGAAGATCCGCATCGACGAGAAGCAGAAGCCCGGCATTAGCTATCCGAAGCCGGCCAACCACTGCCGAATCGTCGAGCGCACTCGCGCCGGCGTCGGCGTCTACAAGCAGCCCTGCACGGACAAGCGTGAGCGGGTCTGTGCGGGCGGCGCTCCGTGCGACGGCGAGGCCGGCGAGGCCTGTGCCCAAGGTTCGACCGCGCCGGAACCGCCTGCCGCGCCCTGTGCGCAGTGACCATGAGGACGGCTCAACCCGAGCCTGAATAAATCCCGAAGAGTGGCGCGACAGTCATCCTGCCACGCCAACCAAGAGAGAAGGCCACCGCCGCCTAGCCCATGGGCCCAAACCCGTGGGCTTGCGGCAGTGGGGAACGAAACGATTGCTTTTCCATCGTCTTCTTACGATTCTCGACATGGCAATGGTCCGATTGATCCGCTGTTCGGCGACGCTGGCGGGGTCCCGCCGGTTCGCCGGCAGAATGGCTGTGCTGGTGCTCTGGTCGTTGGGCGCGGCGGCAACGCTCGTCGCCCAGCAACCTAGTGTGCACTACTTGCATCACGGAGTGATGCCGCCGGGAGCGATTGGCAGCACGCAACTGCAGCGGGGCGGACCATTGCCAGGGTACTATCAGCCGGTCGAGATCAAGGCTCCGACCGGGGCCTTGATCTCGCTGGCGGTAGACCACCAGTTCGACGAGTCGCAGCCCGCGCCGCGCAAGGCCGGCTTCCTGATCGGCTCCGTCTATCGGCTCCGACTGACCAAGATCCACATGGCCGAGGGCGCCGAGGTCTTTCCGACCATCGAGGTCATTGACCGGCTCTACCCGCCGCCGGGGCAGGAGTGCCGCTTCGCCATCCCGATCGAAATCACCGAGGAAGACCTGCGGCTGGCCATCGACGGGAAGTTCGTCACGCGAGTCATTTACCTAGAGGACCCGCAGCGAGCCTTGCCCGCCCGCGACAATCCGCAACATCAGACGTGGTTCGAGGCCGCGCCGGGCCAGGATCCGCTGGCCGTGGCCGACGGCCTCGGTCGTCCTGTGGCCATTTTGCGGCTCGGCGGCCGCGTGCCCGATCAAGGACAGGATTCCCAGTTCTACTTCGGATCGCCGCCGTGGCTCGCGATTCCACGGGAGAAGGCCGCGCCGCGACAAATGCCCGTGGCGGTGGCACAAAAGTCGGCCAACGTTTCAGCACAGAAGCCCGCGGGACTTTTGCCGCAGAAACCGTTCGACGGGTCGTCGCCGAAGCCGGCTCAGCCTCAGGTGAAGCTATTGCCGCCGCCACCCGAACTGATCGCACCGCAACAAAACAACCGAACAACCAGCCCATGACGCTCCGTAGGACGGATTTCCCAATCCGTCCCGAAACCGGACGGACTAGGAAGTCCATCCTACGGCCAAGCACAGGCTATCCGCAGGAACGCATACCCGATGCACGCAATCAGCCACCAATCCGCATTCACCGCCACGGCGCAAAGCGCCGCGCCCGTTTGGCCCGGCGCGTGGCGAATGGTCCTGATTGCCGTGTGCGTGCTGATCCTCTCGTCGTGCCGCAACCCGAGCGGCGGCGTTCGCACGCCGTTGGCCGGTGGGCTTCGCGCCGACCGCGCCTGTCCGCAGGCCGCCGGCGAGACGTTGCCGCCCGACGCTTACACGGGCGGCGCGGCGATGGCCGGCTACCCCGCGTGCGCCATGGGCTGCCCGCCGTGTCAAAACGGTCAGTGGTCGCCGCCCGGCCTCCGCAAGCCGTGGCCCGAGGACGAATATCTCTGCGACGG
The DNA here is from genome assembly GCA_039679885.1 of Thermoguttaceae bacterium. Classification (GTDB taxonomy): domain Bacteria; phylum Planctomycetota; class Planctomycetia; order Pirellulales; family Thermoguttaceae; genus JAJFUI01. The sequence goes on along the minus strand of JBDKUC010000435.1, from coordinate 3,347 downwards.
CGGCGATGAGTGCCGGCCCGCCATGTTCAGCGGCCGCGGCGAGCTCGGCGGCGTCGAGATGCAAGATACCGTGGCCACGTACGATACGCTGGACGGCCGACGCGTGATCGAGCCGAGCAACAAGGTCTGCGTCTACAGTCCCCGATTCGGCGCGGTTCGAAAGGTTGTCGGACTGGTGGCCAACGAGGAGCGGCAGCAACTCGGCGGCATCAACGTGCCCGTGCGCCTCAGCACGCCGACGATGTGCCAGACCGTCGGCCATGCGAAACAGAACGTTCAGGCGGGCGACCAGATCGGCGCTCGGCCGGCCGTGGCCATGCGGACCCGTCAGGGCGATGGAGCCATGTCGAGCGTCATCGGCCCACGGTCGTTCCAAGACGCTTTCAAGCCCTACGAGAACCTCTCGATCATTCGCCTCGGCGCGTATCGCGAGGCCGAAATGCCGTTCCTGGCCGAGGGCTCGAACGCGGCAATCGCCTGGTGTCACACCCAGGCCGTGCAGATCATCCTCGACCGCAAGGGCGCGATGGCCACGGTCAAGTATGACAAGACGGAATCTATCTACACCGTCTCGACGGAAGGCCACCCACGACTGCGGCTGTGCAAGATCGCTTCGACCGCATCGGCCAAGCCGGGCGAGGAAGTGGCCTTCACTCTCCGCTTCGACAACATCGGCGACCAGCCGATCGGCAACGTCGTCATCCTTGACAGCTTGAGCACGCGGTTGGAGTACATCCCCGCCAGCGCCCAATGCAGCCTGGACGCGAAGTTCTCGACGCAGCCGAACGAAGGCGATTCGGTCGTGGTCCGCTGCGAGCTGACCAAGCCACTCGATCCGTGCAAGGGCGGCATTCTCCGCTTCCGCTGCCGCGTGCGCTAACGGCTCGAACAAGCGCGTCGGGCCAGGTGGTTCGCGCCCGGTGGTCTTGCGAATCGGCAAGCTGCAACAGCCGGGGGCCCGGCGTCCGACTTATGCTTGTCTGGTTCTGCGTTTGCCTGCCATCGCAAATCTGCTATACTTAAGGGAGTCGATGGTGCCAAGAACGGACACCGTGTTCTTTGCGAATGAGGACGGCACGGCTCCGCTACTGGACTGGCTCGACCGTCAAGACCCCAAGGTTCAAGACAAGTGCCTTGTGAAGGTCGAACGCTTGGCGGAACTCGGCCACGAGCTTCGCCGCCCGGAGGCAGACTATCTGCGAGACGGGATCTACGAACTTAGGGTGCGGCATCGAAACGTCAACTATCGAATTCTGTATTTCTTCCATGAGCGGACGGCGGTGCTATCGCACGGGCTGACGAAAAAAGACGTGGTGCCCGACCGGGAAATCGAGCTGGCTATCAGTCACAGCGAACAGTTCAGGCGTCATCCCGGCAGACACACCTACGAGGAACAATCCGATGTCTAGGAGCACCAACGCCGCGGAAATTCTTCGCCGCCGATATGTGAAGAACGACCGCAAGAGAAAGGCATCTGTCGCGACGGAACGTATGAACGCGGAAATCGCCCGACTCCTCTACGCTATGAGGACCGAGGCCGGACTGACGCAACAACAGCTTGCCGACCTTGTCGGCACAACGCAATCGGTCATCAGCCGTCTTGAGGATTCCGATTACGAAGGCCATTCGCTGACAATGCTCAATCGCCTCGCCGAGGCAATGCACAAGAGACTGCACGTGACGATGTCTTGAGTGGGCGACTCCGCGGGCAACATGAAGCTCCGTTTGGTCTATCTCGCGTTGATTCCGATTGTCATCGCATCGGCTTTTGCCACGCGAGCGGGATGGCCATGGATGCCCGGCTTTGTCGTCGAATATGGCGACGATACGCTCTGGGCGTGGATGCTCTTCATGGTTCTCCGGGCCGTGGCGCCCCGGCGTCCGCCGCTCCATGCGACGTTGGCAGCCCTGGCGATCGCCTACCTCTGCGAGATCAGCCAACTCTATCACGCGCCCTGGATTGATGCGATTCGCGGCTATCGGCTCGGCGTCATCCTGCTTGGAGATTGCTTCGTCTGGAGCGACATGGTCTGCTACACGGTTGGGATCTTGGCCGGCGTCGCCATCGAGATCGGCTTGCGACACATCGTCCGGCCCTCGCGTCCAGCCGCCTGACGCCTCGCCTGGACTGGACAGACGCCCGAGTCCGTCCTACGCTTGAGCTGCGGACCCCGCTGAGGTGGCTCATGGCAGCCTGGCGCGAGACGTTGCTCCTGCGTATCGTTTCCGGACAGTTCGCCGGCATCACCGCCGGCCGCTGGTTCTCGCTGCTGCGCGAGAACCGCTACGCCATCGACCGACCTTACTGGTTGCGTGCGGCCCTGGTGACGCTCAATAGCCTGGGCAACTCGGCCCTTCGCCGCTATGAGGACGCGGTCTATGGATCGAGAGTGCGGAACGTCGAAGTCCGCTCGCCGGTGTTCGTGCTCGGGCATTGGCGGTCGGGCACGACGCATTTGCACAACCTCTTGGCCGTCGATCCCCGGTTCGCCTCTCCGAATCTCTACCAGGTCGTGTTTCCCCACACGTTCCTCTCGACCGAGGCGATCGGTTCGCGGCTGCTGGCGCCGCTGGTGCCGAAACGGCGACTGGGGGACAACGTGGCGCAGCACCTGGGCATGGCCGCCGAAGACGAGTTCGCCCTCTGCGCGTCCACGCTGCGATCGCCGTATCTGTGTTGGTCGCTGCCGCGCCGGGCGGAACACTACGCCCGCTACCTGACCTTTCGCGGAGTGCCGCAATGCGAAATCGACGAGTGGAAGGCCGGCCTCAAACGGTTCCTCCAAAAACTCACTTGGAAGCACCGGCGGCCGCTGATCCTGAAGTCGCCGACCCACACCTGCCGCATCCGTTTGCTCTTAGAACTGTTCCCCGACGCCCGATTCATCCATGTGCATCGGAATCCTTACGTCGTCTTCCTGTCGACGCGGCACCGGCGCAATACGGTGGCCGAGTATTTCCGGCTTCAACGATCGAACGGATTGAACGACGAGAGGCTCCTCCGCAGATACACGGAGATGTACGACCAATTCTTCGCCGAACGGCCGCTGATTCCTGCCCGGCGATACCACGAGGTGGCGTTCGAGGACCTGGAACGCGACCCGTTGGGCCAACTCCGCGACATCTACGCCGCGCTCGATTTGCCCGACTTCAGCGAGGTCGAGACACCGATGCGGCGGCACGTCGAATCGCTGGCCGGCTATCAAACGAACCAGTATCCGGAACTCCCGCCGGCGTTGCGTTCCCGAATCGGTTCGGCCTGGCGTCGGAGTTTCGACGAGTGGGGCTACGAACTCTGACCGCGCTGGGGCAGCGGGTGGCACGCAATGAGCCTCGGCGAAGGACGT
>JBDKUC010000421.1:0-3368 GCA_039679885.1 Thermoguttaceae bacterium | reverse complement strand
GTGGCCGTCCGAACGATGGGTGCACCGGCAAACAACACCGGCGACGTCGACTCGCTGGCGGCGGACTTCCGCAAGGCCCTCGATCATGCGGCCCTCGGCCAACTGGCGGTAAGCCTCGAACTGTCCGTCGTGAGTCTGCATCGGCTGCGAGTAGGCTGGTCGCCGCGGCATTGCGCGTGGTCGTTCCCAATGAGCGACGCGGCCGGCAAGGTGTTGGGCATCCGGCTGCGATTGGCCAGCGGCAAGAAGCTAAGCATTAAGGGCGGGCGAGAAGGGCTTTTCGTGCCCGAGAACCTCGACCAGCCGGTCGGCGTCTTGCTGGTGGCGGAAGGCCCGAGCGACACGGTTGTACTGGCGGCGTCAAGCTGTTGGTCGAGTTTGTGCGGCAGTATCGGCCCGAGGGTGTGGTGATTGTGGCCGACGGCGACGCGCCCGGCCAGCGAGGCGCAGAGAGCTTAGCGGCGGTGTTGCTGGCCTAGCGGCATCGGTGCGAATCATCACGCCCCCGGCTGGCGTGAAAGACGCGCGGGAGTGGAAGCGAAGCGGCGCCACCCGGGCCGACGTGCAAGCGGCGATCGACGCGGCCCCGGTCCGCAAGTTGGGCGTTTCGATTCGGACCCGAGGAAAGGCAGGCGGTCGTCATGGAAGATAATAACGAACTGACAATCGAAGCGGCCCCGAGCGGTCGCAACGGCACGGCGACACTGACGGCGCGGCTGACCGGCGAAGTAGTGGCCCTTGAAAAGTTGGACCTCGGGAAGCCCAAAGCCCGGGCCGGTTTCCTTGACACGGTTTGCCGAGGGCGTGAGGGCATCGACCGAGCGGCCGTCGAATCCGAGTTGCTTCGGCTGGCGGCCGACCTGGCAGCCAAGCCCGAGCCACCGGCCGACACCTCGGAGCAGCCTGAAGCGGCCGAACTGTTGGCGAAGACACCCGAGTCGGTTCGCGCCGAAGCCCGCGCGATTCTCGACGCGCCCAACGTGATGCAGCGCGTGGTCGAGGATATCGCGGCGTTGGGCGTTGCAGGCGAAAAGGAACTGGCCGCGACGGTGTACCTGATTGGGACGTCACGGCTACTATCGAGGCCGCTTGCGGCGATCGTGCAAGGCCCATCATCTTCCGGCAAGAGCTACGTCGTGAAACACGCTGCGAAGTTGTTTCCACCCGAGACGATCATCACGGCGACGCAGTTGACGCCGCAAGCATTGTTCTACATGCAGCCCGGCGGCCTGGTCCACCGTTTCGTCGTCACGGGCGAACGGTCGCGGCTTGAGAATGACGACACGGCCGAGGCTACCCGAGCATTGCGAGAGATGCTTTCCGAGGGGCGTCTGAGTAAGATGCTGCCGGTCAAGAAGGACGGCCGGCCCGAGACGGTGCTTGTGGAGCAAGATGGCCCGATAGCCTATGTCGAAACGACCACGTTGACGAGGATTTTCGACGAAGACGCAAACCGTTGCCTGCTGCTGAGCAGTGACGAGACGCCCGAGCAAACCCGTCGCATTCTATCGACGCTGGCGGGGGCGTATGCCCGCGGCGCCGCGGTCGATCAGCAGCGGATTATCGACCGGCACCATGCATTGCAGCGGACGCTACAACCGTTCGTCGTTTTAGTTCCCTACGCCGAACGGTTGGCCGACGCGATGGGCAGCAATCGAGTGGAGGCGCGACGCGCCTATCCGCAAGTCGTGAGCATGATCCAAGCATCAGCCCTCTTGCACCAGCGGGGGCGGCAGGTGGACAGCGATGGCCGGCTGTTGGCGGCAGCCGACGATTACCAATTGGCGCGGCACCTGTTGGAATTGCCGATGGCGCGGCAGTTGGGCGGCCGTATCTCCGATCCGGCAATGCGTTTCCTCGAACGCTTGAAAGAGTGGTTTGGCACGGCGGAGATATTCACCACGCCAGACGCAAAGCGGAAGGAAAGCCGGTCAAAATCATCGGTATACGGGTGGCTGGCTGAGTTGCACGACGCCGGCATGGTGGACAAGGTGGAGTCGCAGCGGGGCAACCGGGCAGCCCAATGGCGGCTATCGAGCGGCGCCCCCGACCCCGAGGCGGCGGTGCTGCCCTCAGTAGAGAATGTCTGTTGCTGAGCCGAGGTGGAAAGATGGAAGCAGACGACAAGACCAACAGGGGCAGCGAGTTGCGTTTCCACCTGCAATTTTGGACACAAACTGGAAGCGGGACACGCGGGAATGTCTCCACGTTTCCAGTTGCGTCCAGATTGGCACTTGGAAACAAAAGCCGATGCTGGGCAAGCGGTTAGCTGCTGTGTCCAGGTTTCGGAGGAAAAGGCGGAGCGAAGATGATTGATTTAGTTGCGATCTTCGGCGAGAGTTGCGCCGCGGTCCCGGTCGCGGTGACGACGATCATCGCGGTGCCAGAGCCCGAGGCGGCGCCGGTCCCAGATGATGCTGGCGGGTCGTTCTCTGATTGGGTCTATCGGGCCGATGCGCTCGGCGTGACGGGTTGGCAAGCGCCGGACCTGCCCGAGGTGGCGCCGTTCGACGCGCTGCCAGTGCCCGGCCCGGCGTGCCCGGTCTGCGGGAGCTTGGAAGAGTGGACGGACTTGCTCGGCGGCCGGCATTGCCAGCAATGCGACGGTGACTGGTTGCGTCGTGCCCTCGACTGGGCGGAGCGGGCGGCGAGGCTGCGGGAACAGTCTGCTACTCGAAAAGCGGCTGCGAGGATTGCGCCCGGTTGCGTGCCGGCGGGTCTGGTCGATACTCTGGACGTTGGCAGTAAGCGGCCCGCACAAGGGCAATCAGAGGGCTTTGGGCGGGCGTGAAAGTGGGCAAGGGAGATTGGCGGAATGTGGCGAGCGATGGCATAACAAACCAATGTGTTGACTAATAATCAAGCCCTGCTAGAATGATTCCGATGGGAAAGAAACCAACAACACTAACCGAACAATTGAAAGCGGCAATTGTCGAGACCGACAGAAGCATGGGCCAGATAGCCCGTGAAAGCGGAATCGACATTGCTACGATCTCACGGTTCCTACACGGCAAGGGCGGCTTGTCGATGGAAGGGCTGGACGCGATCGGCAAGAGCCTCGGGCTGCGGATTGTGGCCGACAAGCCGAGCAAGAAGAGAGGGTGAGAACATGGCGACGGTCTACAAAGCGAAGCGGCGGGCACCGATCCCCGAGGACGCGGAGTTCCTCGAATCCCGCGGGAAGCGATACGCAGTGTGGATGGTCGGCGGCCAGCGGAAGCGGGCGTCACTGACGGCTGACGGCCGTTGCATCAGCCTGACGAGCGCCGGCTATGTCATTCAGTATTTCGACCACAACGGCAAGCGACGGAAGAAAACGACGCGCTGCCCGGATCGGGACGCGGTAGAGCGGTTGGCCAATGCACTCG
>JBDKUC010000167.1:0-23975 GCA_039679885.1 Thermoguttaceae bacterium | reverse complement strand
CGCAGAGCCCCCGTTTGACCGCGACTTTTCATCTCTTGCCCGGCGGGGGGAAACTGGTAGAATCGTTACGAGTCCTCTACTATGTTCGTGTTGTCGATGCGACGTTTTGGTGAGCCGATAAGAATGCCCGTGGGGCGCCTGATACAAAGGTTCTGGCCGCGTGTATAGCCGTTGACCGGGCCGTCCGGCAGCGGATCACACAACCCGGGATCCAGGCTGCCCACTTTGCAAGAACGGGCTCTCAAAATAGCATCGCCACGGCATTGCGGTGGAGGGCTCGTTTTCTTTTCTTGCCGTGGAACCGCTCCTTCACGCGGCTGGTGACGCCGGTGTTCACGCACAATTGCGAGAGCTGTGCGCCGCGCCCACGCTTGTCGCGGGCATCAGGAAGCGAGAAGCATGCGTGCTGCCTCGCTGCGCTCCGTCGGCAAGCAAATGGCCCCGCCTCTGAGACAGGACGCCAACAGCGAAGACTAAGAGCCGTTGCGCAGCTTGCCGACAATCACCGAGCCGTTGTGGCCGCCGAAGCCGAAGCTGTTCGACATGGCAATCGAGACGGCCCGTTGCTTGACCTGGTTCGGCGTATAGTCGAGATCGCACGCCGGATCGGGGTTTTCCAGATTGATCGTCGGCGGAACGATCCCGTCACGGATGGCCAACAGGCAGAAGATCAGCTCGACGCCGCCGCTGGCGCCGAGCAGGTGGCCCAACTGGCTCTTCGTGCTCGATATGCTCAGCTTGCGAGCATGCTCGCCGAACACCGACTTGATCGCGATTGTCTCGGCCGCATCGCCCAGCGGCGTGCTCGTGCCGTGGGCGTTGATATAGTCGATCTCGTCCGGCCGAACTCCCGCGTCCTTGATCGCGTTCGACATGGCGTGGGCGGCGCCGACGCCGTGCGGATCGGGAGCCGTGATATGACTCGCGTCGCAACTCGCGCCATACCCGAGGACTTCACCGTAGATATGCGCGCCGCGAGCCTTGGCGTGCTCCAATTCCTCGAACACGAGCATCCCGGCGCCCTCGCTCAGCACGAAGCCGTCGCGGTCGCGGTCGAACGGACGGCTGGCTCGCGTTGGCTCGTCGTTCCGCTCGGAGAGCGCCCGCATTGAGGCGAACGCGCTCAGCCCAATATGCGTCAGGGCCGCCTCGCTGCCGCCGGTGACAATCACGTCGACTTCGTCGTCGCGGATCAGCTTGTAGGAATCGCCCATCGCGTTGGTCGCGCTGGCGCACGCGGTGACCACCACCTGATTCGGCCCGCGAAGGCCGTACTGGATGGCCAACTGCGCGCTGGCGGCGTTGCCGATCAGCTTCGGGATCGTGAATGCGGAGACCTTGTCGGGCCCGCGGTTCAACAGGCGTTCGTGCTGGATCTCGATCGTCTCGAGGCCGCCGATGCCGGAACCGATGACGACACCGCAACGCCAAGGGTCGTCCTTGGAGAAGTCGATGCCCGAATCGGTGACGGCGTTGACGCCGGCCACGTGGGCGAATTGGACGAAACGGTCGAACCGTTTGACGTCCTTGGCCTCGATATAGCCCTCGACCGACCAATTGCGAACCTCGCCGCCGAAGCGGACGCGGTAATTGGCCACATCAAGGCGCTCCAGCGGACCGACTCCGCTCTCGCCATTGCAAATGCGAGTCCAGAGTTCGTCCACCTTGCAACCGAGCGAGGTGACGGCGCCTAGGCCGGTAACGACGACGCGGCGTTTCATGCGATCGGATCAGGCAGAGGATGCTTCGGCGCCTTGGACAGCCTTTTCGATATGATCGACGGCCTGGCCGACAGTCTGGATTTTCTCGGCCACGTCGTCCGGGATGTTGATGTCGAACTCTTCTTCGAGCTCCATCACCAACTCGACCGTATCGAGGGAATCCGCCCCCAGATCGTTGACGAAAGAGGTTTCCCGGGTGATCTGGTCTTTGCTAACGCCAAGTTGCTCGGCAACGATATCAACGACTCGCTCTTGAACTGAGGCCACCGTGAGGGTCCTCCTGCTGACACAAAAAGTATTCCAATTGGGGACGCACTCCCGTGGCGATCCCCGCCTAATGGTCAAGTCCGTTCGACCAACGTCGCGGAGACTCCAATCCCCGCCGCTTACCCCCTTTTTCCGCTCTCAGTCTTGCAAGGTATACCGGGTTTCTCCGCCCGTGTCCATATCTGTCAGGGGAATTTTTCCAGAAGGGCAGGGGCCCGAAGTCAGACGCCGGAACGCCGACCTGTCCTGGGCTCCTGAATACTGGTTCTAGCAGGTCAGGCCGCCGTCGACGGCCAAGATATGTCCGGTGATGAACGATGCGGCAGGGCTCAGCAGGAACAGCACCGCGTCGGCGATGTCCTGCGGCTGGCCCATGCGACCCAGCGGGATCTCCTCGCGGACCTTGGCGAGGATTTCCTCCCCCAGCTTGGCGGTCATGTCCGTGGCAATGAAGCCGGGCGCCACGGCATTGACCGTCACATTGCGGCTGGCCAATTCGCGGGCGACCGTGCGAGTCAAACCGATGACGCCGGCCTTCGACGCCGAGTAGTTCGCCTGGCCCGGATTGCCCATCAGCCCCGAGACGCTGGCGATATTGACGATCCGACCGCCACGGGCCTTCATCATCGGCCGAGCGGCGGCGCGGGTGAACAGGAACGTACCCCGCAGGTTGACGGCGATCACCGAGTCCCACTGGTCATCCTTCATGCGGACAATGACATTGTCGCGAGTGATGCCAGCGTTGTTGACCAGGATATCCAGCTTCCCCCATCGCTTGATCACCTCGTCGACGACCTCGCCGACGCGGGTGGAATCGGTCACGTCGCAGGCGATCGGCTCCGCCTCGCTGCCGGCGGCGCGGACGGCGGCGACCGTGTCGGCCAGCACCTCGGTGTTCACGTCAACGCAGGCGATCTTCGCCCCCGCGCCGGCCAGCGTCTCGGCGATGCAACGCCCGAGCCCCCGGGCGGCGCCGGTCACGATGGCCACTTGTCCCTTCAAATCGGTCGAAATTCGGCTTGTCATCTTGGGTCTTGGGTTTTAGGTCTTAGGTCTTGGGGCGCCCTGGGGCGGGCCCATGGCCTAGAGATCGTTCGCAACAAATGAGGCTGCGGTGTAGGAACCTGAGCTCTAAGACTCAAGCCCTAAGACCGAAGCCGCCCCGCTCACACCTCCACGCACTGGCAGGATAGTTTGCGGTCGATTCGCCTGAGCAGCCCGCGGAGCACTCGACCAGGGCCAACCTCATAAAACTGGTCGAAACCCTGGTCGATCAGGTATCGCATCGAATCTTCCCAACGCACGGCCTGAAGAATCTGCCGGACGAGGATTTGCCGGATTTCCTCGGGATCGTCGTGGGGTCGGGCGTCGACGTTCGAGATGATCGCAATTCGCGGCTTCTGCATCGGCACGCTCGCCAGGGCCTCGGCACACTGGCGGTCGGCCGGCCGCATGATTTCGGTATGAAAGGCCCCGGCTACGGCCAGCGGGACCGCCTTCATCGCGCCGCGTTTTTCGGCGAGCTCCGCCGCGCGCTCGCACGCCCCTTGGTTGCCGGAAACCACGATGTTGCCGGGGCAAAGCAGGTTGGCGACCTTGAGCGTCTCTCCATCGCGAGCTTCTTCGCAGAGCGCTTCGACCTCGACGCGTTCGAGGCCGAGGATGCTGACCATGCCGCCGGGCGTGGCGTCGGCCGCTTCTTGCATGGCGGCGCCGCGACGCTGAACTACCTGAAGCGCGTCCTCGAACTCCATGACGCCGGCAAAGACCAACGCCGTGTACTCACCGAGGCTTAGCCCCACGGCCGCCTCGCAGCCAAGGACAACGTCGGGCGACTCGGCCCGAAGGGCTTCCAAGGCGGCCAGACTCGTGACGAAGATGGCCGGCTGGCTGCAGACCGTCGAGTCCAACTCTTCAGCCGGCCCTTCGAAGCAAAGCTTGGCCAAGTCGTAGCCGAGAATCTCGGCCGCGCGGTCATAGAGCCGTCGAGCCGCGGGCAGCGACTCGTAGAGCCGTCGGCCCATTCCGACGGTCTGCGCACCCTGTCCCGGGAAGAGGAAAGCGACTCGGCTCAAGATTCGGTCTCGACGACTTTCCGGCCCATGTAGTGGCCGCAGTTCGGACAGACCGTGTGGCTCGGCACGGCCGTGCTGCACTGGGGGCAATAGGAGAGCTGCTTGGGCTTCTTGAAATCGTGCGCCCGACGGCTGCCGGTGCGGGCATTACTCTGCCTGCGTTTTGGGACGGCCATGAGTAGATCACCTCCGCGGATCGCCGCGAACAGGCGCGGCGAGACTGGTTCATACAAACGAAACCGCACATCTTAAACGCCCGGCCCCCCCGTGTCAACCATGGGTGGCGGACGGAAAGGGGACGCAACTTGCCGTTTGAAACGCTCAACGTCATCTAAAGCCGCGACCGATGGTCGCGCCCAAGAGCCGGATTCGAGCCAGCCGCCTGTGGCGCGACCAACGGTCGCGGCTTTGTGGGGTGGCGGTGCAGGGCGCAGCATTCGCCCCAAATCGCACTGAACCCCGACCCCAGGGGGGGAGCCCACTGCCGTTGCCCGCGGGGCACTGCATCCCCGCCAACATCGCCACGCTCGCTCCAGCGGACACTATACTTGGAGAACAAGGTCCTTCGCGGAGCGGATAATGGTCAAACTCGACGGCCAACGACTGAAATTTCGTGGATTCCGTCGTGGCCAATCCGTCACGATCCGCGACATGGACGAAATCCTGGAGACCCTCGACGCGGAAGGACGGTTCGAGGGGATGCCCTTCATGCCCGAGATGGCGGCCTTCTGCGGCAAAACCTTCCGCGTCCACCGGCGTGCCGAGCGGACCTGCGTCGAGGGGACAGGGACGAGACGCCTGAGCGGGACCGTGCTCCTCGATGGTTTGCGATGCGACGGCTCGGCCCACGCCGGTTGCGAACGCGGCTGTCTTTTCTTCTGGAAGGAAGTGTGGTTGAAGCCGGCGGACCTGTCGGCGGGAGACTGTCCCGACTCTCGTGTCCGTGAAAACGAGACGCCCGGGTCTCCCGCGGCTCAAGCAGATCCGACCGAGTTGGAGGCCGTATCGCAACTGCCGACGACCAGGGACGGCCGCTTCTTCTGCCAATCGACGGAGTTGGCCGGGGCGACGACGGACCTTCCGCCAGGCAAGCTCTGGCCCTACTGGACCGACCTTCGTACAGGCGAGCTCCGCCCTCGGCTGTTCGCTCATTTTCTCTGGATGAGCCTCGTCAATGGGCTCTGGCGGAAGATGCATGGCCGGGCCTTCCACGAGTTGACCGGCCCGCAGAAGAAAACGCTGACCGACGAGCTGAATCTCGAACCTGGCGAATGGGTCGAGATCAAGAGCGCCGCGGAGATTGCCGCAACGCTCGATCCGCAAGGGCGAAACCGAGGGCTGGCGTTCGAGCGCGAGATGGCCCTGCACTGCGGCCGCCGCTACCGCGTGGCCAAGCCGATCCGCACGATCATCGTGGAAGAGACCGGGAAGATGGTGCAACTGGCCAACACCGTCATCCTCGAAGGGCTGATCTGCCAGGGCGTTTGCAGCGCGAACTGCCCCCGCGCCAATCATCTCTATTGGCGTGAAATTTGGCTCCGCCGCGTGATGCCCGGCCCAGAAGAACGGCAAAGTCGTTCGTAGTTTCGGGCTGCTGGCCGGCCGTTTTCCGCCAAAGGCGGGACTGCGAACGCCTGCGGCCGACCTTGCAATCCTCCTGCCCACGGCCATCGCCGCTTGAACCGCGGGCCGGTTTGAGCGATACTGTGGGTTTCCGACATCGGTTTTGGAGACAGCATGGCTACGCCGATTGACGCTCAAGTCCAAGTCCACTGGCACGAACACGCGGTCGCCCGCGAGGACCGCGAACGGCTCAACGGCCATCGCGGCTGCGTCGTCTGGTTCACCGGGCTGAGCGCTTGCGGCAAAAGCACCATCGCCAACGAGCTGGACAATCGGCTCCATGAGATGGGCGTTCACAGCTTCGTCCTCGATGGCGACAACATCCGGCACGGCTTGAACGCCGGGCCCGCCATGCTCAAGGACCGACATGGCGAGGAGTTCGCCAAGCGGTTCGGGCTGGGCTTTTCGGCCCAAGACCGCGAGGAGAACATCCGCCGCATCGGCACCGTGGCGAAGCTCTTCTCCGACGCCGGAATCATCGCCATCACGGCGTTCATCAGCCCCTACCGAGTCGACCGCGACCGGGTTCGGGCGTCGTTTGCCGACAGCGACTTCATTGAGATCTTCGTTGACGCCCCGATCGAAGTATGTGAAAAGCGGGACCCCAAGGGCCTTTACAAGAAAGCGCGGGCTGGCGAGCTTAAAGGCTTTACGGGGATTGATGACCCTTATGAGCCGCCGGTCAAGCCCGAGTTGGTCCTCGACGCCGGGAAGAAACCGCCCGAGGTGTTGGCCGAGGAAGTGCTCGCCTATCTGAAGGCGAAGGGGAAGATCGGCGGATAGCCCTTCCTATTCGTTCGAGCGCGGATGTTAAGCCTCGTTCCCACGGTCCCCGTGGGAACGCACCGCTTGGACGCTCCTGCGTCCTCAGCATAACCCGTTGGCCTAAAACCGCTTATCAACCCCGGCGATGCAGGAGCACCGCCGCGAGTGTGTTCCGACGCGGGAGCATGGCAACAAGGCTTTCCGGCGATCGTCCGGCGCTATTGCAGCCACTGGGTCGCTCGTCAGGGCACCTCCTCTTCCACTGTTTTCGCCTCAACGCCGCCCACCGGTTGCACTTGAGCGAACGGCCGTTTTTGGCTACAAGGCGACGTGAACTAGCGTCCCTTGTCTCGATCCGTTTCGGCCGGAGGCATCGCCATGCGTCCCGTTGCCGCCCTGTGTCTCATCTCTTGCTGCCTCGCTGCCGCGCGTGCGGAAGGCGAGACGAAGTTCCCGTTCAAGGCCGTGGTCGCCGGCGATGAGGTTTGCCTCCGCAGCGGGCCGGGGCAGAGCTACTATCCGACCGATAGGCTGAAGCGGGGACAAACGGTCGAGGTTTACCGGCAAGACGCGGCCGGCTGGTGCGCGGTCCGACCAGTCGAGGGCAGCTTCACGTGGGTTGCCGCCGAGGACTTGAAACCGACCGACGGCGGATTGGCTGTCGTCGTCGAGGATGGAGCGCAGGCGAGGATCGGCAGCAATCTGAGCGATGACCAGAGCGCCGTCCAGGTGCGTCTCCGCGAGGGCGAGGTGGTCACCACCATCGAGCCGCCGCACAACACCGGCCCCCAAGAGCAACGATGGTACAAGATCGCCCCGCCTTCGGGCGAATTTCGCTGGGTGGCCGCGAAGGACCTCGACGTCGAGCCGCTGCGGGCCCACGCGGAGGTCATGCCGCCGCAGACGACCGCCGCGCCGTCGCGCAGCAAGCCCTCGCGGCGGCCGCTTTCGGCCCGTGAGTTCCAGTCCGAGTACGAATTGCTGCAGCTCGAGCTTTCGGCGATGATCCTCGAAGACGCAGCCACGTGGTCGTTGAGCGAATTCCGGGAACGGGCGAACTGGTTGCTCGATGAGGCCCCAACGGCCGTCGAGCGCGGCCAGGCCCGGCTACTGGCGAACCGCATCGCCCGATTCGAGCAAGTTCGGCAGCGGCAGGAGGCCGTGCTCGCCATGCGCGACGACCCGGCGCGTCGCGAGCGATTCGTGGCCGGTCTGCCGAGCCGGTCGGACCGCGAGCGGTCGGGGGCGATGTTCGAGACGGACGGCCGCTTCGACGGCGTCGGCCGGCTCACCGAAGTGCAACGACGGAAGCCGGGCACGCCACGCTATGCGCTGACCAACGACCGGGGCGAGGTCCTCTGCTACGTGACGCCAACGCCCGGCGTGAACCCCCGCGAGTATCTTGGCCGCCGCGTCGGAGTCGTAGGCAGCCGGGCGAACATCATCGAGCCGCGCGCCAGCCACATCACGGCCCATCGCATCATGCCGCTGGACGGCACGATGATGCGATAAGGCCGCTGCGAATGCTGCGATGCTCTCTATCGCAAAGAAACCGTAGGACGGATTTCCCAAGCCGTGCGTGGACTGGACGGACTAGGAAGTCCGTGCTACGGCGCAGTCGCACCCTCTTTTTGTGATGACTCCCAAGATAACGCTTCACCACGCGAGCTCTCTGGCCGACGGGCAGCCGGTGGCGTATCATGGGGCTTTGCGTCAGCACCCTCTTCTAGCCGCAAGAGCCCAACTCGCGACTGCCCACATGCATCACCACCCAACCGACTGCCGCCTCCTTCCGGCAAACGCAGCCAAACGCATCGCCATCGCTGTGGTCCTGTTCTTCGTCGCCACGTTGGCCTTGGCCGGCGGCGGGCCGGAGAACGTCCTGCTGGTGGTCAACTCGCAGAGCCCGGCATCGTTGACCATCGCAAACCATTACGTCCAGTTGCGGCAGATCCCGGCCGGCAACGTGGTCTTTCTCGATTGGAAGCCGGACGCTCAATACACCGACATCGACACCTTCCGAACGCAGTTTCTCCTTCCGGTGCTCAAAGCGATCGGAAAACGACACCTCGATCAGCAGATCGACTACGTCGTCTACTCGGCCGATCTTCCCTGGGGCGTCAATCTGGAAAAAGACGCCCAACGATTCCTCGATCAGTTGCAACAACTGACGCCCGCCAAGACCGGCGCGGACGGCAAGGCGGGGCAGCAGGCTAAGCCGCAGTGGCCGAAGCAACTGACGCAACTCGGCTCGATCACTGGCATGACGTATCTGTGGCAGCCCGTCATGGCCAAGCATCCCGGCTATTTCGATCTCCACGTCAACACCTACATGCGTCTGCCCCGCATGTCGAAGGACGAGGCGACGATCGCCTTCCGGTCGCAGCGCGCCTACGACCAGCAGGGCAAGGTCGCCTCGTCGGGCGGGCGGCATTTCGTGCTCTCGACCATGCTCGCCGTCACCGCGGGCCGAGGCAACACCGTGCCTGAGGTCCTCAACTACCTGACGCGGAGCGCAGCAGCCGACGGCACGCATCCCAAGGGAACGATCTATTGCGTTCAAAACGCGGACAGACGTTCGGTCGTCCGCCATGCAGGCTTTCCGGACGCCGTCCGCCAGTTGAAAAGCCTCGGCGTCAACGCCGAAATCGTCCCAGGCTCGCTGCCGATCAACCGCCGCGACGTGCAGGGCGTCATGATGGGCGTCGAGACGTTCAGTTGGAAAGCATCCGATAGCACAATCCTGCCTGGCGCGATCTGCGAGCACTTCACCAGCTTCGGCGGGGTCATGTGCAAGGGCGCCAGTCAGACGCCGCTCTCCGAGTTCCTTCGGTTCGGTGCGGCGGGCGCGTCGGGCACGGTCACCGAGCCGTACGCGATCGCCGAGAAATTCCCGTCGCCGATGATCCAGGTCCACTACGCCCGCGGCTGCTCGCTGGCCGAGGCCTTCTATCAGTCCGTCTATGGGCCGTATCAGTTGCTCATCGTCGGCGATCCGCTCTGCCGCCCTTGGGCGGTGATTCCGCAAGTGTCCGTCGCCGGCATGAAGCCCGGCGAACCGGTTCGCGGCCGCGTCGAGATCAAGCCCAGCGCAACCGTGGGGCCGAGCGGCAGCTTACCATCGCAAGCGTCCGTGGGACAGGTTGCCAACCTGCCGGCGCAAGACGCGGCCGACCACTTCGAGCTGTTCGTCGAGGGCGTGCGACGGGCCGCGTGCAAGCCGGGCGGGTCGCTCACCCTCGACACGTTGGAACTGGCCGATGGCTATCACGAGCTGCGAGTCGTGGCCGTCGGCCCTCGCCCGATTGAATCGCAAGGCCGGCAGATCATGTCGATCCGCGTAGCCAACCATGGCCGCGAGATTCCGACGGTGCGGTTTGCCGACACATCGCCGAAGGCCGACAAGCCGCTGGTGGTCGAGGTTCGCTCGCCCGGCTCGACCAAGATCATCTTGGTCAGCGACGGCCGGATCCTCGGCGAAGCGGCGGGAGAGCAGGGAAAGATCACCATCCCGGCCAAGAAACTCGGCGCCGGCCCCGTGCGGCTGCAAGCCATCGGCCTCGGCGACGGTGGATCCGCAACCATCGTCTTTGCCGAACCGCTCAACGTAACCCTGGAATGACAGACATGGATGACGACCTGCTCAGGGGCATTGCGGCCGGCTTCTCGCCGGAAGCCGACGCGGGCTCGCACAACGACTTCATGAAGATCGCCCTGGCCGAGGCCGAGCAAGCGATGCGCGAGGAGGAGGTCCCGATCGGCGCGGCCATCGTCTGCGACGGCCGGGTGATCGCCCGGGCGCACAACCAGCGGGAGCAGCTTCGCGATCCGACGGCGCACGCCGAGATGATCGCCATCACCCAGGCCGCTCAGTCATGCGAGTCATGGCGGCTCGACCGTTGCACGCTGTACGTCACCCTCGAGCCATGTCCGATGTGCGCCGGCGCGATCGTGCAGGCTCGCGTCCCCAGGGTCGTCTATGGCGCACGAGACCCGAAGGCGGGCGCCGTCGATTCGCTCTACCGGCTGCTGGCTGATCCGCGGTTGAACCACCGCGCCGAAGTCGTCGCCGGCGTGTTGGCTGAGCCTTGCGGCGAAATCCTCAGCCGCTTCTTTCAGCAGCAACGCCGGGCCGGCAAGAAGTAGGAAACTGTCTCTCAAACAGGGAGAAGACCGTGGGCAAGTTTGCTCTGTTCCTGATGTTGCTGGTCGCAGCGTGCTTGGTCGCGGGGGCATACGGGGCAGTGCACAACCAGATTTCCTACACCGTGTCGCCTGACTATTTTTCCAGAACTAAGCCTTGGCCAGATTCACAGCGCGCTCGGCTGCTATTACGACCACCGGCAGGAAATGGACGCCGAGATTGAACGCCGCCGAATTCAGGCGGAGCAAATCAGGGTTCGCCTCGGCGACGGCCTGGTGAGCGAGACTCTTCTGTTCATCCCTTTGCGATAGGCGGCTGACGCACACGCGGCAACGCGTTCGCGGCCTGATGGAATTCCGATGGGTGGCACGCCCTGAAAGGGCGTGACGCGTGTTGTGCGACAGTCTGCCGAGCAGCCACGCCCTTTCAGGGCGTGCCACCCGAATCGTTTTTTATCGCTGATAGGCTCCGGTATCGGGGGACGGCGTCTACTCCCCGCCGTCTTCTTCCGCCTCTTCGCATTCCGCTTCGGACGCGATGCCGGATGATATATCCGGAAGCACGCCGATGCGGCGATAGATCGGGTGGACGATCCGGCGGATCGAAGGCAGCCGCAGGGCAAACAGAAGCGAAGCCCCGCCGCACGCAGCGCCGGCGAATTGCACGACGTGGGCCGCGCCGAGGCTGTCGGCCAAGCTGCCCGACAGCAGGCTCCCGAACGGGGCCACGCCAAGAAACGCCAACGCGTAGAAACTCATCACCCGGCCGCGCTTGTCGTCGTCCACGATCGTCTGCAAGATCGTGTTGCTGGCCGCCGTCTCCATCATCATCGAGAAGCCGCACACCGCCAGCAGCAACAGCGAGAGCGGGGCAACGCGGGAGAACGAGAAGGCGATCAGGGCGAGACCGAACATCCCGGCGGCCCAGGCGATCTGACGCCCGAGGCCGAGAACGCTCTTGCGGGTAGCGAGCCGCAGGGCGCCCATCAGGGCTCCGCAACCCATCGCCGCCGTCAGCAGCCCGAGCATGTCGGGACCGCCGTCGAGCACTTTCGTGGCGAAGATTGGCAGGAGCACGGTGAGCGACACGGCGGCCAGATTCACCACGGTCAGCAGCAGCAGGATTTCCCGGATCGGCTGGAACCCGACGGCGTAGCGGACGCCTTCGATCAATTCGGGGAGGACACGCTGCGTCGCTTTCGCCGTCGGCCGCGGCGGCAACCGCATGGCCAGCAGGGCGGCCAGAACCGCCAAAAAGCTGACCGCGTTCAACAGGAAGCAGACACCTTCTCCGACGATGACAATCAGGAAGCCGGCAATGGCCGGACCGATGAGTCTCGCCCCATTGAACATCGACGAGTTCAGGCCAATCGCGGCCGCAAGGCCCTCGCGACCTTCGACCATCTGGATCAGGAAGGATTGCCGAGCGGGGATGTCGAAGGCCGTGACCACGCCCAGGAAGACGCTCAGGAGAATGATGTGTTCGGGGGCGACGAGCCCGGTGAGGGTCAGCGTGGCGAGCATCGCCGCCTGGAGCATGGCGAGAACCTGCGTCCCGATGATCGTCCGATGGAGATTCCAGCGATCGGTGAACACGCCGGCCAGCGGCGCGAAGAAGAAGCTGGGGACCTGGCTGCAAAAGCCGACCAAACCCAGCAAAAACGCCGAGCCGGTCAGCCGGTAGATAAGCCAGGTCATGGCGACCTGCTGCATCCACGTGCCGATCAGCGAGACGCCCTGGCCGAAGAAGAACAGCCGGAAATTGCGATGCCTCAACGCTTCGATCAATCTTCGTTCCTTCTCGCAGGGCCTGCGCGTCATCGCTTTTTGGGCGGAGTCGGCTTCCAGATTCCGTCAGCCATTTCGTCGATCTCGTTCTCGAGCAATTTCACGAAGTCGACCTCTTTGCCCTTCATTTTCGCGATTGAATCGCGCTGCTTGGGCGTCAATTCGGCAACAATCTCTTGATTCGCCTTATCGATAAGAGGACGAAGACTTCGAGCTCGCCTGCGCAGTTCTTCGCGGCCCTGCGCTTCCGGCATTTTCGCCAGCTCTTCGATCCCACCCCGCCCGGCGCGCCCGCCTCGCAACACGTCACCCGCAGCGTTCGTGAGTTTTTCATGAATCCAGGTCAGCTCGTTCCTCTGATCCTCCGATACATCCAATACTCCGAACAATTCTTGGTCGAGATCGGATAATCCGCCCATCAACTCGCTTCCCGCTTGAACGAAACTCTCCGATTGAATAACGATTTCCCAAAGGCGGTTGCGCTGACTGGGCCGGAGTATTGTCTCCAATCGCATTTGGATGTCCCGATTGGCTTTCTTCCTCGCTTCGCCGACACGGAGTTCCCACGCCGATGGTTTGTGGGGCTTCCACGGGGTCGTGGTCGATCCATCCTTGTGGTGAATGACCTTGGAATTGTCCAGTTCGAGAGGATAGCCATCTTCTTTCGGCCATGGGTTATCCCGGTCGATTTTTTCGTACGCTTTCCCCACCTCCCTCAACAGCAGCGAAATCTTTGTGTTTTGCGCATCCGTCAGCCCAAGCTCTTTCTGGACCAGCTTGGTCTGCAACAGCCCCAGCATCGATGCAACGCCGTTTTGGAAAACATAGGCGTGTTCACAAAGCGACTTGGTTTCCGTCGGGCCGTTCTCCTTGGCGCGAGCGTTCATGGCGGCCGCGATCGCGGCTACCGCGAGCAATCCAACGGATAGATTTCTACGCATGTTGTCGCCATTCTGTTAGGGGGGAGAGACTTCGCGGAGCAATCATACCGACGTAGCCAACCAGATCGCAAGGGAAAACTCCCGGCGACTGCCAAAATGACATGCGGAGTGGGGGCCTCATACATGAGTCCGCAGACGCGGATCTTGGAATGACACTGTAAATGGTTGCACTGACAGCAGTTGTGCTTCCACCTGTCTCTGTTGGCACGCTGCTTGCATCTTTCAGGGCCCAAAAAGGGTGGGGCTGCCATTTGTGGCCTCGTCTCGTAGTCCGGCGTTGAGCCGGCCCGCCAAGACTGCTGCCTTAAGCCGCCAGGCTACGAGCACCCAACCGGCTTCGCGCCGGAACCTACCGAACTCCGAAAAGCCGGCTGAAGCCGGAACTACGAACTCTTAGCAGAAGCCAACACGAGGAGGAATCCGCTGTGGCAAAACAGTTGGTCTTTGAAGACGAAGCTCGCGCGCCGCTCGCCATTGGGGCGGGCAAATTGGCTCGGGCCGTGGTCAGCACGCTTGGTCCCCGCGGCCGGAACGCCGTCTTGGACAAGGGTTGGGGCGCCCCGAAGATCACCAAGGACGGCGTGACCGTCGCCAAGGAGATCGAACTGGACGATCCGTTCGAGAACTTGGGCGCCCAACTGGTCCGCGAAGTGGCCTCGAAGACCGGCGACGTGGCCGGCGACGGCACGACGACCGCCACACTGCTGGCCGATGCAATTTACCAGGAAGGGTTGCGGATGGTGGCCGCGGGCGCCGATCCAATGGCCCTCGGCCGCGGCATTCGAGCCGGTGCCGCAGCGGTGAGCGAAGCGGTCGGGAAGATGGCCAAGCCGATCAACGAGAAGGACCGGAAGGAAATCACGCAGGTCGCCACGATCGCCGGCAACAACGACCCGGCCGTCGGCTCGGTCCTGGCCGACGCCTTCATCAAGGTCGGCAAGAACGGCGTCATCACCGTCGAGGAAGGCAAGCAGTCGGAGACGGTCGTCGAGGTCGTCGAGGGGATGCAGTTCGATCGCGGGTTCCTGTCGCCGCACTTCGTCACGAACCAGGAAGAGCAGAGCGTCGAGTTCGAGAAGGCGCTGGTTCTGATCCACGAAGACAAGATCAGCAACGCGAAGAACCTGATTCCGCTGCTGGAGGCGGTCAGCAAGGCGAGCAAGCCGCTGTTGATCATCGCCGAGGACATCGAGGGCGAGGCCCTTGCCACGCTGGTCGTCAACAAGCTCCGCGGCATTCTGAACGTGGCCGCCGTCAAGGCCCCCGGCTATGGCGATCGGCGCAAGGCCATCTTGGGCGACATCGCGACCCTGACCGGCGCCAACGCAATCTTCAAGGACCTGGGCGTCACGCTCGAATCCGTCAAGCTTTCTGACCTGGGCACCGCGAAAAAGGTCATCGTCGATTCGGACAACACGACGATCATCGGCGGTGAAGGCGACAAGAAGTCGATCGCAGGCCGCGCCGCTCAGATCCGCAAGGAGATCGAGACGACCACGAGCGACTACGATCGCGAGAAGCTCCAAGAGCGGTTGGCCAAGCTGGCTGGCGGCGTGGCCGAGATTCGCGTCGGCGCGACGACCGAGACCGAAATGAAGGAGCGGAAGGCGTTGATGGAAGACGCGCAACACGCCACCAAGGCCGCGTTGGCCGAAGGCATCGTGCCCGGCGGCGGCGTCTCGCTGCTCCGCAATGAGAAGGCGATCGACAAGCTCGATCTGTCGGGCGACGAGGCCCTCGGGGCGAAGATCGTCCGCAACGTGCTGTCGGCCCCGCTGCGTCAGATCGCCAACAACGCCGGCAAGGACGGCGCCGTGGTGGTCAACCGCGTGCGTCAGATGAAGGGGAAGAACGACGGTTACGACGCCGACAAGGACGTGTACTGCGACCTGGTCGAGGCGGGCGTCATCGACCCGGCCAAGGTCGTGCGGACCGCTCTGCAGAACGCCGCGAGCGTCGCTTCGCTCTTGCTGACGACCTCCTGCCTCGTCACCGACATTCCGAAGGAAGAGGAGCCGAAGGGCGGCCCCGGAGGCCCCGGCGGAATGGGCGGCGGCATGGGCGGCATGGGTGGCATGGGCGGCATGGGCGGCGGCATGGGTGGTATGGGCGGCATGGGTGGCATGGGCTTCTAACGACGCCCACGCCCTCGTTCGCCGAACCAACAACCGTTTAGCAGTCGCCGGCGCGGCGACAAGAGCTGTTTAGCAGTCGCCGGCACGGCGACTAGCACGAAAGCCAAGGCCGACGTACCGTTGGCCGCGAAACAAGAACTGATAACAAGAACTCAGACGAAGGAAAACACACAATGTCGAAGGAACTCAATTTGCGGCCGCTGGATGATCGGGTTGTTGTCGAACCGATGGAAGCCGAAGAGATGACGGCCGGCGGAATCGTCCTGCCCGACACCGCTAAGGAAAAGCCGCAACGCGGAACCGTCTTGGCCGTCGGGCCGGGCAAGCTGTTGGATAGCGGCGAGCGCGGCAAGCTCTCCGTTGCCGTTGGCGACGAAGTCATCTACGGCAAGTACAGCGGCACGGAAATCGAGGTCGAAGGCCGCGACGTGAAGATCGTCCGCGAGTCCGACATTCTGGCCAAAGTGGTGAAGTAGCGAAAGCAGGGATTAGGGGTTAGGGACTAGGGATTAGAGTCCATGCGGCGCTGATCCCTAATCCCAATCTCTAATCCCTAGCCCCTAATCCCTAGCCCCTAAAGGATATAAGCAGTGCCCAAACAACTCCTATATGCCCAGCAAGCCCGCGAGCGAATGCTCCGTGGCGTGGAACAACTGGCCGATGTCGTGGCCGTCACCCTCGGGCCGACCGGCCGGAACGTCATCTTGGACAAGTCGTACGGCGGGCCGAACGTCACCAAGGACGGCGTGTCGGTCAGCAAAGAGGTCGAACTGGAAGACCGCTTCGAGAACATGGGCGCGAAGCTCGTCAACGAAGTGGCCTCGAAGACTTCCGACGTGGCCGGCGACGGCACCACGACGGCGACCGTCCTTGCCCGCGCGATCTTCAAGGAAGGGCTGCGGAACATCGCGGCCGGCAGCAACCCGACGGCGATCCGCCGCGGGATCGAGAAGGCGGTCGAGGCGGCCGTGGCCCATCTCCGAACGCTGGCCAAGAAGATCGACAGCAAGGAAGAGATGAAGAGCGTCGGCACGATCAGCGCCAACAACGATCCGGTGATCGGCGGCCTGCTGGCCGAGGCGATGGACAAGGTCGGCAAGGACGGCGTCATCACGGTCGAGGAAGGCAAGACGGCCGAGACGACCTACGAGATCGTCGAGGGGATGCAGTTCGACAAGGGTTACCTCTCGCCCTATTTCATCAACCGCTCGCCGGAGATGGACTGCCTGTTGGAAGACGCATACATCCTGATCCACGAGAAGAAGATCAGCAACCTGCGTGATCTGATTCCGCTGTTGGAAAAGGTGATGCAGCGAGGCAAGCCGCTGTTGATCATCGCCGAGGACGTCGAAGGCGAGGCTCTGACGACGCTGGTCGTCAACAAGCTCCGCGGCATTCTGAACATGTGCGCCGTGAAGGCCCCTGGCTTCGGCGATCGCCGCAAGGCCATGCTGGGCGACATCGCCACGCTGACCGGCGGCACCGTCATCAGCGAGGACCTCGGCATCAAGCTCGAGAACGTGACGCTCGAACAACTCGGCCGGGCGAAGAAAATCACGGTCGACAAGGACAGCACGACGATTGTCCAGGGCGCCGGCAAGCAGGCCGACATTCAGGCCCGCTGCGACCAGCTTCGAGGCCAGATCGAATCGACCGACAGCGACTACGACCGCGAGAAGTTCCAGGAGCGTCTGGCGAAGCTTTGCGGCGGCGTGGCCGTCGTTTCGGTCGGAGCGAACACCGAGGCCGAAATGAAGCAGAAGAAGGCGCGGATCGAGGACGCGTTGCATGCCACCCGCGCGGCGGCCGAGGAAGGCATCGTGCCGGGCGGCGGCGTGGCGCTG
The DNA here is from genome assembly GCA_039679885.1 of Thermoguttaceae bacterium. Lineage (GTDB taxonomy): Bacteria > Planctomycetota > Planctomycetia > Pirellulales > Thermoguttaceae > JAJFUI01. Next base: position 6,673 of record JBDKUC010000167.1, on the reverse strand, counting down.
CTGCGTTGCCGCGAGGCGGTCGAGAAGGCCCGCAGCACGGCCCGCGGCGACGAGAAGATCGGCGTGGACATCGTTCTCCGGTCGTTGCCAATGCCCATCCGTCAGATTGCCGACAACTGCGGCGTGGACGGCTCGGTGATTGCTGACGAGGTGGGCGACAAGCCGACCAACACCGGCTACGACGCCAACCACGGCAAGTACGTGGACATGTTGAAGGCCGGCATCATCGACCCGCTGAAGGTCGTTCGTTCGGCCCTCGAAAACGCGGCCAGCATCGCCGGACTGATGCTCACCACGGAAACGCTCGTTACGGACCTCAGCAAAGAGGACAAGAAGAAGCGTCAGGTGGAAGGCAGCGTGCGGTAAAAGCCGCCAATGACGAAGTCCCAAGGACGAATGGCGAAAGAAACCCGAAGTCCGAAATCCGAAGGCCAAAGTTCTGGCTCAGGATTTCGGACTTCGGCCTTTGCTGTTCGCCCCTAGCCCCTAGCCCCAGTCCCATCCCCGCCCACGATGGCTGAAAAACGCGATTATTACGAAGTCCTGGGCGTTGAACGCGATGCCGCGGAGGCCAAGATTTCCGAGGCCTACCGGCGGCTCGCGCTCAAGTTTCACCCCGACCGCAATCCGGGCGACGAGGAGGCGGTCGTCAAGTTCAAGGAGGCCGCCGAGGCCTTCGAGGTGCTCAGCCACCGCGAGAAGCGGGCGAGGTACGATCGTTTCGGGCACGCCGGGTTGGAAGGCGGCGGCGCGCCGCAGTTCCACGACGTCTCGGACATCTTTCAAGCCTTCGGCGACATCTTCGGCCAAGGTCTCTTCGGCGACATTTTCGGCGGCGGACGCCGCGGCGGTCACGCGCGGGGCGAGGATATCCGGTGCGACGTCGATCTTGAGTTGATCGAGGCCGCCAAAGGGGCGGTGAAAGTCGTCCATTTCGCCCGGCACGTCGCCTGCGAGACCTGCCACGGGTCAGGCGCCAAGCCCGGCACGAAGCCGGAACCGTGCCGCTATTGCGGCGGGCGCGGACGCGTCGTCCAGCAGAGCGGCATCTTCTCGCTGCAAACCACCTGCCCAGCCTGTCACGGCACCGGGCAGACCATCCGTGAGCCCTGCGGCGGTTGCCACGGGTCGGGCTACGTGCAGAAGAAAGTGACGCGGAAAGTGGACATCCCGGCCGGCGTCGACAATCAGACCCGGCTCCGTCTGGCCGGCGAAGGCGAGCCGAGCCCCGCCGGCGGCTCGCCCGGCGATTGCTACTGCTTCATCCACGTGGCCGACCACCCGCTGTTCCATCGTCGCGGGCAGGACCTTTACTGCGAGGTGCCCATCGGCTACTCGCAGGCGGCGTTGGGAGCGACGATCGAGGTGCCAACGCTCGATGGTCGCGAGGAGCTGCACGTTCCCGCCGGCACGCAGGCGGGCCAGATGTTCACGCTCAAGGGGCGTGGGATGCCGGATCCGAGGTATCGCGGCCGTGGAAACCTCATCGTGCAGGTGAGCATCGAGGTGCCGCGATCGCTCAGTCCCGAGCACGAAGCGGCCCTGCGACAGTTGGCCGAGATCGAGAATACGGAAGTGAGCGCAACACGGAAAGGCTTTTTCGAGAAAGTAAAAGAGCTGTTCGGATAGACTGGAAGGGGGCGAATTGCTGTCGCCATGGCGACGCGCGGTCGATTGACGATGGCCTTTCGCATCCGAAGAGCCGAGGAGACGAACGATGACGAAACACAGATCAGCGGAATCGGAATCGCAGCAACCGACGGTCGACACAAAGCCGCAACCGGCGGCCCCGGCACAGGGCGCGCCCGAGGCGACGCCTCCGGCGGAAGGTCCGACCGCCCAGCTCCGTGAGGAACTCGACGCGGCCAAGGATCGGGCCTTGCGATGCCACGCCGAGTTGGAGAACTATCGGAAGCGGGCGTCGCGGGAACTCGATGAGCGGCTCCGCTATGCCAACATCGGCCTGCTGCGCGACCTGCTGCCGGTCCTGGACAATGTCGAGCGAGCCATTGCCGCGGCAGAGAAACATGTGAACTCGGAATCACCCGACGCAGACGCGGGCCAGCCGCCGTCGAGCGATGAGTCGTGCCAGCAGGGCGCCGGCGCCCTGCTGCACGGCTTCCGCATGGTGCAGCATCAGCTTGAAGACGTGCTGAAGCATCATCATTGCCATCGCATCGACGCGCTGCACAAACCGTTCGATCCGAACCTGCACCACGCGGTCATGCAGCAGCCGTCGGGCGACTTCCCGGAAAACACTGTATTGATGGTCACTCAGCAGGGCTACCAACTGCACGATCGCGTCGTGCGGCCCAGCCAGGTGATCGTATCGAAAGCCACATAGACTATCCACTATCCACTGACCACTGACCACCAGCCACTGGCCACTCACCACTAACCACTAGCCCTCAGCCACTAGCCATTGGCCGAAGACCATGCCGACCTATGATTACGTCTGTGAAGCCTGCAACCATGAGTTCGAGTTGTTCCAATCGATCAACGATCCGGTGAAGCGGAAGTGTCCTGAGTGTGGGAAGCCGAAGCTTCGCCGGTTGATCGGCCCGGGCGCGGCGATCGTCTTCAAGGGCTCGGGATTCTATCAGACCGACTACCGCTCGGAGTCGTACAAGAGGGCGGCCGCTGCCGACCGATCTAGCGGCGGCAACGGGAGCAAGGCCTCGGGCAAACACAAAGTGGAGAAGAAGTAGTGGCTCGTTGCCCCATCTGCCAACGAGAATTTCGACCGGAAGACAGCCAGGCGATGCCGTTCTGCAGCAAGCGGTGCCGGCTGATCGATCTTGGCCGTTGGCTCGGTGAAAAGTACGCCGTGCCCGAAGAACCTGGGGAGGCGGAGGAGCCGGACGAGCCGCCGCCGGACGAGAACGAGGACTCCTAGTGTAGTGTCTCACACAAACGTGATTTATGGGTGCCATGCTTGCTAAGCGAGCGCAGCGAGACAGCAAGCATGTTCGCTGTCGAATCATGCCCACGACAAGCGGGGGACATGGCGCCCATTCGTCCTGATTGATGCAACCTACAGACCCTCTTTTCTGAGACAGTACACTAGTTCCGCCTTCCTCCGGCCCAGCGGGGACCGCCTGAATGCCGAAGTGGATGCTCGCTTGCGTCACCGGTCGCCAACTGTATAATGCCCGTGCTATGCTTTCCCAGATACCTTACGAGGGGGTCCTGACATGGCAGAGCACGACGACGGCGCGATTCGGCGTGTAGCGTGGTTCGAGGTCTTTCGCTGGCTCCACATTGTTGGCGCGTTTCGCCTGGCGATTGGCGTCCGAGGCTTGATTCTCGGCGCCCTCGGGGCGATCGTGATGGCGACCGGCTGGTGGCTAATCGGCTGGTTGTTCATCGCTCCAACCGCGAAATCGGCAACGGCCACCGATTGGCTCGCGCCGTACGTCGAATGCCCTTGGAAGGCGATCACCGACAAGGCGGTTCCGGAGACGCCGGGCGTGCCGTTCGTTCCGGCCTCGGCTGTTGAAAAGTCGCTGGCGAGCGCATATGCCGCCGAACTGCTCGATACCGAATCGCCTGCTGCGGGCTGGCGTCCGCACGATGCGGTCGGCAGCCCGGCGCGGCTGTTGACCAAGCCCGCCCGCGCCGCGCTCACGTGGCGCAACGCGAGCTTCCGCGATCTGCTGTGCCTCGGCTTCTGCGGTCTCTGGGGCGTCGCCGTCTGGGCGTTGTTTGGCGGGGCGATGTGCCGAACGGCTGCGCTGCAACTGGCGGCCGACGAACACGTTGGCCTGCTGGCGGCGTTGCGATTCGCGTGGCACAAGTGGCCGGCCTATTGCGCAGCCCCGTTGATGCCCGTCGCCGCGATGCTGCTTGCGGCGATTTGCATTGCGATCGTCGGATTGCTGATGAACTGGATCGGCGTTCTGGTCGGCGGCGTCCTCTGGCCGCTGGTTCTGGTGGCCGGCTTCGTCATGGGGATATTGCTCCTCGGCGCGTTGTTCGGCTGGCCGTTGATGTGGGGCGCGATCAGCACCGAGGGGACCGACAGCTTCGACGCCCTGAGCCGCTCCTATTCCTACACGTTCCAACGCCCGCTCTGCTATCTGTTCTACGCGATCGTCGCCGCGGTGATCGGCTGGCTCGGCTGGCTGCTGGTCGCGAACTTCGCCGCCGCGGTGATTTGGCTGGGATACTGGGCCGCGGACTGGGGCTTTGGACACGACGGCGTCAGGGCCATCGGCGGATTCTCCGGTTGGCTCATCCACTTCTGGACCGGCTGCGTCAAGCTGCTGGCCGTCGGCTACCTGTTCAGCTATTTCTGGTCCGTCTCGGCCGCGGCCTACCTGCTCTTGCGCCGCGATGTCGACGCGACCGAAATCGACGAGGTGTTCCTCGACGCCGACGGAAGCGAGCCGGCCGGCGAGTTGCCGCCGATCACGACCGACGAGGCCGGAGCGCCCGTGGTCGGCGACTCGGCCGAATCGGCCGAGTGAAACTGGCGGACCGGCGCCGCGATCGGCTACACCGCTCCCGGCCCTCGGGCTGCTTCGCCAATCTGAATCGCCTGGTCGGCGGGCAGAACGAATACCTTCCCGTCGCGGCCGCTTGCAGCCGGGCCGGTGCGGGCCGTGTTGACGATCGTCTCAACGGTCCGGTCCAAGAAATCATCGTTCACGACGATCTCCAAGACGACCTGTTGCAGCAGCGCGGGCGAGCAGAACGGAAATAGGTCGAGTTGCCGCGAATCACTTTGCGGGCCGTCGCGCGGGACGACGCTGGCCGGCTTCTTCTCCTCATACGCTTGCGCATCGCAAATCGTCATCCGCGTGACTTCGACTTTCTCCAACGCCTCGCGGACGGCGCCCAACTTCGTCGGCTGAATGACGGCGATGACCAGTTTCACGGCATTCTCTCCCACACACCGCCGTACCGGCGGCGGCTAAACGGACGCACTGCATGCCGCCGGCGATTAAACGGCGATTTTCGTCGCACTTCTCGCCGCGGCGGCGAAACGGCGTTCCTCGCCACGCCCTTTCAGGGCGTGCCACTCTTTGCGTTTTTCTTCCAAACCGTGCCCGAGGGCGTGTCGGTCAGTTGGATGCCCAACGATTGAAGCTCGTCGCGGAGGGCGTCGGCGCGATGGAAATCCTTGGCGCGCCGAGCTTCGTCCCGTGCGGCCACCAGCTTGGCCACCTTGCTGTCGCGCTGCTCGCTGTGAAAGTCGATGACTTCCAGCACGCGGTTCACCTGACGCATGAAATCGAGCACTTGCCGCACCTGAGCCTCGTCCAACTCGCCCGCGCCCAAGAGCCGGTTGACATGGCGTACAAAGGCAAAGAGCCGCCCGAGGGCCTTGGGCACGTTCAGGTCGTTGTCCATCGCGTCTTGCCAGCCGGCGCGAGCGGCATACAGCGACTGATCCAATTCATCGCTCGTTCGGCCGGGCGTGAAGCGCGTGAGCCGGGCGACGAACTCGTTGAGCCTCGCAACGCAGTCGGCCGCCCGACGGAGCTCGCGATCGGAGTAGTGGAGCACCGTTCGGTAGTGCGTCGCGAGGAGCCAATAGCGAACCGTTCGGCCATCGAAGCCCTGTTCCAGCAGGTCCCGCAGCGTCAGATCGTTGCCAGCCGCGCGGCTGACCTTCTTGCCATCGGCCATCACCACTTCGCTATGCATCCAGAGCTTGGCCAGCGGTTTGGTTTGCAGGCCGCAGGCGATGGCGATCTCGTTGTCGCCATGCGGGAACGTCAGGTCGCTGCTGGCCGTGTGGATGTCGACGGGCTGGCCGAGACAGCGGACGGCCATGCAGGCGCACTCGACGTGCCAGCCCGGCCGGGCGTTGCCCCAAGGCGTGGGCCAGAAGATGCCGGCCTTCAGTTCCGCGAGCGTCGGCCGCTTGAACAGCGCGAAATCGCCCGGATGATCCTTCTCGTAATAATCGTAATTGGTCGACGCCCCGTTCCGCACTTCCTTCGGCTCGATGCCGGACAGCTTCCCGTAGTCGGGGAAGCTGCCGATGCGGTAGTAGATCGAGCGGAGTTTCTCGTACGCAAGCCCCTTTTCCAGCAGCCGGCGGGTCTGCTCGACCATCTCGGCGACGTGTTCGCTGGCCTTCGGATAGTGGTGCGCCCGCTTCACGCCGAGCGTGTCGAGCGATTCGAGGAAGACCTTCTCCCAGCGGGCGGTGAACTCGCGGAGCTTCTCTCCTCGCTTCAGGCATTCATTGACGGTGCGATCGTCAATGTCGCCGAGGTTCATCGCATGCTTCACCTGGTAGCCGCGATATTCGAGGTAGCGCCGTAGCACGTCGGAGAAGACGACCCGGCGGCAGAGGCCCAGGTCGGGCGGCCCGTCAAGGCTCGGCCCACACGAGTAGATCGTCACCTTGCCCGGCGATACCGGATCGAGTTGCTCGATCTTGCCAGGCAGCGTGTTGTAGAACCGCAGCGGCTCGGGCACCGTCTCGGAGACAAACAACGAGGTCGAGAGGTAACGCTCGCCGCCGTCGGGCAGCAGGGCGACGACCGTGCCGCGACCCAGCGCCCGGGCCTCGTCGATGGCCACCTTCATGGCCGCTCCAGCGCTCATGCCGACAAAGATGCCTTCTTCGCGGGCCAAGCGTCGGGCCGTCTCATAGGCCGAATCATCGTCCACGTTGACGATCGGCCGCAGCTCCTCCGGCTTGAAGATCCCGGGC
>JBDKUC010000073.1:0-6393 GCA_039679885.1 Thermoguttaceae bacterium | reverse complement strand
TCATGCCCACGCAAGCGTGGGACATGGCGCCCATTCGTCCTGAATGATGCAACATACAGACCGTCATTTCTAAGACAGTACACTAGCACCAGCCCGCAGAGCCGACGTCGCGGAGCGTGCAACGGCGTGCGATCAGGTGCACCAGCCGCTGCGGGTGCGGGGAATGTCGTTCTGGCCGGAGCGGGCGAACAAGACCTGGAACAATTGCAGTCCTCCGGCGGCAAAGGCCGCGCAGGAGCCGGCCAGATAGAGCCGCCAGGTCCGCACGAACCGCTCATCGAACATGTTCGCGACGCGGCCGGCCGAGGCCTCGAAGCGGTCGAGCCAATGGCGGAGCGTCTGCGAGTAATGGAGCCGCAGGTTCTCGACATCGAGCACCGAGAAGCCAGGTCGCTCGAAAATATCCGCCATCTCTCGCAGCGTGGGCGGATAGGCGCCCGGAAAGATGCGGCGCTCGATCCAGGCGCTGGTCTCGCTCGGCCGGTCCTGTCCAATGGATTGGATCAGCCCTCGGCCGCCCGGTCCGAGGCAACGGTCGGCCATGCGGCCGAAGGCGCGGTAGTGCGATCGGCCGACGTGCTCCAACATGCCGAGCGAAACGAGGGCGTCGAAGCGTCCGCTGAGGTTTCGGTAGTCGTCCTCGACGAAGTCGACGCGCGAGTCGAGCCCCTCGGCCGACGCCCGCCGCCGGGCGAAGTCGATCTGCGGTCGCGAGATGTTGATTGACGTGACGGTGACGCCGTAGTCGCGGGCCATATGCAGGGCCAGCGCCCCCCAGCCGCCGCCGATCTCGACGACGCTTTCGCCCGGTTGGAGCCGAAGCTTGCGGCACACGTAGTCGAGCTTGGCTCGCTGCGCCTCGTCGAGCGTCATCGCCGGATCGGCGAAGTACGCGCCGCTGTAGACCATCTCTTTGTCGAGCCAGAGCCGGTAAAAGTCCTCGCCCAAATCGTAGTGGTGATGGATGTTTTGCCGTGCGGCCGCTCGGGTGTTCGGTCGAGCGCGGTGCAGCCGCCGCAGCAGCCAGGATGGCGCCAGACTGCCTGATTGGCCCGCCGCCGTCCGGCAGCGAGAGATCGTTTCCAGGAAGGCGACCAGATCGCCCTCGACCTCGAGACGTCCGGCGGCAAAGGCTTCGCCAAACTCGAGATTGGGGTCCAGAAGCACCTTCCAGAAGGTGGCCCGATCGCGGAACATCAGTGAAGCGATGGGCCGGGTGTTGTTTGCGATCTCGTCGCCGTTCCAGAGCACCAGTCGCGCGGGCGGGTCACCCATCGCGCGAAGCGCTCTCGCGGCGAGCCATCGCTCCAAATGGGATACACGAGCGGTATTGCGCGGCTCGACAACAGGCCCTTGCTGCCGGGCGTTCGCATGGCGCAGGCTGGCGGGAGACATGGGAAACACCTCCGAGCCGAGGAAATGCCAAACCCAGATCTCAAGCAGTGAGTCGCCGGTATTCTATGCCCACCGGCGTGCCAGACAAGCGTGGAGCGACACGCGCCAAGAGAACGGAAAAGGTGTTCGTAGTTCCGCTTTAAGCGGCATTTGCGGCGAAATAGCCGCCTAGGGGCGAGAAACCGTAGGACGGATTTCCCAGTCCGTCCACGAACTGGACGGACTGGGAAGTCCGCCCTACGTCGCCATTGCGCCTACACCGACCAGGCGGCTGGGAGCAGGACAAAGCCCGTCGCTAGGCGGCGCGTCGGACGGCGGAGGCCGCGGCCAGCGACTCGATTTCCGAGTGAGGCAACAGACGCGCGGTGGCGGCGCCGCCTTCGGTCGCTTGCTCGGCGAACACCAGCGACTCGGCATGCAGCATCCGCGGGACAAAGAACCAGAGTCTGGCGTAGGAGGTGGAAACCAGTTCGGCCGGGACGATCAGCAGGTCGATCTTGCCAAGCGAGTTGGCCATCCTCATCAGCGAGTCGGCCGGGTTGCCGGGCAGCAATTGCACGCGGACGCCGGTGGAGCGGAACAGCTGATGGGCCGCCTTGAGCGTCAGGCCGGGGCGCGACTCGGCCGGCGAACTGGCTTCCACGCCGCCCTCGAACGGATCCAGGGCGACGTACAGGATGTCCTGCGCCGGCGAGGCCAGTTTTGCCAGATCGATCATGTCGAGCGCGCGTTGACCGTCGCCGATGCCAAGCTCGACGATCTTTTGCACTCGGCCGCGGCGGATTGCCCCATAGATTGGGCGGTCGGCTGCCGGCCGTGAGACAAAGCAGTGATACGCCAGTCGTAAACGGCTGAAGATAGACAACGGGTCCTCCTGGCGATATCGCGGTCCCGGGCGTACTGCCCCGTATCGATTAGTTCATCGCGTGCCCCTACAATCAATATCGGCGCGAAAAGCGGCGGAATGCAACGAGTCGGCCGATCATGAAAATCGCCACCCACCAGAGGGGCATTCGCTGCGGGCCGGGCTATCCAGCGGCGCATCGATCCGGTATCTTAGGGAAAATGGCCGACCGGTATCGCCTCGATCCCGGCCGATCGCTGGGCAGGTGGGGCGAGCGCACAGAGCCCGCCACGAGTCGCTGAACAGGGGCCGCTTGGCTTGATGGACTCAGTTGTGTTTCTCTACCTGTCAATTACGGTTGACACTGCCGGGCGGGTTTCGGTACCCTTTGCCTTTCCGCACGGAGAGGCCCGTGGAGGCGTGTGGTGATGAAGTATGCCGCAATCGGCCCCGTGGCAATCCATTTGCCCGAAAAGGTCGAAAGCAATGACTACCTCAAGTCGCAGTACCCCAAGTGGGACATGGACCTCGTCTTCGCGAAGACCGGGATCCAGGAGCGGCACATCGCTGCGCCGGGTGAATGCTCCTCCGATCTGGGGGTTGCCGCGGCCGAAAAGCTCTTCGCTCAGCATAATATCGATCGCAAGTCGATCGACTTCTTGTTGTTCTGCACCCAGACGCCCGACTACCCGCTGCCGACGACTGCCTGCTTGATCCAGGATCGGCTGGGCCTGCGGACCTCGATTGGCGCGTTGGATTTCAATCTGGGCTGTTCGGGCTTTGTGTACGGCCTGTCGCTGGCGAACGGGTTGATTCGGACGGGGACCGCCCGGCGGGTGTTGCTGATTACCGCCGAGACGTACACGAAATTCATCGATCCGACGGACCGGTCGCTACGGACGATCTTCGGCGACGGGGCCGCTGCGACGCTCATCGAGGCTTCGGACCAGCCGTCGTTGGGCTCGTTCGTCTTTGGCACCGACGGCAGCGGCGGCGACATGCTGCTAGTGGCCGAAGGCGGCGCCCGGCCCAAGGAGGCGGCCCTGCAATCGCGCAAACGCCGTCGCTGGCCGAGCAGCCTCTACATGGATGGCCCGGAGTTGGTGAAGTTCAGCATCGACATCGCCCCTCCGCTGGTTGAGCGGGTGTTGGCGTCGGCCAATTGGCAGCGGGACGACGTCGAGATGTACCTGATTCATCAGGCCACAGTCTTCATGCTCGACCACCTTCGCGAGTGCCTGACCCTGGATCGCGAGCGTACGCCCGAGGCCCTGCGGATGTACGGCAACACGGTCTCTTCGACGATCCCGATTCTGATCCATGACCTTCGGCAAGACGGACGCCTCCGGCCGGGCAAGCAGACGATGATGATGGGGTTCGGCGTCGGGCTCTCCTGGGGCGGCTGCGCCTGGACCGAGACCTGGGCCGCCGAGCAACTACAAGTCGCCGAGAAGCGGCACGGCGATGCGGTCTCGCCCGCCAATCCGACGGACGGAGCCTCCGAAGACAAGCCGGCCGGCGCGACCGATTCGGATGCGTCGCTCGAAGCGGCGTGAGCGGTGCTCAAGCGTGGACATGACGCCCAGCCCGCGACGCGGCAATAATGGCCGGGCTTCTAAAAGGGCATCACGCGGAGCGTGATGAGTACTTTGCAGTGGGCATCACGCGGAGCGTGATGAGTACGTTTACTCGTAGAGGGCGGCCAAGGCCTGATCGACGGCCGTCCGTCGCACGCCCGCCGACAGCGAGGCGTTCATCAGGTCATCCGCGCTGTCGTGGCCATAGCCCAGCACGTGTCCCAGTTCGTGCATTACGGCAGTGAGCAGGTCGACGCGGTTCTGCGCGGCCGTGCCTTGTCTTGCCGTGAGCGAGCCGGTGGCAGTCTGTGTGAACTCGGCGTCATCGTTGGGCGTCGGATCGATGAACCATCCGTCGCCGGCGGCGTCGCGGTCGATTCGCACCGTGCGGCCATCCGTCTCGGCCAAGAGGTTGCCAGGCAGATCGGCGATTTGCACCGAGACGCCCGCCAAAGCCTCGCTGCCGGCAAGGGCCGACCACCGTTGCATCGCCTCCTGGACGATCGGGGCCAACTCGCTCTGCGTCTGCAGCACGTCGGCGGCCATGAGCGTCTCTGGCGAGGTCGTCCCGGTGGCGTCGAGCGTCAGGGCCGCGTTCAGCGAGATGGATCCCGTCTGGTGCGAATAGATCGGCGAGGTTCCAGTCCAAAGGTAGCCGGCGACGTAGTAGGTGCCCGCCTTCATGCCGGCCGTGTCCCACTGATACGTCGAGTAGCCCTCGGCGGCGGAGACCTGATCGACCTCGATCCATTTCTCGTTGCCGTTCCACCGGGCATCGGAGTCGACGCAGAGGCTCACTTTCGCGCCGGTCGGAACGTTCTGGGCGTTGAAAACGATTGGCACGGTCGCGCCCAGGTTGTACTTGCCCGAGACCGGCTCGGTGATTCGGAACGTCGCCTGGCCCCCCGCCTTCACGGTGATGGACTGGGTCAGGTGCGAATAGACCGGTTTTCCATTGGCCCAGAGATAGCCGCCGACATAGTACGTGCCCGCCTTCAGACCGGCGGTGTTCCACTGGTAGGCGCCAAAGCCGTTGGCGTCGGTCGTGGCCGCCTGATCGACCTTGATCCACGTCTCGTTGCCGTTCCATCGGTTGTCTGGGTCGTAGCAGAAGCTGACGACGGCGCCGGACGGGATGTTCTGCCCCTTCCAGGCGATCGTGGCCGTCTGGCCGGCCGAGTAGGTCATCGAGGTTGGCGCGGTGACGGCAAACGAGGGTTGGGCCGCGCCGAGGATCGTGATCGCCTGGGTCAGGTGCGAGTAAAGAGGCCCGGCGGAGTAGAGATAGCCGGCGATGTAATACGTGCCCGCGGCCAGATTCGAGGGGATCGTCCACTCATAGGTGCCGTAACCGCTGGACGCGGCCACCTGGTCGATTTCGATCCAGTGCTCGTTGCCGTTGAACCACTTGGAGTCCTGGTCGTAGCAGAGGCTGATCGACGTGTTGGCAATGGCGTTGGTCGTCTTCCAGGCGAGAACCACCTTCTCGCCGGTATGGTAGCTTCCAGAGACCGGCACGGTCATGGCGAACGTGGGCTTCTGGGAAAGAACGAACTGGACCGTGTTGTCCGTGCTGGTCGAGGCCACGTTGGCGTTGCCGGCCGTATCGTGGGCCTTGGCGGCCGCGATCGTGGCGGTCACCGTGCCGCTGGTCGTCATGCCGACCACGGCCACGTCATAGGTCTTTCCCATACCGTCGGTCTTCGTGACGGTGGCGGTCAGCTTGCCCTTTGCCGTGCCGCCGAAGATCAGATCGTCGGCCGTGAAATCGCCGACAATCTCGTCGAAGACGACGGTGAAGTGGACAGTCGAGGAGCCGGTCGGATCGACTTGCGTCGTGGCCTGGTTGATCGTCACGGTCGGCGACGTGTGGTCGTAGCTGACAATGTTGCCGCCGTCCGTGTTGCTTGAGGCGGTGTTCAGGTTGCCGGCCGCGTCCTGAGCGACGCCCGCGCCGACGCTGACGATCACGGTGCCGTCGGCCGTCATGCCGCTGACGATGACCGTATATTGGCTGCCGGAGCCGGTCACCGATTCGACGTGGGCGCCTGTCGCCGTTCCGGCGAGCGTGACGTCCTCCGCGGTGAAGCCCGACACCGACTCGCTAAAGGTGACGACGAACTTGAGTTCGGAGGCGTTGCTGAGCACGGCCTGATCCGACGCGCGGCCGATGGTCACCGTCGGCGCCGTGGTGTCGTAGGTGACCGTGTTGTGCGTGCCCGTCGAAGCCTCGTTTCCATTGCCGACCGCGTCGTGGACTTTGTTGGCCGCCACGGTAAGGATAACCGTGCCGTCGGTCGCAATGCCGCTGACGGCGACGTCGTAAGTGACGCCATCGTCGCCGCTCGGCGTGACCGTGGCGACGATCGTGCCCGCTGCCGTGCCGCCGATCGTGACGCTGGTATCCGTGAAGTCGGTGACCGCCTCGCTGAACTGGACCGTGAAATGAATCGGCCCGGTTTTGGTCGTGGCGGCCTGGCCGGTGGCCAAGGCGACCGTGACGGTCGGAGCCACGAGGTCGCTCGGGTTGAAGCTCAGCACTGTGCCCGCCGCGACGAACTTGCCTTGGGAATCGCT
>JBDKUC010000068.1:0-6696 GCA_039679885.1 Thermoguttaceae bacterium | reverse complement strand
GCCGATCTACACCGTGCTGATTCCCTACTCGCCGATTCCTCACACCGGCTCGACGATCACGGCTCGGCGCAGCGAATGCATCGAGTTGGACGTGACCTTCGACCAGGCGTGTCAGTTCATTTTCAGTTGCGGCGTGGTCGTGCCGCCCGAGCAGGTCGCCCTCCAGGCGGCTAAAACGACCAAGAGCGAGTAAGCCGGGCAGTCGATTTCGAGTATTGATCATGGCGCTCCGTTTGGGCACTCGTGCGAGTCCGCTGGCCCGTTGGCAGGCCGATTGGGTCGCCGCACAATTGCGAGATCGCGGAGTCGACGTCGAGCTGACGCCCATCACGACGACCGGCGACCGCAACCGGCGTCCGCTCGATGAGATCGGCGGCCGGGGCGTCTTCACCAAGGAGATTCAGCTCGCGCTGCTCGAAGGGCGCATCGACTTGGCCGTGCATAGTCTTAAGGACCTGCCCACGACGGCCGTGCCGGGCTTGGCCGTCGCGGCGGCGCCCGAGCGGGGACCGGCCGGCGACGCGCTGGTGCTCGCGGCCGGCCGCCTGTTGAGGACGTGCCCAGGCGAGCGGGACTCCAGCGGAGAATCGTCCGTTCTTTCGAGGCTTCCCCATGCCGCGCGGGTCGGAACCGGCAGTCTGCGCCGTCGGGCGCAGTTGCTCCACCTGCGCCGCGACCTCGAAATGGTCGACATCCGGGGCAACGTGGATACACGCATCCGAAAGCTGCACGAGGGCGCCTGCGACGCCCTGCTGCTGGCCGAGGCGGGCCTCCGGCGGCTCGGCCTGGCCGAAGAGATTGCCGACGCCGTGCCGACGGCCGTCATCCTCCCGGCGCCGGGCCAAGGGGCTCTGGCCTTGGAAATCCGCGATGACGATGCAACAACTCGCGGAATCGTCGCGCCGCTGGATGACCCGGCCACGCTCGCAGCGGTCAGGGCGGAGCGGGCGATGCTGGCCGCGCTCGAGGGAGGTTGCCTCGCGCCGATCGCCGCGCTGGGACGCGTCGAGCGGGGCCGCCTGACGCTTGTAGGCCGCGTAATCAGCGGCGACGGCGCGCGGATGCTCGAGACAAGCCACGAGGCCGCGATGGACGAGGCCGAGGCCCTTGGCCGCCGAGCGGCGGATGCCTTGCTTGCCCAAGGGGCCGGCGAACTAATTCACGCGGCGCGAGCCTGAGCGATGCGGCCGGCGACCGTGACAAGAGAAGTTGCGACAGTTGCCGTAGGACGGACTTCCTAGTCCGTCCAGTTCGGGGAGGGATTGCGAAATCCGTCCTACGGTTTCTCGGTCACGTTGCTATCGCGGCGACTTAGAAAGCGTACATCCACTTCACAGAAACACTTCTCCGGCGATGGAATGACTTCCGAGACGAAAGAGACCAGCGGCAGGTACTCCAGCCCCAACAAGTTCGCCAGACCCGCGCGCTTGGAAGAGACGGAAGACGCTTTGATATTCCACGGGTACCAGGAGTTTTCCCTACGGAAAGACGGTTCCGCCGCGCCGGATATCGCCGTGCTGGATATCGATGAGAGTCTCAAGAAGAAGCGAGACTTGCTGGCGTCTTATTTCACGCCAGGCATTCTGAAGAATCGAACTCTCGCGGATTTTGGCGCCAATAGCGGGTTCTTTTGCTTTTGGGCCATCAATCAAGGCGCCGACCGAGCGTTCGCGATCGATATGGATGAAGATTACCTTGCGATGATTCGCCGGGCGAAATCGCGATACGGCTACGACAATCTGGAAGCCGTTCGATCCAACATCGATGATTGGGCGGAGCCGAACGACATCGTCTTGGCGCTGGCATTGGTTCATTGGATTTACTCGTGCACCGCGACGTTCGGAGACTTGGACCGCATCGTCGAGAGGTTCGCCGCGATCGCCAAATACATGCTGGTCATCGAGTGGGTCGAGCCGGACGATCCGGCGATCGACTTTTTTCACCATCTCGACTGGAATGAAAAAGCAAAGCGAGGTCCCTATACGCTAGAGGCGTTTCGAGACGCGCTTTCCAGGCATTTCGCGCGGTACGAATGCATCGGTTCGGTGTCGCCAACCAGGAAGCTCTTCGTCGCTTACCATTCCCCCTACGACATCGATCTTGGTGGCCCGCTGCCGATTCTTCAAGAGACAAACACCATCATTTCGCGGCGATGCCTGGTCGAGTACGGAGGCAAGCAGTATTGGAGCTGCGTTTATGACGGCGGCGACGTCGTATTCAAGCAAGCCACACGGGAGCTGGCGGAGCACGAAGCGGCCGTTCTGACGCAGGCGAACCGTACGGACGGCGGCTATTTTCCCAAACTGCTGGACCTGAAGTCCGATGCCGAGTCTTCCGTTTTGAAATTGGAAAAAGTCCGTGGGGATAATCTCTGTGAACCGCCGGCGTGTGTGACTGCCAGCCAGAAGAGCTTTCATTCCTTCGTCCAACATTGTCTGAATGTGCTCGACAAGCTTCGCGAGGCGGGCATCGAACATCGCGACATTCGCCCGGACAACATCATCATCCGAAATGGACAGCCCGTTCTTATCGATTTCGGCTGGGCCATCTCCGAAACCAGTGCGTTTATGACGCCCGCGTGTTTGAACAGTCAGACGCGGCCGGCCGACGGGACGCACTGCGATGTTTATTCGATGGGCAGAGTGCTCGGCTTCGTCAACCGGCACAAGTACCCGAAGTTCGACCTGGTCATCGAGTTGATGACTGAAGAGGACAGGCTGGCCAGAATCACGGATGTGGATTGCTTGCGACAGTTGTTCAACGCGATTGCCGCGGACGGCGAGTCGCGTCTTTTCGCGAAAGTTGAAGAAGGTCAGCCGTCCGCGATCGAGCGATTGTTGATGCAAAGCCAACGGCACAGGACGTTGCTGGCGGCGGCTCAAACCCTCGCAGCGGAACAATCGCAAACCATTCAGGCGGTCTCTGCGGAACGCGACCGAACGGTTGAGGCGATCTCGGCGGAACGCGACCGAACCGTCGCGGCCATCTCGGCGGAACGCGATGAAGCCGTTCGGGCGATCTCTGCGGAACGTGACCGAACGGTTCAGGCAGTCTCGGCGGAACGCAACGAAGCCGTTCAGGCGCTCACGGCGCAACTGGCCGCCATAACCAACAGCAAGGCGTGGAAGGTCGCAACGTTGTTTCGCAAGGCGCGCATTGTTCTGATCCCTCCGAACAGCCTCAGAAGTCGCGTTGCAAGACGATTGGTGAACGTTGTTCGCGGACGATAGAGGGAAATCCAGCCTTCGCCATGATCCGTTGCTGCGTCCCCCAGGATTGACCTTTTTTCGGTGCGGGGGTATATTTCCGTCCGCTGGGGGAATACGACTGGCGAGCGAGAGGAGCCGATCATGCCATGCTCGATGCGACAGGCAGTCCGCGCTGTGTCTCTTGTGGGGGCTCTAGCAGTCGTTGTGGCCGCCGCACACGCGGAAACCTGTTCTCTGGAGCTCAAACGGCTGAGCGAGCGGGGGAGCCCCGGGGACTACGGATATCGAAACACCTATCCTCAGTCGATCTACATGCAATGGGCGGCGGAAGGGAGCAAGACCGCCGTACGTTTTGCTCAGCCGGGTGAGCTGGCAACCTTTCGAAGAATCGTCAAGAAGGAGCCGGCGTATGAATCGGCCCACCCGCTCCGCGGCGTGATTAAGCTAGGGTCGCGAGAATACGCATTCGCGCTCGATGCGGTCTCCCCGAATCCAACGCCGGCAAAGGAAACGCTGCCAACCAAGGAATCGCCCCAGGCAAGGAAGACGGCAGGTAAAAAGGACGAGAAGAAGCCGGATCGCAAGAAGGAAGAAGCCGCCAAGGCCCAGCCGACGGCGATCGCATACAACCGGCTTTACTTCGACTTCAACGGCAACGGCGACCTGACCGACGACAAGGTCATCAAGGCGGATGAGCGTCAGGATGGGCGATACGCTTCTGCCGGTCGGTCCTTTGCGTCATTCGCGTTTCCGCGAGTCGACGTCACGATCGACGTGGCCGGAAAGCCGTTGGAATACTCGTTCTTCCTCCGCGGCTACACGAACGTCTCCCGTGACTTTTGCTGGGCCAATGCCCAGGTCAACGCCGCCGCCTATCGCGAGGGTTACCTCACGATCGGCGGCAAGAAGCGACATGTCGTCTTGTTGGACTTCAACAGCAACGGTTGCTTCAGCGACCAGATCCGCATTGCCACCGATATCCGTACGGCCGACGGACGGCTCTATCCTCAACAAGGCGACATGCTGAAGATTGAGGGCGAAGCAGCCAAGCCGGGGCGGGACTTCCCTTACGACATTGCCGGCAGCAAGACCTGGAATCACGTTTCGAAACTCGTCAGTGTCGATGGACATTTCTACGACGTGGAGATTTCGCCGACGGGCGACCGCCTGACTCTGACGCCCTCCAAGGCGTCGCTTGGCGCCATCGCCAGCCCGAGCGTCCCGCTGAACGCCGTCATCTATGGTGACAGCGGCTTTATCAAAATCCACGCAAGGCCCGGTCAGCCCGCTGCCGTCCCCGTGGGCGAGTGGAGACTCCTGACCTATGAGATCGACCGGACGGGAATGATCGAGCCAGCCCGGCCGAAACCAAAGACGAACGCAAAGAAAGGCTCCTTGTTGGAGTCGATCGCAGCGAAAGCGGAGTCGGCTTCGACAGGCCGAGTGCGACCGGGAAGCCGCCACGGCCGAACCATTGTCGCCGCTGAGGCGACCGGCAGCTTCAAACCAGTCAAGGTCATCGAGAATGCGACTGTCGAACTCGCGTTGGGTCCGCCGTTCAAGCCTGTCGTAACAGCGTTTCCGATGGGAGACGGGCAGATGCGTCTGCAACTGTCGCTGGTCGGTTCCGCCGGCGAGATCTGTTCCAACATGATCGTCGACGGCAGCCGCCCGCCAAAGCCAAGGCTGACCATCACCGATTCCAAGGGCAAAATCGTCGAGCAGGGCGATTTTGAATATGGCTGAGGCTTCACCTGCGGGTACTCGTGGCGAGTACCATCCAATCCGGCGAAAGAGTATCACGTTCGCGTGAAGATGAATGCTGGGCCATTCTCCGTCGATGAGAAGTACGACAGCGTGATCCGGCCGCTGCAAGCGGTCCGTGTGAATCGCTTGAAGGCCGGAAAGGCCGAACCAAAGTAGTCGGGCGAGGCTTCCGACTTCTCCTGAAAACGCCGTCAACGCGTGTTGACGCGATGTTTTGGCATCCAACCATCGGAGGGATTGCCGTGAAATCAACGATTCTTGCGACCGCTGGATGGGCTATTGCGATATTGGTTCTCTGCCAAGGCGCCGTGGGCCAGCAGAAGACTCCCGAAAAGGCTCCCGCCGCCAACGCCGCGACGACCAAGCCGACAATCGCCGGCCTCTGGCAAGCCGAGTCCGCCTCGGTTTCGCCCGGCGAGCGGGATGAGCAGACTCTGTCCGGGAGCGAGCAGATCTGCAATGCAACCGTCTCGGAGAAGCAGTTCACGCTACGGGTGGGCGACGAGATCCTTGCCGAGATGACGTACGTCCTGGATACCAAGAAATCTCCCTGGACCATCGATCTGAAATCCAAGGACGGCGCCCTGTTGGGCATCTGTTCGCGTGATGGCAATACGTTGAAGATATGCGCCAACGACGCCGCCAAGGGACGGCCCGCCGCCTTTAGCAACGACGCCGGCTTGGTGCTGGCGCTCAAGCAGTTTCACCCGTCGGCCTTGTGTGTGATCAACGCCGACGGCAGCGGCCTGAAGCGACTTCTGTCGCGAAACGACTTCACCCGCCTTGGATCGCCCGATTGGTCGCGCGATGGGCGGCGAATCGCTTTTGACGGTTGGAAATCGCTCTATGGAGAGGAAGTTGCGCAGGTCCACTTGCTGACCTGCAATGTCGACGGTTCCGGATTCAAGGACCTGGGCGAGGGCTGCATGCCGAGCTGGTCGCCCGACGGTCGCCAACTGACATTTTCCGCCGCCGGAGCGGACCAAGGCGTTTACCTGATGAACGCCGATGGATCGAACCGCCGCTGCATCGATCCGAGCGGCACGGATTCTGAATGGTCGCCCAAACGCAACGAGATCGCCTATATCGTTAATGAAGGCGGTTCGGCCCACCTTTGCATTTACGACGTCGCCACGAAGCAACGTCGATCGCTGCTCGAAGACCGGTATCCCTGGATTCGTTCCGGAATGTGCTGGTCACCCGAGGGTGACTGGCTCGCGCTGGTGGGCGTCGGCGGCCGGGTCGAAATTGCCGCGGTTTCGGCGCGGGGCGAGAAGGCCGGCTTCAAGGTTGTCTTGCCTAGTCCGGCCAGCCCGAAGGTCGGCAAAATCAACTGCACCGTATCGTGGGGAGGATCGGGCAAAGAAATCCTCCTCTCGGCGCAGAGGAAGGGGGACGCCGAGATGCTGCTGTATCTTCTGGACGTCGATGGCAAACGCCCGCCGCAGCGGTTTAACGGCTATCCGGCCACCTGGGGCAGCGCCGATACGGCTTGGTCGTCGGACTTGAAAAAAGTGGTCTTCACCGCAAGCCCTCCGTAGTCTTTCTCACGACACGACGAAGCAGACGCCGCAGAGGGCCGCTCGCATGAAAGGAAGGGGACAGGCACGCTTATTGACGCCGCCGGCCGCTCAATTACAACAACGGCGCGATCGCGAAGAAGTGAGGGAACTGTCCTGGAGGCAATCTCGGCGGACAGCAACGTAATTCATGCAAACAT
>JBDKUC010000285.1:0-43250 GCA_039679885.1 Thermoguttaceae bacterium | reverse complement strand
AACGGTTGTTCGCGGTCATCGAACGGGCGGTCCATGAAACGAAGCCGGGCTTGGAACTCGGGATGATGACCGGCGACCGATTCTTCGAGGGATATGGCTTCGACCGTTGGGCCACCGTGTTGGCCGGCCCGGACAATTCGCCAGTCCGATGGCGACCCGGTGGCGGATACTATCAGGACAACAACACCAACGACCTCCTAGGCAAGGCACACGAACTTGGCCGCCAAACGGCCGTGCTGCCTCGATCGGTCGTCCGTATCCAATCGGAAATCGAGAACAACCCGTGCCAACGACTGCAGAAGGCCGCACGCAGCACGGTGATCGAGGCCATCGTCGATATGGGCGTCGGCTGCACCGGCGCGACGTTCAACGTGCTGGCCGAAACCGACGATCCGCTCGATGAATACGAGCCGCTGATCGCACAAATCCAGCGAGCCAGACCGTTCCTCGATCTTACGGCAAAGCATCTGGGCCGCTCGACGCCGATCGGCGTGTTTCCGGCCTGGAACAAGGACCTCGCGCTGGTGGCCGACGAACATGGCGGGGACTGGTTCAACGGAGGCGACATATCGCCGCTCTGGCGAGGCGCACCAATGCTGGAGCTTGGGCTGCCTGCCGCATATTCCCAGGCCGGCGCCGCCGTCACGCTGCTGTTCCGACAGAGCGTGGCCACAATGTCTGACGAAGAGATCCGAAGGGTTCTTGCGACGGGCGTCTACATGGACGCCCAAACGCTCGATGCGCTGAATCGCCGCGGTTTCCAAGATTTGACGGGCATTGCGGTCGGTCGGGCGCTGCCCCTCGACTGCATCGAGGAGCTGACCGACCATCCGCTGAATGGCCGTTTCGTCCGGCGGAAGCGCGACAGCCGCCAGTCGTTCTATCACGTTTCCGGCTATGAGCTGCGCAAGGCCGATCCCAAGGCCCAGTCGCTCGCCCGGCTGATTGACTACTGGGGCCAAGAAAAGGCGGCCGTGAGTATGGCGGTGTTCGAGAACCGGCTGGGCGGGCGGATCGCCGTCGGCGGTTACTCTCCTTGGTCCTACCTGCACAGTCTGAGCAAGGCGTCGCAGATGAAGTCGCTCGTGCGGTGGCTCTCGCGCGACCGCTTGCCTGCCTACGTCGCCTCGTACCACAAAGTGAATCTCTGGGCGAGGCGAACCGCCGACAACCGCCTGGCGGTTCTGCTGCTCAACGCCAGTTTTGATCCGGCCAGTGACTTGGAGCTTGCGTTGTTGACGCCGGGTGAGCGAATCTCCGTCTGGGACATGTCGTGCCGCGAGCAGCACATCACGGCGGCAAAGGCCGATGGTCCTTATCAGCGTTTCAAGCTGCCGTCGGTCGAGCCGTGGTCGGTTCGCCTGGTCGTCGTCGAGCCCTAGTGAGACTCCGTCACCCACGGCCGAGGGCTGAGGCGACGAGAGTCCGCAGCAACGGTGAGGAACCTCGATACGGTGGCTCCTGCCGCGGGCCTCCCATCGCCGGTCCGCTGAGAGAATGTTTTATCTGCGCAATGCGAGACGCCTTTCGGATGCTTTTTGCAGTCGCCCCCTATCACACGACGAAAACAGAGTGTATAATCTCAGACACACCAAGCCGAAGTGGCGGAATTGGCAGACGCGCTAGGTTCAGGACCTAGTTCCCGTCAAGGGAGTGCAGGTTCAAGTCCTGTCTTCGGCACTCAACTCTCGTCACTGATGTTTGACGCGAGCGGCTTGCAATAAGGTGACCCATTCTTTGACGATCCGTGGCAACTCTTGGGTTACCTCTCGACCGAACAGCACTTCGTCGACATACCCCATGTGCAGCATGTCGATTATACGGCACAGATAGGACTTCCCGCAGTCCCACCACGTATAGTGCGCGTCGATCATTAGGTAGTGCTTCACGTCGATCTTCTCGTGCTCTCGCAGCTCTTCGAGCTCCATGCCGTCAAGCAACGTCTCGTAGACCCCATCGGCCACTCGGCTTCCGAAGGTCGTTGTGTAGTAGTATTCTTTGATTTCCCAAACAGCGAGAGGGTTAACTGCACTTGGAAAAGCACCGTCAACCCGGCGAGCGAGCGTACGAAGAGGGGCTTTTTGGACGGTGACTGTCGTCAACTCCCTTGGGTCGAAGTCACAGGGGTAGCCCCCAGCGTTGGCTTCGATCAGCATGTTGATGAGAGCCGTAAAATACGCAACCGCCCTCATCTTCCCCTTCTGTTTGTTCATCGGAACCGGACACGACGGACGTAGCCGTCGTTTTTGCTCGGCAAACAGTTTGGCTGCCTCCTCGGCGGTCATCAAGAGACGTTCCACTGAGTTGTTGAGAATGTCCGCGCGGAACTCGAAATAGTCCTGAAGGCTTTGCCCGAGTGGCGTGACGATTCCGCCGTCGTCGAGCAAGTGGCTCGATTCCAGCCCAAGATCGAGCAGTGCCTTTTGAATTTCGTCCAAAGACGGGACTTTGATAACGCGCTCCGCTCGCTCCGTGTACCCAAGTTTCTGGCTGATGGTCCGCACATTGGCCCAGAAGTGCTTTGGCAGCTTCAGGAATCTCTGATCCGGCTTCATGGCAGGTGTTCCTCCAACCTGACGACGAATTCTTCAAGCGTTACACCGGCCGCCTTGCAGACTGAACGGAGTTCCAGTATATCTAAACGACGTTCACCCGATTCGTATTTGCTGACGAACGACTGGGGGCGGCTCAAGCGGTCAGCCATATCCGCTTGACGCAGTCCTGCGTCCAGTCGGACTCGGCGCAAGAGCGACAATAACGCACAGCGGTCTTTGTTTGAATGCTGCCCTTCCATAGCTATCTGGCAAATCCGACGCGAGGCGGGTATCGTACTCGGGAATCATCGACCAGCTTTTAGATACGTATCGCCCAAACCCAGCGTCGCGAAAGCGGGATTGCTAAATATCCCAGAATCGGATATAAGGGAATTGACGACGGGAGCGGTGAGGGGGATCATGCGTCAAGCCTGCTTGTTTGAAGCTGACGACGTATTCGTGGGGGTAAGGCCGTTCAAGGCCCAACTCCTGAAGTGGATTGGCAACAAGCAGCGATTCGCCCATGAGATTGCGTCCTACTTCCCCGAGCGCTTCGGCGCGTACCACGAACCCTTCCTCGGAAGCGGAGCCGTGCTCGCAACCCTCTCGCCGCAGCAAGGTTTTGCATCCGACATTTTTCCGCCGTTGATGGAGATCTGGCAGACGCTGAAGCGATCGCCGACGACTCTGAAACGATGGTATGCCGAGCGATATAAGATCGCCAATAATCAGCACAAGAAAGACGGCTATGAGATCGTGAAGGCGTCGTACAACGCCGCGCCAAACGGAGCTGACCTCCTTTTTCTTTGCCGAGCGTGCTATGGTGGTGTGGTACGGTTCCGCCAGGCGGACGGCTACATGTCAACACCGTGCGGTATCCACAACCCCATCCCACCCAACAGTTTCTCGCAGAGGGTGGATGAATGGCACAAACGCACGGCTAACGTTGAGTTTTCGCTAATGGACTATGGTGCGGCGATGGATCGGGCAGAATGCGGCGATATGATCTATTGTGATCCGCCCTATCGCCACAGCCAATCCATATTGTACGGTGCTCAGTCGTTTGACCTGCTACGCCTTTTTGATGTTATCTCCCGATGCAAAAGACGAGGCGTGTTTGTCGCCGTTAGCATCGATGGCACCAAACGTTCCGGAAACCTCCTGTGTGACCTTCCCATACCCAAGGGGCTATTTGAACGCGAGGCTTTCGTGAATTGCGGCCGATCGATGCTCCGCCGATTCCAGATGAACGGCAAGACGCTCGAAACCGAAGTTGTGGCGGATCGCCTTCTGCTGACCTATTGAGACGTATCTCGGCTACCCGGCAGGTCCGCCCATGATTCTCTCCGCCGGCCTCACGCCTGCTTGGCAGCAAGTTCTGCTCTTCCACGGCTTTCGCTATCGCGAAGTTAATCGGGCCGAAGAGGTTCATTGGCACGCGCAGGGCAAAGTGATCAACGCCGGCATCGCCGCGCATCGGCTTGGCGGACCGAGCCTGACCTTGGCCCCGCTCGGTGGCCCGCCGGTCGAGCCGATCAATCGCGAACTCGACGAGCTGGGCGTCCCGCACCGCTGGATCGCCACCCTCGCGGCGACGCGCGTTTGCACCACGATCCTCGATCGTGCGACTGGCGAGATGACCGAGTTGGTCGAGAACGGCCTCGCCTTGACCGCCGAGGAACTCGACGAGTTCCGCCGCGTCTATGGCGAGGAAGCCGCCAGGGCGAGCGTTGTCGTCCTCACCGGCTCCCTGCCAACCGGCACGCCCAACACATACTACCGCGAACTGGTCGAGCGAACGCCTTGTCCGGCCGTGCTCGACTTCCGTGGCCCCGGCCTGCTCGGCGTGCTCGACTGCCAACCGCTCGTGGTCAAACCGAACCGCGACGAGCTCGGGCAAACCATCGGTCGGCCGTTGACCGATGAACGGCAATTGCTCGACGCCATGCGGTCGCTCAACGCCCGGGGCGCCCAGTGGGTCGTCGTCACGCAAGGCGCCGGGCCGGTCTGGCTCACGTCCGCGTCGAAGACCTATCGCCTTGAGCCGCCGAAGGCCGAGAAGATCGTCAACCCGATCGGCAGCGGTGACGCGATGGCGGCCGCCATTGCCTGGGCCGTTCGCGATCGGCGGTCGATGGTCGAGGCCATCCAAATCGGCATTGCCGCCGCCGGTGAGAATCTCGCGCAACTCGAAACCGGCCGGCTCGATCCCCTCCGCGTCCTCGAACGTGCGAAGACCGTCGCGGTCGAGGGAGCATAAGACGGCAGGATAGTCAGAGGACCGAGAGCAGAGAGGCGATGGGTGGTACACACCGCCGGCCTGAACGGCGCCGGGTGGCACGTCCCTGAGCGCAGCGAAGGGCGTGGCGTATCTGTCATCGCGATCCGCATGATGACGACTCATTGCTTATCACGCAGAACATGAGGCATACAATCTCCCACGCCCTTCGTTCCTCAGAGCGTGCCACCCAAAGTCGACAACCTCTACGGCGACTCAACTGAAGTCTCGCGATTGCGGCCCAAGCTGCCGGAACCAGGGCGAGAGGTCTTCCAACTTGGTGGCCAAGACGTGGATCACGTCCGATTGCCGCTGCAAGCGTCCTTCGGCCAGCATCACCGTCGCAGTCATCGCCGCCGTGCGCCACCGCCGCCACACGGCTGGGCGGACGATCAGGTTGGCCGTTCCGGTCTCGTCTTCGAGCGTGACAAAAGTGATTCCCTTCGCCGTGCCCGGCCGCTGGCGCACGAGTACGATGCCGGCCACGCGAACCACGCCGCCGTCGGGCAGCGTTTTGAGCGATTGGGCCGTCACCACGCGGAGTTTGCTGAGCGACTCGCGAAGAAACTCGAGCGGGTGCGCCCGGAGCGATAGGCCACCGGTGCGGTAGTCGGCGAAGACCTCTTCCGCTTTCGACATCGGTTGCAGGGTGATTCGCGGTTTCGGACTTGGGATTTCGGATTTCGGACTTCGTTCCTTCCCAAACAGCGGCATCTCTTTCTGGTCCTGCTCGAGCGCCTCCCAAAGGGCGTTGCGGCGATCGAGCTCCAGCGAGGCGAACGCGCCGGCCTTGGCCAGCCGTGCGATCGATGCCTGATGCAACCCCGTCCGCTGCGCGAAGTCCTCGACCGACCGAAACGGCCCTTCCCGCCGCGCCTGCTCGATCCGCTTCGCCTGCGCGAGCGGCATGCCCCGCAGCATATTGAATCCGAGACGCAAGCAGGGGAGAGGGGAGAGGGGAGAGGGGAGAGACGTGACGGAGCAGGACGTAATGGGCAACGTAGATTTCGGATTGTGGATTTCGGATTTAGGGCTTCGGGCTTTCTCCCCTCGCCCCTCTGCCCTCTCCCATTGTCCCTCCAGCCCGCACTCCCATCCGCTGAAGTTCACATCGGCCGGCAGAACCTCGACGCCATGGTCCCGCGCGTTGCGGACCAGTTGGGCTGGGGCATAGAAGCCCATCGGCTGGCTGTTCAGCAGCGCGGCCGTAAACGCCGCCGGATAGTGGCACTTCAGCCACGCTGACACATAGACCAGCAGGGCGAAGCTGGCGGCGTGCGACTCCGGAAAACCATAGTCGCCGAAGCCGCGAATCTGGTTGAACACGGCCTCGGCGTATTCGTCCGAGAAGCCGCGGGCTTTCATCCCGTCGATCAGCTTGCGGCGGAACTGGTCGATGATGCCTGGGCGGCGCCAGGCGCCCATCGCGCGGCGAAGCTGGTCGGCCTCGCCCGGCGTGAACCCGGCAGCCACGACGGCCAGCCGCATCGCCTGCTCCTGAAACAGCGGCACGCCGAGCGTCTTCTCCAGCACGCTGCGGACCGCCTCGCTGGGATAGGTCACCGCCTCCTCGCCGTTGCGACGCCGCAAGTAGGGATGGACCATGCCGCCTTGGATTGGCCCAGGCCGGATGATCGCCACCTCGATCACCAGGTCATAGAAGCAGCGGGGCCGAAGCCGCGGCAACATGCTCATCTGCGCCCGGCTCTCGATCTGAAAGACGCCCATCGTGTCCGCCCGGCGAATCATCGCGTAGACTTCCTCGTCCCCCTCAGGCACATTGGCCAGCGTCAGCCGCCGTCCGTAATGCCGCTCGACCAGAGCGAAGCATCGCCGCACGGCCGTCAGCATTCCCAGCGCGAGGCAATCGACCTTCAAAATGCCCAACTCGTCCAGATCGTCCTTGTTCCACTCGATCACCGTGCGGTCCGGCATCGCGGCATTTTCGATCGGCGTCAGTTCGCACAGCGCGCCGCGGGTCATGACCATTCCGCCGGTGTGCTGCGACAAATGCCGCGGAAAGCCGATCAATTGGCCGACGAGGGAGTGGAAAGGGGAGAGGGGAGAGGGGAGAGGGGAGAGAGGAGAGTGGAGAGCTTCTGCCCGCCCACCACCGCCTAACTCTGGCGACTGCGGACTGCCCACAGAGGGATTTGGGGATTTGGAGATTTGGGGATTTAGGGCCTCCGAGTTCTGCCGACTGCCGACTGCCGACTGCCCACTGCCGACTGCCAACTCCTCACTGCCGACCGCCCACTGCCGACTATGATGCTCGACCTGTTTGGCCAACGCGTCGACCTGTTCGAGCGGCAGCCCCAGGGCCTTGCCGACGTCGCGGATCGCCGAGCGCGGCCGGTAGGTGATCACTTCGGCCGTCATGCCGGCCCGCTCGCGTCCATACTTCCCATAGAGATACTGAATCACCTCTTCGCGTCGCTGATGCTCGAAGTCGATGTCGATGTCGGGGGCCTCGTTTCGCTCGCGGCTGATGAATCGCTCGAACAGGACGTCCATCCGCTCGGGATCGACCGCCGTCACGCCCAGGCAGTAGCAAACGGCCGAGTTGGCCGCCGAGCCGCGTCCCTGGCACAGAATGCCGCGCGCCCGGGCGAATCGCACGAGGTCCCAGACCGTGAGGAAATACGCCTCGTAGTGCAACTCACCGATCAGTTGCAGCTCGTGTTCCAC
Source organism: Thermoguttaceae bacterium (assembly GCA_039679885.1). Taxonomy (GTDB): domain Bacteria; phylum Planctomycetota; class Planctomycetia; order Pirellulales; family Thermoguttaceae; genus JAJFUI01. The sequence continues at coordinate 35,750 of JBDKUC010000285.1, read as the reverse complement.
CAGCCGCTGAACCTTTTCCGGCACGCCGGCTGGGTACCGCTCCTTCGCTCCCTCCCAAGTGAGTTGCGCGAGATACTCGCTCAGTGTCATGCCGGCCGGGGCCAACTCCTCCGGATACTCGTAGCGCAGCTCGTCCAGCGAGAACGTACAGCGGTCCGCAATGTCCAACGTCCTGGCCAGCGCGTCCGGCGCGTCGGCGAACAGCCTCGCCATCTCCGCTGGCGACTTCATGTGCCGCTCGGCGTTGGCGAACAGATGCTGCGTCACTTCGGCTACGGTCGTGTTGCAACGGATGGCCGTCACCACGTCATGCAGCGACGCCCGTTGCCGCACGTGGTAATGCACGTCGCCGGCCGCAACCAGGGGAATCCGCGTCTGCCGTGAGATATCCTGCAATCGGGCCAACTCTCCCCGATCGTCCGGCCCCCGGTGCAACTCCGCCAGGAGGTAGCAACGATCGGGGAAGAGGTCGCGATAAGAAAGCAGAGGCGAAAGAGCCCGAAGCCCGAAATCCGAAATCCGAAATCCGAAGCTCGCCTTCCCGCTTCCGGCATCCCCCACCTCTCTTCCCTCTTCCCTCTCCCCTCTCCCCTTAACGATTCCCGCCAGCAGCCCCTCGGCGTGTTCGGCCACATCGGTAAACCGCAACCGGCAATCGCCTTTCTCGGCACGGCAGCGTCCGCGGGTAATGAGCCTCGCCAGCCGGCCGTACGACGCGCGATCGGTCGCCCAGAGCACGACCGGCGGCGCATCGATCGGCGTGATCTCTGCGCCGATCAGGAGTTTGAGCCCCAAGTCCTTCGCCGCGCCGTGCGCCCGCACGACGCCGGCCAGGCTGTTGCGATCCGTGATGGCCAGCGCATGATAGCCCAACTCCGCCGCCCGGCAGACCAACTCGTCGGGGTGCGACGCCCCTTCGAGAAAAGAGAAGTTCGTTTTGCAGTGAAGTTCAGCGTACATAAAGAACAACACAAAAAAGACACCACGGAGCCATGGAGGACACAGAGAGGATGAAGGAACAGAAGGGACTCACGCAAAGGCGCGAAGACGCAAAGACGGAAAGAAGAAAAAGACATCACAACTACGCAAAGCCTTGAACAGGAGGAAACAGAGGAAACGGAGACAAAACGATCAAAACGATCCTTCTCTGTTTCCTCCGTTCCCTCCTGTTCAAGACCGCTTTGCACTTCGGCGGCGTCGTGTTACTCTCTCCGTGCCTCCGTGGTGAATTCCTCTTTCTTCTTTCTTCTATTCAAACATCCCGTGCAAAAACCATTTTCCATCGCGCAAGCGGCGGAAGAGCCAGTAGCGGCTGCCGGATGTGGTTTCGACGCGGAAGTAGTCTCGGCCCACCGCCTGACCGCGCCACCACCCGGTTTCGATCCGCTCCGGTCCCCAATGGCGAACGATCTGATGCTCCCGGCCCGCCAGTCGAAACCTGAGCGGCGGCGAGTCGGAGGCAGGCGTTCCGCCCATCGCGAACAACGCCGGCGAGTCGCCTGGAATGCAGTCCAGTAACCGTGGCCGCGGCAGCAACCGCAGCGGCCGCGGCGGCAGCGTTACCGACTCCGTACGCTCCGCCCGCGGTTGTGCTCTGCGCCGCCGGTTGCCTACCAGCGGATCGTAGTGCCAGGCCAACTCCGGTTGGGCCTCGGGCCGCAAGCGGACGCCAAGCACGGCCGCCGATCCCAGCCGGCTGCTCAGCCGTTCGACCAGCGACGCCAACTGCCTGTCATGGGGTCCGCGCGCTTCCCTTGCAGCGCCGTGCCGCTTGCCGCCCTGCTGGCCGAGATCGAACAACGTCGCCTGCCGAATCGGTTCCAACGGCGCGGTGAGTGCGGCGATGACATCGATCTGCTCGACCGGCGCCGGAATCCGCAGCCGCTCGAACTGGAGTTGAACCAATGCGAACAAGTGCGCCGCAGAAACCGTTGGCTCGAACAAACCGACCGACAAGGAAAGATTTCGGACATCGGAGTTCGGATTGTGGATTTCCAACGCCAGTCGGCATTCCAGCCGCAACGCCCCGCGGCCGCACTGGGCCAACATGCACGCGACCCGGCCGATGAGCCGCTCGACCACGCCCTCGATCATCTCACGCCGGGCAATCGAATACTCCCCCGACCACCGGGCGGCAAACCGCGGCAACGCCGCGCTGGCCCGAACCGGCTCGTCAACCCGGCCAAACGCCTGATCCAGCCGCCGGAGGAGCACCGGCCCAAAACGCGACAAAAATCCTTCCCGCGGCAGCGACTCCAACTGGCCAATTGTTCGAAGCCCCAACTCACGGAGCACGCGAACCGTTTCAGCCGGCAACCGCAACGCCTCGACTGGCAACGAGGCAAGCAGTGGGGCCGCTTCGCCGGGCGGAACGATGAGGAAGGAGGAGTGAGAATTGCAAAATGCAGGTTGCTCCGTTGGATTTTCGGGCTTCGGATTTCGGATTTCGGACTTCGGGCTTCCGTTCTCCTTGTCCCCATACTCTGCGTGAGAACGAGGATTTTCGGGCTTCGGATTTCGGATTTCGGACTTCGGGCTTCCATATGCCGCCGCTGCCCAGGCCGCGCCAACCGTATCCGCCACCGTAACGCGAACCGGCAGCCCAAACGGCGCCAGTTCATGGACCATCGCCTCGACCAACGCCGCTTCGCCGCCAAAGAGATGGGCTAGCCCAGTGATGTCCAGCAGCAGGCAGTCACTGTCGGTCGCTTCTCGGCCCACCAACGGACTGAAGCGGCGGCAACGGTCGGCGATCTGCTCAGCGTTAGCCGGTTGCAGTCTGCAATCGTCGCTCTTCCAGTGAATGCACGCGATACGTCTCATCGTCGAGTTCCACGTCCACGCTGCGGCCAGCCACCGCCCCGCGGCATCGCAGCAAGGTAATCCGCAACGGCCGCGTCTTGTCGTGCCAGTGGCGGTTGACCGACAGCGGCTCAACCAGCAGCCGCACATCGGCCCAGGAAGGCTCGCTTCGGGCGACAATCGGCCGCAAGAGCAAGCCGAGCGTCCCGCCTGCCTCGGCCGCCAACTGCCAGCGGCGCAGCGTCCGGGCGTCGGTCGTCCGGGACCACGCCAGCACGGCCCCGACGGCCGGCGAGTGCAATACCTGATCGACGGCCCAATCATGGTCGGCGGCGTCCCCGGGTTGAATCACCAACAGTTGCCCGACGGCGATGCCGAGCCGGACCGCAGCCGTGGGGCAAAACTCGGCCCGCGGATCCAGGACCGCCAGCCTCCGGCCATCCTGGCAGGCCGATCGGGCGGCTAGCAGGGCTAGCGTGCCAGCGCCGGTTCCCTCGTCCGAAAGCCATTCGACCATGACCCCGCGTCGGAACCCCCCTTCGGGCAGCATCCGGTCCAGGACATCGCAGCCGGTCGCCAAGGGTGGCCCCTCGGCGTGCCGCGGGGCTTCGAGTCGAGCCACCCGCCGCCGCAATTCCTCCAGACAAATCGTCTGCTGTTCCACCGCCCCAAACCTCCTAAAATAGTGTACGCATGTACTCTCTGCTTGTCAAGAATTCTATCAGCGGGAAAATGGGGACGCGGGAACTCAAACAGGTTGAGTCGCGTCTGAATCAATGATCGAAATAGCCGGGAGCTAACAGCTCCCGGAGGCTGGGTTGATTGGATCGTCTATTCCGGGAGCTGTTAGCTCCCGGCTGTTTGGCATCCACCGCAGCGCCTCTCCAAGGGATTTTTCGCATGAAAGCGACCTCATGGTTCCGGTCCTCCGTCGTCGTCCTTCTGCTGACGGCCGTCTGTCCGACTTTTGCGACTCCCCCCACCCCTGCGGACGGTTCAGTCGAGTTGCGAGGCAAGATGAAGCGGCAGCTCTGGCAGGGAAACGTGAAAGAAGCCTACGAGGGTTTCCGGAGGCTGGCATTGAATCCCAAGGACGATCCGAACCACGTGGGCTACGACCTTGACTTGGCCTTGGGCTGCCTCCTGCGACTCAACCATGCTGACGAAGTCGACGCGCTGCTTGAAGACGCCGTAAAAATTCACTGCCGTAACTGGCGGTTGCTCTGGAGCGTTGCACGCGATTACCAATGCATTCCCATCAGTACAGGTTATTCGAGCCCAAGAATTCCCCACCACGGCTATCTTATCGCCGGCAAGTTCCGGCGCGGCGATCATCGTGGTGGCGGCCGCATCGTCAACGCCTTCGAACGCGACCGCATCCGCGCCTTGCAACTGATGGTGCAGGCGATGCCGCTGGCCATGAAGGACGACAACCACGCGGAGCTGGCGGACTACCTGGAAACCTTCGCACAACTACTGCTGCTCAATCGTTGCGATCGGCAGGCGTGGCAGCTGCAAACCTTAAGCGATCTGAGCGTCCTGCCCGACTACGAGGAGGGCTGGGGCTGGCAGTGGCGAGACGAGACGCGTGGCGCCCCGGTCGATGCCGATGGCCGGCCGGTGTTCTACCACGTGCCCAAGAGCTTCGAGGCGGCCGGCAGCGACGGCGAGCGTTGGTGGTGGTGCCTTCAGCAAGCCATCGAAATGGACCCGAAGTGGCGGAATGAAGCCAGGATGCAGTTGGCCGATTTCCTGCGGGGCCAGTTCGGTGTCGAAACGATGGTCGACCGTCGGTTCGGGCGGACGACGACCGACGACATCCAGCAAGACGAGAGCGGACCCTACGCCGTCCATACGCTCGGCGAGGATGAGACCATCGCCCGGCTGGCGACCGGCGTCAAGCGTTTCTCCCTGCCCGACGAGTTCAACTACATCAAAATCTACCAGCAGATTGTCGAAGACGCCTTACCGTTGCCCGACCCGTCGCGACGCTTGGACGCCGCCGTGGCGACCGAACGCTTAGCGCAGATCTTCGAGAACCGCCGGCAATATCCCAAGGCGGCCGCCTATTGGCGACAACTGCTTAAGGAGTTTCCCAACGAGCACCCCGAGCGTCGCAAGGGCTGGCAGCAGCGTCTCGACCAGATCATCGGCAATTGGGGCCGCTTCGAGCCGAACGAGACGCAGCCGGCCGGCCGCGGCGCAACGCTCGAATACCGCTTCCGCAACGGCCGCCAAGTCGAGTTCACCGCCCAGGAGATCAACGTCGAGAAGCTCCTGGCCGACATCAAGACGTACCTCAAGTCCAGTCCGAAGGACCTCGAATGGAACAAGACAAATCTCGGCAACATCGGCTATCGGCTCGTCGAGGAGAACCAACAGCAATACGTCGGCCAACAAGTCGCCCAGTGGCAGCTCGCGATTGAGCCGCGCGAGAATCACTTCGACAAACGCGTGACCGTCACGACGCCGTTGCAGAAGCCCGGCGCGTATCTCGTCCGAGCGAAGATGTCCGGCGGCAACACGTGCTTCGTCGTCGTCTGGATCGATGACACAGTAGTCATCGGGAAGCGACTCGCCGACAAGAGCCTCTACTTCGTCGCCGACGCCGTCACGGGCCAGCCGGTGGCGAAGGCCAACCTGGAGTTCTTCGGCTATCAGCCAACATGGCACGACAACCCGCCGCGGAGGGAAATCCTGACGCGGACGTTCGCCGAGCAGACCGACGCCGAGGGCCAAGCCATCGCCGAGCAGCCGGAAATGGACCGTTACCAGTGGCTCGTCACGGCCCGAACTGCCGAAGGCCGTTTCGCTTTTCTGGGCTTTCGCGGCGTTTGGTACAACCCGGGCTACGACGCCGAGTACAACGCCACGAAGGTCTACGCGATCACCGACCGGCCCGTCTATCGGCCCGAGCAGAAAGTCCATTACAAGTTCTGGGTCCGTCATGCCAAGTATGACATGCCCAACACGTCCGAATTCGCCGACTACGCGTTCACCGTTCAGGTCCGCAATCCGAAGGGGGACAAGGTTTTCTCCGAGGTCAAGCGGGCCGACGCCTATGGCGGCATCGAGGGCGAGTATTCGATCCCGGCCGACGCGACGCTGGGCGTCTTCCAATTGCTGGTCATCGAGACGGACATCACGAACACGACGCGATGTCTTGGCGGCGGCACATTCCGCGTCGAAGAGTATAAGAAGCCGGAGTTCGAGGTTTCGGTCGATGCGCCGACCAAGCCGGTGATGCTGGGCCAGAAAATCACCGCGACCATCCGTGCGAAATACTACTTCGGCTCGCCGGTCACTCAGGCCAAGGTCAAGTACAAGGTGAACCGCACGAGCCATGACGCCCAGTGGTATCCCGTCCGCCCCTGGGATTGGTTCTACGGGCCTGGCTATTGGTGGTTCGCCGGCGACTACGCGTGGTATGCCGGCTGGCAGACCTGGGGTTGCCTCCGCCCGACGCCCGTTTGGTGGCGAGGCGGCAGTCAACCGCCCGAGCTCGTGGCCGAGCAAGAGCTGCCGATCGGCCCGGACGGCACGGTGAAGGTCGAGATCGACACGGCTCCGGCCCTCGCTGTTCATCCCGACCAGGATCAGCGGTACACGATCACGGCCGAAGTGGTCGATCAGTCGCGCCGCACGATCGTCGGCACAGGCACGGTGCTCGTCGCCCGACGGCCGTTCGCGGTCTACGCCTGGCTCGATCGCGGCTACCTCCGCGTGGGCGACACGGTCGCCGCCCACTTCGCCGCCCGCACGCTCGACGGCAAGCCGGTCCAGGGCCGCGGCGAGTTGCGGCTCCTGAAAATCAGCTACAAGGACGGCAAGCCGATCGAGACGCCCGTCCAAACGTGGCCGCTCGACACGAACGCCGAGGGCGAGGCCAGCCAGCGGCTCACGGCATCGCAGGCCGGCCAGTATCGGTTGTCGTACAAGTTGAAGGCGAGAGGGGAGAGCGTAGAGGGAAAAGACTCCGCCGCCACCTCTCGCTCCTCGACTGCCCTCTCCCCTCTTCCCTCTCCTCTCTCCCCTTCCGCCGAGGCCGGCTACCTGTTCACGATCGTCGGCCCCGGCTTCGACGGCTCGCAGTTCCGCTTCAACCACCTGGAACTGATCCCGGACAAGCCGGAGTATAGGCCGGGCGACGTGGTGAAGCTCCAGATCAACACCGACCGCGTGGGCAGTACGATCCTTCTCTTCCTCCGCCCGACCAATGGCGTCTATCTGCCGCCGAAGCTCGTTCACCTCGACGGCAAGAGCACGATCGAGGAGATCGGCGTCGTCGAGCGCGACATGCCGAACTTCTTCGTCGAGGCCGTCACCGTCGCGGACGGACGGGTCTACACCGAGACTCGCGAGATCGTCGTCCCGCCGGAGAAGCGGGTGTTGAACGTCGAAATTGTGCCGAGGAAAGCAGTCGGCAGTGGACAGTCGGCAGTGGGCGGTGGACAGAAGTCGGAGCCCCAAAATCCCCAAATCTCTAAATCCCAAAATCCCCCTTCCAAAGACTTCCGCCCTGGCGAGAAGGCCCGGGTGACGCTCAAGCTGACCGATTTCAACGGCCGGCCGTTCGTCGGCTCGACTGTCGTGGCGATCTACGACAAGTCGCTCGAATACATCTCGGGCGGCAGCAACGTGGCCGACATCAAGGAGTTCTTCTGGAAGTGGCGCCGCCGGCACTCGCCGCAAACCGAGTCGAGCCTCGACCGCGACTGCGGCAATCTCGTCCCGCCCAAGACGATCGGGATGGGCGACATTGGGGCGTTTGGCGATGGAGTTGATGGTGAGAGCGCCGGCATGGGCGGACTCGGAGCGGCTTGTATGACGGCGTGCAAGCCAATCCACACGATGGGTTACGCAACGGCCAGCCGTGGGAGGATTGTTGGCGAGGACAAGGCGAAGTCGGCCGAGCCGGGCTTTGAGCCCGGCGCGACCGATGGTCGCGGCTTTGTGGTCGAGCCGACCGTTCGCACAAAGTTCGCCGACACGGCCCTTTGGGTCGGCGCGCTCCAGACCGCCGCCGATGGCACGGCCGAAGTCTCGCTCGACATGCCCGAGAACCTGACCACGTGGCGCATCAAGGTCTGGGGCTTGGGTCACGGCACCCGCGTCTGCGAGGGCTTTTGCGACGTCGTCACTCGCAAGGACCTCATCGTCCGCCTTGAAGCCCCGCGGTTCTTCGTGCAAAACGACGAGGTCGTCATCTCGGCGATCGTGCATAACTATCTCAAGGAAGAGAAGACCGTACGCGTGGCGTTGGAGCTGGACAACAAGTGCGTCGGGGCGCTGCAATCAGTATGGATGGACGTCAGTCCCGGCGTGAGGAAGGCAACGGATGCATGGACCGGAGCTGCGCCAGATGCGAAGTCGACGGAAGTTCTCCCCAATGGCGAAGCCCGGGTCGATTGGCGTGTCAAAGTCCTCGACGAGGGTCAAGCGGTGATCCGCGTGAAGGCCCTGACCGACGAGGAGTCGGATGCGATGGAGCAGCGGTTCCCGTGCTATATCCACGGCATGGCGAAGATGGATTCCTTCAGCGGATCGATCCGCCCGAAGGACACCGTGGGCCGGTTCACCGTCACGGTGCCCGAGAAGCGGCGGCCCGGGCAGTCGCGGCTCGAGGTCCGCTGGTCGCCGACGCTGGCCGGGTCGATGGTCGATGCCCTGCCGTACATGGTCAATTATCCGTACGGCTGCACCGAGCAGACGCTGAACCGTTTCCTGCCCACGGTCATCACGCAGAAGGTCCTTTTGGACATGAAGCTCGATCTGAAGGAGATTCAACAGAAGCGGACGAATCTGGACAGTGGTGGGCAGTGGACAGTGGGCAGTCGGCAGTCGGCAGTCGGCGGTGGTCATCCTCTCCCCTCTCCCCTCTCCTCTCTCCCCTTCAAAAATCCCGTCTTCGATCAGTCCGAATTCCGCCGCATGGTCAAGCAGGGCGTCGAGCGGTTGACCGAGATGCAGTGCGCCGACGGCGGCTGGGGCTGGTTCTCCGGTTGGGGCGAACACAGCGACCCGCACACCACGGCGCTGGTGGTTCACGGACTCCAAATCGCCCGGCAGAACGACGTGGCCCTGGCGCCCGGCGTCATGGAGCGCGGCGTCGAGTGGCTCACGCGCTATCAGGCCGAGCAAGTGCAACTCCTGAAGAACGCGGCCGTGGGGCAGGTTGGCAACCTGCCATCGAACGTGAACACCAGGCAGGTTGACAACCTGCCCCACAAAGAGAAGCTGCCTCACAAGGACCTGGCCGACAACCTCGACGCCTTCGTCTACATGGTCCTGGTCGATGCCGGCGTGAAGAGCCCCGCCATGCTTGAGTTCCTCGATCGCGACCGCACGCATCTGGCCGTCTACGGTTTGGCGATGTATGGTCTGGCCCTCGAAAAGCAACTCCCCTCTCCTTCCGGGAGAGGGGCAGGGGGTGAGAGCAGCGGCCTCAGCGACAAGCTGGCCATGGTCCTCCGCAACATCGGCCAGTATGTCGAGCGGGACGACGAGAACCAGACCGCCTGGCTCCGCCTGCCTGAGGGCTCGTGGTGGTGCTGGTACGGCAGCGAGTACGAGGCCCACGCCTACTATCTGAAGCTCTTGGCCCGGACCGATCCGAAGGGCGAGCTGGCCCCGCGGATCGTCAAGTATCTCTTGAACAACCGCAAGCACGCCACCTATTGGAACTCGACCCGCGACACGGCGCTGTGCATCGAGGCGATGGCCGATTTCATCCGCCGCAGCGGAGAGGACCGGCCGCAGATCGTCGTCGACGTCTACCTGGACGGCCGGCGGCGGAAGACGGTCGAGATCACGCCGCAAAACCTCTTCACGTTCGACAACCGGCTGGTGGTCGAAGGCGAGGCCCTCTCGGCCGGGCGGCACACGGTCGAGCTTCGCAAGCGGGGCGCCGGCTCGTTGTATTTCAACGGCTACCTCAGCACCTTCACGCTCGAAGACTTCATCCGCCGCACGGGCCTGGAGATCAAGGTCAACCGCAAGTATTACAAGCTCGTCGAGACAGCCAAGTCCATGAAAGCCGCCGGCTCGCGCGGGCAGGCCGTCGACCAACGGGTCGAAAAATACGAGCGGCAGGAGCTCGCCAACGATGCGCAGCTCAAGAGCGGCGACCTGGTCGAGATCGAACTGGAACTCGACAGCAAAAACGACTACGAGCACTTGATGTTCGAGGACATGAAGCCGGCCGGGTTCGAGCCGGTCGATCTGCGGAGCGGCTACACGGGCAACGAGCTGGGCGCGTACGTCGAGTTCCGCGACAACCGCGTCGTCTTCTTCGCCCGCCGGCTCGCCCGCGGTAAGCACAGCGTCAGCTATCGTATGAGGGCCGAAACGCCCGGTCGTTTTTCCGCGTTGCCCACCCGCGCTTCGGCCATGTACGCGCCGGAGCTCAAGGCCAACTCGGATGAGATGAAGCTCGGCGTGAAAGACTAGCGTAGTGTCTCACAAGAAACGTGATTTTTGGGTGCCATGCTTGCTAAGCGAGCGCAGCGAGACAGCAAGCATGTTCGCCATTGAATCATCATGCCCACGACAAGCGTGGAACATGGCGCCCGATCTCGCTACGGTACGCGAGCGTCGGCCGGGCCGGTCGCTCCGGCCAGCATGCCGCAAGCGGCGTGGATATCGCGGCCGCCGCTGTAGCGCCGGGCGACGGGCGCCGAAAGCCTTGCCCTCAACGCGTCGCGAAAGGCGTCGCGCTCGTCGTCCGACGGCGGCCGGAATCGCCCGGTCGGATCGTTGACGTCGATCAGATCGAGTTTGATTGGCAGCCCTTCGGTCAAGTCGGCCAGTAGCCGGGCGTCTTCCTCGCGAGTGTTGACGCCAGCCATCATGGTCCACGCCAAAGTGACCCGTCGGCCGGTCGCGGCGTGGTACGCCCGCAAGGCGTCGAGTAGCTGGGCGGTTGGAAAGCGTTCTTCGACCGGCATCAGTTGCCGGCGCTGGAGCGGATCGGCCGAATTGAGCGAGACGACGAGCCGGTAGGGGTGCTGCTCGGCGGTGAAGCGGCGGATGGCCGGCACGATGCCGACGGTCGAAATGGTGATGGCTTTGCCGCTGATGGCCATGCCGCAGGGCTGCGAGAGGATTCTCGCGGCCTGGATGACGGCGTCGTAGTTGAGCATCGGCTCGCCCATGCCCATGAAGACGACGCCGCGGACCGGATGCGGCGAATCGGCCTGGACCCGAATCACCTGATCGACGATTTCCCAGGCGGCCAGATTGCGGCGGAAGCCGAGCCGGGCGGTGGCGCAGAACTGGCAGCCCATCGCACAGCCGACTTGCGAGCTGACGCACACGACATACTTCGGGTCGTCGGCCCGGTGCAGCAGCGGGATGCGGACCGTCTCGAACGGTTCGCGCCCAGTTCCGCGGAACAGATACTTCGCGAACCCATCGTGCTCGGACACGGTCTTCTTCAGGAGCGTCAGGCTGCTGATCGTAGCCAGCCGGCGGACCTCGTCGAGCAGCCTGGCGGGAATGCCTTCGTTGTTCGTCGGCAGCGTTCCACGCCGCACGACGGCCGCATGGATCCGCCGCGCTTGATGCCGCGTCAGGCCGATCGCGGCCAGACAATCGTGCAACTCGTCGGCGGTCAGGTCCTTGATCTCAGTCGGCATGGCTTCGCAGATACGACATTGTAGCAAGCAGAGTAGGACGGGCTTCCTAATCCGTCACCAAACGTAGCAAGCCCATCCTACTCGATTTCGTCTTCGCGATCTTGTTCGTTCGCGTTGCGGCCAGCTTGCAATCGCTTGGCCCGGCCCATGATCCAGAGGAGTACACTCAGCGTCGGGATCAGGGTGATTGAGATGGGCGTGGCGAAAACAATGACCCCGAGGCAGAGGCAAAAGAAACTCGAATCGCCATGCAAACGCCCGCGGCCCATGCTCTGGAACGCCGCGCTAAAGAACGAGCCGCTGGCGCTGAGCCAGCCGGGCCCCCAACCGGTGATGCACCAGAGCAGACCGCCGAAAAAGGCGAACAGCACGAGGAAGAGACCCCATGTGCCCACGGTCCAGTGGTCGTCGTCGGACGATGAGAGTTGGTTCCAACGTCGTCGCATGGCCAGGAAGGAGGTCGTTTTCGATGTGGAATCACACGATGGAACGGACTTGGCGACAACCGCCGCCGTCCTCATGGTCTCGGTCGGGGGCAGGAGCCACCTCCCACATTGGCTCTATCATATCCCCGGAATGACTCTGACCGCAACCCAATGGCCGGCAATGGCGAGAACGACGAGCACGAGGGCAAGGAAATGGCGTGGGATCGAGGTGAACCGCTCGAACCGCGTGACGAGGTCCACGCCCAGGCCCAGGAGGGCGCCGCCGCCGGCCGCGCAAATCAATTCGGCGATCCGATCGCGGCCGAAGCCAGAAAAGGAGAGCCCACAAATGGCGACAATCGCGAATCCGACCAGTGCGCACCAGGCCATCCGCCGCACGGGCCTTCCGTCGCCGCAGGCAGCCGCCGTTGCGCCGACGATGCCGCCCATGAGCGGCCAGACATAGAGTTGGCTCCAGTGCGACGTGGCCGCGCCGCAGACGGCCAGCGAGCCGAGCACCGAGCCGATTCCGGCCCAGAACACGGCGGCCGAGAAGCGTCCGGCCCACCATCCGATCAGCCCGCCCAGCGGCAGGGCCAGTGCGAGGACCAGTCCGAAGCGTCCCACCGCCTCCGGCCCGAACGCCCGCAGATAGCCAGCCAACAAGGCCGCCACGACGAACATCAGCAGCATCGCCTGAAGGCCGAATTGGTATTCGGAACGCGGCGAGTCGGTGTCGTTGTGTGGCTGGTTGGTCATCGTAAGTTGTCTCTTTGCGGCGATCAGCGAGCGTTCAGTAGGCCCAGATTTTGCACTTCGGAAAGGTGGCGTGGAGTTCTGCCCAATCGTTCAGGGTAAGAGAACGGCAACGCAACGTAATCCGTTCGAGCTCGGTCAGCGGTTTGAGGTGTTTCATCGCCGCGCCGGTAACTGCAGGAGAGCCAAGCATCACGGTGTGAAGCCTCTTCAAGCTTTCGAGATTCCGCATCCCCGCATCTGTAAAATCGCCTTTGATGACGAGATGGCGGAGTCCGCGCAGTTCCGCCAGGCCGTCCAAATTGGCGTCCGTGGCGGAGGAGATAGAAAGCTCTTCAAGGCGTGGCAGAGATCGCAACGACCCAACGCGGATGGCACTCCGGCCCCAGAAATCCAGATTCCTGAGGCGAGGGAGCGCGCTCAGACGTTCCAAGCCGGAATCACTGACCTTAGTGACGTCAAGAGCAAGCTCCTCCAGGCCGGCAAGCTCTGATATTGTTCTCAGCCCCGTGTCGGTCACGATGCCAGCGCGGAGGGATTTCAGGTTCCGGAGCGGTCGAAGCGATTCCAAGCCTGCGTCGATGATGCCGTCCGTGCATATTTCGAGGGTCTCCAGATGGCCGAGCCTCCCGATGCGGCGCATGCCGGCATCGCTCACCCTGCGACAGGTCAATCGCAACTCTCGCAGATGCGTCAGCCGTTTGAGCGTCTCTAATCCCCGGTCCGTGATGTCGTTTTCGCGGCTGCCCACGGCCAGTACCTGCAACTGGGGAAACGCCGTCAATTGCCGCAGTCCGGCGTCGGTGATTTGCGCGTTGAAAAGACTGAGTTCCCGCAACTGTGCAAGATCATGGAGGTGCAGCAGATCGGCATCGGTGGCGTTGCTCCTATAGAGTCGCAGTTTTCGCAATCGGGTCAGTTTCCCAATCTGCTCGCGGATGTTATTGCCCCGAAATCCATTCCCCTCGGCAGACATCTCCGAGTTGCTCACCTCGACGACCGTCGCGAAGAAGTCGCGGCCTAGAAGTTTCAGCAGCCAATCCGGAGCGGGCGGCGACTCGCACCTGATCCAATGGCCCTTGTCATCAACCTCGTAGTCGTACTTGACCAAGCACAAGCGGTCATCGCTAAACGCAAGGGCCTCGACGGCCTGCCGCTGCGTTTCGGCCTGCTGGCGTTTGACGGCGAACCAGCTACAGGCGAAGGCGCAGAGCGTGCCGAAGATCATCAGCGACCGCAGGCTGTACTGATACCAGCGGCGTTTCGGCGTGGGCGGCTTCGGCGGTTGTTCGGAGGCGCTCATGGCGAAATCTGAGAGGGCGATGCTAACTCAGGCCACGACCTGCCGCACACGGCGTGTGCGGAACACATTGACGCCCGCGACGCGCGCGGTTCACGTGTGGGCCGCTTCCGCTTCCTCCATCCACGCTGGCTTGAGCCCATAGTAGAGAACATCCGGGTCGATGTCGGCGCCGCTGGGCCAGGCAATAGTCCCGCCTGCGATCTTCATGGAACGGAACACGGTCGGGTCGTTGCGAATCGACTCGAACACGGGACCGTGGAGGTACGGTTCGAGGTCGATCTCCCTTTGCGTGCCGTTGTCGAAGCTGACGAGTGCCGTGAAGCCCGGGAGCGGTTTGACGGCACAAACCCGGACGCGAGGACCTAGAGTATTCATGTTCTCATTCCTTCAATCCAATGGCTCGATTTCTTCCAGCGGCGACTGTTCCCTCGCATGATCCCAGTTCCGCCGCAACTCATCGCGATGCATCAACGCCCATTCTACCACCATGTTGTGAGCACGCCGTGGTAGGCGGCCCCGAAGAATGTCGAGAGTGTCGATTGTGTAGACCGCCTCGAACTCGCCGTATTCCTGACTCGGCAGATGGTCATTGTGATACATCGAGATGACCACGCCGAAGAACTGGCTGACGCGTGGCATAAGCATTTACTCCTGGGATATTATTGTACCGCTTTAGGGAGCATGTCAATTCATTGAGTCGCTGGCGATGTGGCCCAGTTCTTAACTTGAAACCCGCCGCCGCACGTTCGATTGCCGTTGCTGGAGCGTGTATCGCGAGCGGGAGGGCGAGCGGCGGACGCTGACGTTGGGAGAACCGGCGTTGCGCTGACCAACTGAAAAGCAAACGGCACACGGGGTGTGCTGGTTACATTACGGCGTCTACAGCGGCGGCTGCAGGTGGCGGCGGCGGGCGATCTCGTCGCGCAACCGCGCGGCTCGCTCGTATTCTTCAGCGGCCACGGCATCGGCAAGTTGCTCGGCCAACGTCTTGCCCACCTTATACTCTTGGCGGAGCGATTCCTTCATTGCAGCCAGTTGGCTGACCAGCTCGTCCTGGTCGAACTGCTCCTCGGCCCCGAAGCGGACGAAGACGTCACGCAATTGTTCGAGACCCTGGTTGATCGACTCGATGGCCGACTCGGCGCCGTCGGCCTCGAGCGCCACCATCGCCGCCGCTTGGACGCGATGGAAAAGCACCAATGGGCGGTACTGCTCGTGCGAGAGCGTCCACTGCGGATCGGGCGAATGGGCGGCCAGAAAATCGGTCAGCGCCAGCAGGTAGTCGGCGTCGGCCATCGCCCGGGCGAACTGCCGCAGCGCCAGGCAGCAAATCCGCCGGTGGTAGAATTGCAGGAACTCGCGGTCGATCTCCATGCACTGCGCCGGGTCGAGGACGAACGACTCGCCCTGGACCCGGGCCAGGTCGCCCAGCCACTGGAGACAGTTGTCGGTGCCGCCGGGGTGCTCGCCGTCGGGCCGTCCGGCGACTTCCATTTGCAGCACGCCCATCTCGACCCGCATCTGAATGACCTCGCGGCCATCGCTGGCGCGGATCAATCGCGCAGCAATCATGCCTGGTTTGAACGGCCAGCCGTGGAGGATGAAGTCGATGTCGTGGGCTTCGGTGCGGTGTGGCATAGCACGCAATTATACCGCGCCGAATGCCGGGATGTAGGAGGGCTAATGGGGGCGGCCTGCAAGCGAAAAGATAGGCGAAACTTGGAGTTCCGACGCGTCCGGCGGCATTGGGGAGCACGCGACGGACGTTCGGTTCTCTCGGCAGCCGGAGCGGGTGAAAATAATGGTTCGGGGCGGACCTGTAAGCCGGGTTCTGTGCCTCCCGACGGCGAACCGCCGGGGCGATGGCCATTTCTCTAGGAGGCCGGTTGCCCGGCCCCTCAAGCGATCGACCCGGAAGTCATGGCGGACCGGACCAGTCCGCGAGCGGGCCGAGCGAATTGCTTCGTCGGCCGCGCCGCTGCTTCCTGCTTGATCTTGCTCCTGGCGGGGCTTGCCTAGCCAGGCTGGTCACCCAGCCTGCTGGTGAGCTCTTACCTCACCGTTTCACCCTTACCGCACGGCGCTTCGTGAGAAGAGCCGCGAGGCGGTTTGCTTTCTGTTGCGCTATCCCGGGCCTTGCGGCCGGTGGGCGTTACCCACCGCCATGTCCTGCGGAGCCCGGACTTTCCTCCAGCCGGCGGCTGCAATCGGGCCGATGTGTCAGCCCGCAACTCCGGCCAGCGGCCATCCGGTCCGCTCCGAACCGTCTCCATTCTACCGTCGAACCACCGGGCTGCGAAGCGGCCGCGAGTCGTGGCAAAACGGTTCGGCCCGAAAAGAACCCAAGACCTTTACGCCGCCGCTTCCGCCGGGGCGGTCGGGCGGATGTTGACCATCGCGTTGCGGACGGTCATACAGACGTGCCGGAACACTTCGGGCCGAGAGACGCCGGCCAGCCGCAGCACCTCGTTGCCGCCGTGCCGGAAGACCAGATCGCCCGCGTACAGCCATGCCTGGCCCGGCAGCACCTCGACGTCGATCGAGTCGAACTCATCGTGTTCGATCCACCGCTCGTCCATCGGCAGCAGACCCTTGCGGATGATGACCCGCCGGTTCGTCAGGGCATAACGGCGGCAGACGTACGGCATCAGTTGCCAACAGAAGACGACCAGGGCCAACGGAATCATGGCCACGGCCAGAAGCTTGCCCAGGGTAAAGAATTCGCCGATGCCAATCCGCACGGCGGCGAGCCTTCCGACGAGCCGGCCGGCGCGGGTTGCGCCGATCGTTGGCCAAACGACTTTGCAGGTGACTTCCGCAAGATCCGCGGGCGTAACGCCGGCAACGGGCTGATTCATGGCGAGGCCGATGGCTTTGGGGTTCGAGCTTCCGAGCGGACGTCATCGTGGCTCAGAACGGATTCGTCGTGGCGATCTAATCCGCATTTCTCACCGAGGCGTAGGGTGGGTCAAGCAAACCAGAGCGATGGTGGGGCTTCCGTCGCGGCAACTCGTTCTGCAAACCGACAGAGTGCAAATCACCGTTGATTGGTTTGCGAAGCCCCACCATGTACTTGCGACGTCGACCCACCCTACGGTGAGAATTGCGGGCTGGCGCCACGCCAACCATGCTGATTCCAGGAATTTAGCGGGAAACAGTCGCCAATTCAAGGCCCGGACTCTATCGACCAGGCGAACTGCAACGTCGCTGTTGTACTCTTCACGCTCCGCGTGAAGCGAAGGCGCCGGCAATGAACCATCGAGGCCCAGGGCCGATCAGTTTTCGACGGCAGTATGGGTCGAGCGAAGCGAGCCCCACCAAGAACCTCGGAAAACGGTGGGGCTCGCTTCGCTCGACCCATTGGCCCTGCATCGAGCCTCGGCGGGTTGTCGAAAGCCTCTGTGTCAGGGTAGAATCGACGCGTTGTTCGACCACACTCCAACCCCGCGAGGCCCTCCGATGCGGTTTAGCTCGCTCTTGAGACAGTCTCTTCTGGCGTTGATCCTGGGATGCACGGCCGTCGGCTTCGCTGCCGATCCGGTTCTGTTGCCGATGCCGAAAGAAACGAAGGCCCAGCGCGACGCCCGGATGGCCTGGTTCCGCGAGGCCAAGTTCGGCATGTTCATCCACTGGGGCGTCTACTCCGTGCCTGCCGGCGAGTGGAAGAAGAACAAGAACTTCGGCGAATGGTTCTTGGAAGAGACGAAGATGCCCGTCTCTCAGTATGAGAAGTACCGCGACAGCTTCAATCCGGTCAAGTTCGACGCCAAGCAGTGGGTGGCCGTCGCCAAGTCGGCAGGCGTGAAGTATCTGGTCGTCACGAGCAAGCACCACGACGGCTTCGCCATGTTCGACACGAAGCTCACCAATTGGGGCATCATGTCCACTCCCTACCACCGCGACCCGATGAAGGACCTGGCCGCCGAGTGCCGCCTCGCAGGCATCAAGTTCTGCATGTACCACTCGATCATGGACTGGCATCACCCGGACTACAAGCCGCGACGCAAGTGGAACGACGTGGCCAAGGGCGAGCCGGACTTCGACCGGTACGTGACGTTCCTGAAAGGCCAGCTCAAGGAGGTGATCGACAACTACGGCCCGCTCGGCATCCTCTGGTTCGACGGCGAATGGGAAGACACGTGGACGCAGGATCGCGGCAAGGACCTGTACGCCTACGTTCGCAGCCTCCAGCCCGACATCATCATCAACAACCGCGTCGGCAAGAACCGCCAGGGCATGGGCGGCCTCAGCAAAGGGGACGACGTCGTTGGCGACTATGGCACGCCCGAGCAAGAGATCCCGGCAAACGGCCTGCCCGGCGTCGACTGGGAATCGTGCATGACGATGAACGACCACTGGGGTTTCAACAAGAACGACCACCACTGGAAATCGTCCGCCGAGATGATCCGGATGTTGGTCGACGTCGTCAGCAAGGGCGGCAACTACCTACTGAACGTCGGCCCGACCGCGGAAGGTCTGATCCCCGAGCCGAGCGTCGAGCGCATGCGCGAGATTGGTCAATGGACGAGCGTCAACGGCGAAGCGATCTACGGCGCGACCGCCAGCCCCTTCGCCAAGGCTCCGGCCTGGGGCCGCGTCACTCGCAAACCGGGCAAGCTCTTCCTGCACGTCTTTAACTGGCCGAAGGACGGGAAGCTCATCGTTCCGCCTCCGCCGGGACAAGCGACGACCGCCCATCTGCTGGCCGATCCGAAGAATGAACCGCTGGCGATGACTCCTGGCAAGAATGGCGTCGAGATCGCACTTCCCGCCAAGCCGAAGGCGGAGCCGGTCACGGTGGTGGTCCTCGAGATCAAGTAGCCATTCGGTGGATTGGCTAGACGCTCGATGCCGGCCAGAACGACGGCGTCGGGGCTGTGATCGAAATCCGCTGCTTCGTCGTCGGATGCTGGAACTCGAGCACCCGGGCGTGGAGCGCGATCGCTCGGAGCCGCTCGTCTTCATACTGCGGCCCGAACGGCGTCTTCGCGCCATACTGGAAATCGCCGAGGACAGGCCAGCCGCGTGAGGCGGCCTGGATGCGGATCTGATGGGTGCGGCCGGTCTCGAGTTCGATTTCGAGCCAGGAGCCCCAGGGCGTCGTGGACAACGTCCGATAGTGGAGCACGGCGGGCCGACCGTCGGGGTCCTCCGGCCGAACGACCTCGGCCTGCGGCCGCCCATAGATTTTGCGGAGATAGTCGCGCCACGTGCCCTCGGGCGGGTCGGGTTGCCCCTCGACGCACGCCCAGTAGATCTTCTTGACCGTGCGAAGCTCGAACTGTCGGGCGAGCTTCTGCGCCGCCCGCCGCCGCGTGGCGAAGACCATTGCCCCGGAAGCCGGCCGATCGAGCCGGTGCGGAACGCCGAGATAGACATCACCCGGCTGCTGCTCGGCTCTCGCCGCTAAGAACGCCTTGATGCGCACCTCCAGGCTATCGATGCCTGGCGGCGCCTGCGTCGCCACCCCTGGCGGCTTGCAGACCACCAGGCACGGACCGTCGTCAAACAACACTTGAATACCGATGTCGATCACGAGGAAGCCGCTAGTCCGATGAATAGAAGTAGAATCGCCCGCGATCGGCGTCGATCCAAAAGGACATTCCAGGTTGCGCTGTCTGTGTAGATGGTTCCCGCCGCCCTTCAAATCCAGACTGCATCGCCTCTACGTCGAACCAGTTGACTTTCGACAAGCCCATTCCGCCAAGAAAGTCGCGCGAAACGCCGTCGGGGTGAGACTTCATGCGGGGCATTTCCGGCTTCTTCGTCGGGTCATTTTTCAGAAGCAACTGCCTGCCGTAGGCCAGGCAATCGGCAACGGGGGCATCAAACCGGTAGAGCCGCACAAAACCCGTGAAACCACACTGAGAACTTGCATAGAACAGGTTCGTTGCGGTCTTTGGCAACTGGATGTCATGGGGAAAGCGGCTCTCGAATTCGCTGAGCGTTAACGGCGTTGTTGTGTAGTCTGCCTTTGGAATGCTGATGCCAATTTCACCAATAATGAAGCAACCCACGATGACCACGAGGCCAATCGCCGTCGCGATCCTAATTGTGCCAAGGAAACCAATCTTCTTTCTAGCAATCATGTTCGCAATCCCTCGCCGCCAGTCGAGCAATTAACGCGACCGGCGGTCGCGGCTTTATACGTATCGCTCCATGAGCCGATCCACCAACCGCGGCGAGAGCCGGTTGAGCCAGCAGAGGACGCGGCCCCAGCGATACGGGATGACTTCGTGCTGGCCGCGACGCATGGCCCGGGCGATTTCCCTTGCGACCACCGCCGGCGTGACCGCCTTATGCTCGGGCCAGTGTGGTTTCGCCTTGTGCTCGATCACGCGGTCGAAAAACTCGGTCTCCGTCGTGCCAGGGCTGACGACGAGGACGTCGATCCCAAGCCGCGAGAACTCGGTGCGGATCGATTCGCTGAAACCGTGAACGGCAAACTTGCTCGCACAGTACGTGCTGTTGTACGGCACGCCGCGGTGGCCGAGGATCGAGCTGAGGTTGACCAGGATCGGGCGGACGCCCTGCTTCAAGAGCGGCAGAGCGAGACGAGTCATTTCGACCAGAGCGAAGAAGTTCGTCTCCATCACGCGGCGGAGCGTCTCGGGGTCGCCCTGCTCGAAGGAGCTCATCGCGCCGACGCCGGCGTTGTTGACCAAGATGTCAAGCCCGCCAAGTCTCGCCTGCGCGACGTCGATCGCCCGCTGACGAACGGCCGGGTCGGTGATGTCACCCGAGACGGTTTCAATGGGCGTGCCAATGCGGCCGATCTCTTGGGCAAGCTCGGCGAGCCGGTCTTCGCGCCGGGCGGTGGCCACGATCGACGCGCCTTGTCGCGCCAGTTCGACCGCCAGCGCCCGGCCAATGCCGCTCGATGCCCCCGTAACAATTGCTCGTCGATCCTTCAGTTCGCGTTTCATGTTAAATCCATCGGTGATGGGGCGGTCCGTAGGCCGTAGCTCGTAGGTTATGCTTTAGCATAACGTGGAGCACCGCAAATGTTATGCTGACAGTGTTGTGCTGAAGCATAACCCGGAGGCTGAAGCATAACCTACAAAGCCTTACGTCGAAACTGCTTCGGAAGCGGTTGCTTGATGATCGCCGTGGGCGCGGACGACGACCGAATCTTCGCTGATCCGCCCGAGGTGGTGCCGCGGAATACGGCAGTGGACCACGACTCGGCTGTCGCGGTACTGCTTCGAGAGGACCTCGCCGTAGGCGGCCAAATAGGCCAGTAGCCGGCCGTTCTCGACGCCCAGCTCGATGTCCACGTCGAGGAAGCTTCGGCTCAACGCGCTGCTCACCGCCGCAGCAAGGTTCGCCATGCCAAAGCCGGTTCGAGCGCTGATCGGGATGGCGTCCGGGTATCGCCCGAGCAGACCGTCCAAGCGAATCCGGTCGGGCATGGCGTCCACTTTGTTCACCACCAGCAGGAGGTCCTTCCGCTCGATGCCGATCGCTTCGAGCACGTCGAAGGCCGCCGCAATCTGATCGTAGACCGCCGGGTTGGAGGCGTCGGCCACGTGAAGCAGCAGGTCCGCCTGCCGGGCCTCCTCCAGCGTCGCCTTGAAGCTCTCGATCAGATGGTGCGGCAGATTGCGGATGAACCCGACCGTGTCGCTCAGCAGCACAGGCCCCCAGCCGGGCAGTTGCCAACGACGCGTGCGGGTGTCGAGCGTGGCGAATAGGGCGTCCTGCACAAACACGTCGGAGCCGGTCAACGCGTTCATCAGCGTGCTCTTGCCGGCGTTCGTGTAGCCGACGAGCGAAACCGTCATCGAGCCTTGCCGACCGGCCACTTCGCGCTGCTTGCGGCGCTCGATGGCGTCGAGTTGCTTCCGCAGGTCCTTGATGCGGTTCTCGACCAGCCGGCGGTCCTCTTCCAACTGCGTTTCGCCGGGGCCGCGAAGCCCGACACCCTTCTTCTGCCGCGACAAGTGCGTCCACAACCGCTTCAATCGCGGCATGGCGTACTCGTACTGGGCCAGCTCGACGGCCAGTCGGGCCTGGGCCGTCTGCGCCCGGCTCGCGAAGATGTCGAGGATCAACTCCGTCCGGTCGAGCACTTTCATGCCGACCGCTTTTTCCAAGTTGCGAGTCTGGCCGGGGCTCAGGTCGTTGTCGAAGATCACGACGTCGGCATCCTTGGCGGCAGCCAACTGCGTCAGCTCCTCGACCTTGCCTTGGCCCAGATAGCAGGTGGCGTCCGGCGTTTCGCGGCGCTGCGTGAGCCGGCCGACGACCCGGACGCCGGCCGTTTCGGCCAGCCCTTCCAGTTCCTCCAGCGGCGGCCCCAAAGGCTTTTGGCCCGGCAACAACACGCCGACCAACACGGCCGCCTCGCTGACAACACTCTCAGTTCGACTCAGATCGTACACGGGGATGAAGTTCCTCCTAGTGCGTAAGGTTTTCCGTCGGTCTTCGCCGCCGGCGGTATTCTCCAATGATGGCGTGTCGCTTGTCGTCGTAGGAGTCGGCGCAATGCGAGACAAGGCGACAGGGGCGGCAACGAAAGGCAAATCTCCAGAACGGCTCGTCCTTCGATTTCCCGTCGGTGGCGCGCCACCGACGGCCACAAGTTGGGCAACGCCGATCCTGCTCACCGACCTCGCGCCCCCAATACCGTTGCATATAGTAGTAAGTCTCTTTGCCTGTTGCCGCCTCAATCTCCGCGCAGAGTTTTCGTCCGTTCTCGGATAACTCGCTGCCTGGATCGGCCAGTTGTCTGTACGCCGGAACCTCTAAATCGCCCGAATCGAGCCAGACGTTGTCGAGATTCTTATAGCGACGCGCCCACCAACACAAGTCTTCTCGCAATTGGTCGGATATCGGCAAGAGATAAGGCGGGACGGGACTCCCGGAATCCCCGCAGCGCACGGGACTCACATCATTGAACGCATGCGAAAACAAGTATAGAGACGGCGACCTCTTCCACGAACGAAACCGTTTGGGAACGTCGTCTTCAATAATACGGCATTGTGGAACGTGACCAAACGCCCTAACAACCTCTTGAAGCGAAGCGAGTCCCCATTGGGAATGGAATTGTCTTGCGAGGGCACCCGGGCGAGCAACATGCGCAAAGGCGTCGACTTCTGCGTTGCATGTCGCGAACAAATAGTCGCCACATATCTGACCGTTATAAAGCAAGGTGGCCAGGTAGCGTTCCGCAACCTCCGCTCTTGGCTCTCCGCCGCGAGTCTCGCCGCGCTTTCCAAAGACGATCCGCGAAAGATACATATGATTCTACCTGCAACAGGAGTTGTCGGCGGGCGCTGGGCGGGGCACCCCACATGCCCGCTCGTGCTCCTCGCGAAACTGGCGGCTTCGCTCGCGCCAGTACGCGGCCTCCTCCTCCGCAGTCATGTCCTTGACCTCTTCGTAGATTCGTTCAGCGCCGCGGCGTTTCATTTCCACACAATCAAAGGGCTTTTGCCTAGCGATCATCAGCAATCACCTCCTGCGGCGTGTGAATGGCGATCGGGCCGTAGCCATGCGCGAGATTTACCCCGTTGTATAACGGGATCTTCTTAAAGTTGACTATGTGCCGGAAGTTCCAACTCACAATGGCTGCACACTGGGACTCTGTGGCCAGAGCGACATGAAGGGCATCGGTTCTCCATTGTGCTCCGACAATCCCCGCCGCCAGATAAGCACGCTGAAGTTCCACCGTCTCATCCGAAACATCAACGACTTCGGCTCGTTGCTCCAATTCCCTGAACAGGGCGACAACGCACTCTGGAGCCTCCTTCAATTCGTCCCGAACGACAGTCGAAACGACGAGCCGGAAGAATCCGTTGCCGACTGCGTCGAAAAACGCCTTGCTTGCGACCTCAAATTCCTCATCAAATACGCCGCCGTATACAGACGCGTCAGCGTACACTCGAATGGGTCTGCCGGTCGCCATCAACGTACCCTCTACTCTATTTTAGCGTTGCCCACGCCATGCAGCCAAGGCAGCAGTGTTCCCCGGAATGCCGAGGTGTCACCGCGGACTCGCCGTTGTAAGGCCTCTTACTCGAAACCTCCCGCCCGCAAATGGCAATAGCTCTCGTAGCGGCGCTCGTCGAGCCGACCGTCGGCCACCGCGTTCTTCACGGCGCAATCGTCCTCGTGCGTGTGGGTGCAGTTTGGGAAGCGGCAAAGGTTCGCGTAGGGCCGCAGGTCGCGGAAGAAGCCGGGCACTTCCTCCGGCGTCACGTCCCAGAGTTGGAACTGTCTCATGCCGGGCGTGTCGACGACGTAGCCGCCGCCGGCCAACGGCAGCAGCCGCGCGGTGGTCGTCGTATGCTTGCCTTTCTCATTCTCGTCGCTCACCGGCTGCACGTGCAGATC
Source organism: Thermoguttaceae bacterium (assembly GCA_039679885.1). Classification (GTDB taxonomy): domain Bacteria; phylum Planctomycetota; class Planctomycetia; order Pirellulales; family Thermoguttaceae; genus JAJFUI01. Next base: position 11,490 of record JBDKUC010000285.1, on the reverse strand, counting down.
GAGCGACGGGTCAATCGAGTTCAAGAGCGACGACTTGCCGACGCCGCTCTGTCCGGCCACGACGCTGGCCCGGCCGGCCAATGCCCGGCGGAACCGCTCGATGCCGAAGCCCAGTCGCGTGCTCGTCAACAGCACATCATAGCCCATCTGGGCGTACACGCCGACCAACGGCTGCAAAGAGGCCGGATCGACCAGATCGATCTTATTGATGCAAATCAGCGGCTTGGCGGTTCCTTTTTCCGCCGCCATCAGCAAGCGGTCGATCAGGTTCGGTTTCAGCCGCGGCTCCGCGGCGCTGGTGACGATGGCCAGTTGATCCACGTTGGCCACGATGATCTGTTGCCGCCCGCGGGTTGCCCGGCAGATGCAGCCTTTGCGTGGTTCAACCCGCTCAATAAAGCCCTCTTTCGGCTCCGTGTTCTTGACCGGCCGAAAGACAACGCGGTCACCGGCCGCCACGACGTGCCGTTGATCGGTCGCCAGGGTCTTCAGCAGCCGCCGCGTCGCGCATTTGTAGACGTCGCCCGCTTCATCTTCGACGGTGCTCATGAGCCCAAAGACACTGAGCACTCGACCGCGGCGGCAGAGCGTCTCGTCGACATCCAGATGAACGCCCAGACCGGGCGATTCTTCGGGGTCCTCGCGATGCTCACCGCAAATGGTGCGGTGACGCGTCAGATCCCCTTTGCCGCTGATCCGTTCGCCCTGCGAGGGGGCCTCCTCCTCGAAGCCGTGTTGCCGATAGCGCCGCGTCCAGTCCGTCGTGCGGGCGCGGACGCCACGGTTCTTTCGGAAGGATGCGCGGATCTTTTTCTTCTTGGCCATCTTCTGTAGGATGCGTGGAGTGCAGCACGAAGTGATGCGTCTCGCGTCCTACGCGTTGCTAGACCGGACGGTTCTTGAATCGAATCCGCCCTGGCTCGTCGTTGGTGATATCGTATCGGACCGACTCGTCGGGCTCCGAACCGGTCTTGGACGGCATGTACTTCCGCTTTTCGAGTCCGGCGCGCTCGAGCAGCGATTTACCGAAGACATCGGCGTTGGGCGTTTCGGGCGGCGGCGGACCGACGGCGCCCAGATCGACCGGCGAGTAGTGGACTTCGTATTTGTGTTTGGCCACGGAGAGGACATCGCCCGGGTCAATCCGCTTATCCGTGACGCGGACCCCGTTGACCTTAACGCCATTGCGGCTCTGAAGGTCGCGGACGTGCCAGTAGCCACCGGTCACCGTAAGCTGACAGTGATGAGCGGAGACATTGGAGAACCGCAGGACGATATCGCAGCTCTCTCGCCGCCCGATCAGCAGGCTCTTTTTCAGCAAAGGGATCGGATCGCCGCCCCCCACCGGAACTAGCTCGCCGTACATGACCGCCTCTTGTAATGCCCGCTTATGTCGCGCTAAGATAGTTATGAATTGGGAAACTACTACTTTTAGTGTAGCCAGGTATCGTTTTGGCGTCAATTGCTTGGCAAGATCCGCAGATCGGGCCAGCCGACTGGTCATCGGCAGGGCTGCGATACCACAGCCTCAACTTCTTTTATCGGAAGAAGTTCGGTGCCAAGGTCTGGAAAGTGAGCGTAGACGCCGGCTGTTCGTGCCCCAACCGCGACGGCACACTGGCCACTTTGGGCTGTGTTTTCTGCGATCCCGAGAGCTTCAGCCCCAGCCGGCGACTTAATCTCCCCTCTCCCTTTGGGAGAGCGGCCGGGGGTGAGGACAGTGAGGGCAGGCCTGCCGGCGAAACGGCCCTCACCCTAGCCCTCTCCCAAAGAGAGAGGGAACATGACGAAGGAGCCCTCTCCCAAAGGGCGGAAGGACGCCGCGCGGCGTTGCCCTCGTCCATCACTTCTCAGCTCGACGCGGCCATCGGCCGTCTGAAACGCCGCCGTGCGGCCGACCGCTTCATCGCCTACTTCCAGCCGGGCACCAACACCTACGGGCCCATCGACCTATTGCGACACGCCTACCTCGAGGCCGCGTCGCACCCCGACGTGGTCGGTCTGGCGATCGGCACCCGACCGGACTGCGTCGACGATAAGATTCTTGACGTGTTGGCCGAAGTGGCCAGCCGGACGTGGCTGATCGTCGAATATGGCCTGCAAACGGTCCATGACCGGACGCTCGACCGCCTGCGGCGTGGCCATCACTATGACGCGTTCGTCGACGCCTATCAGCGGAGCCGTCAGCGGGGCCTCGACGTCGGCGTCCACGTGATTCTCGGTCTGCCGGGCGAGTCGCGCGACGACATGCTCACGACCGCCCGAACGCTGGCCCAGCTCGACATCCACTCGGTGAAGCCGCACAATCTGTACGCCGTTCGGAACACGGCTTTGGCCGAACAGGTGTTGGCCGGCGAGGTGCGGCTGCCGGAGTTCGACGAGTACATCGGCTATCTGGTCGATTTCCTCGAGGAACTGCCCGGCCGGTTCGTGATCGAGCGGCTCTGCGGCGATGCCCCGCCGGAATATCTCGCTGGACCACAATGGTGCCTGAACAAGACGGCCGTCCGCCAAGCCGTTGACGCCGAGTTCCGTCGCCGCGGCAGTTGGCAGGGCTGCAAGTGCGTTCAATAGGCGGGATGTCGAGACTTCGCCGATGGCTCGAACGTCTAGCAGCCGCCGGCGTGTTGTTCGTAGTTCCGGCTTCAGCCGGTGTTTCTGGTGAAATCGCCGCCTCAAGGCGGCGCACCGATCTGGCGTTTCGTCGGTGTCGTTACCTACGCCCGGACGTGATGGACCCAGGCGGGCGGGACATTGAGCCAGACGGCGTCGCGGCGCACCTCTTGGCGGTCAAGCAGGGCCTTCATGGCTTGCCCGATCCCGCGGAGCCGGACGCGATCCGACGGGCCACTGACCAACGCCCTGGCCGGGCGCACGGCGATGTACTCGAAGAAGGAAAGCTGTCCCTCGGGCGTCAGCCGGCCGCAAAGCACCGCCAGCAGCCGCTCGACCTCGGCCACCGAGAAATTGTTCAGCGGCAGGCCCGAGACGATTAGATCGTAGCGGTCTTCGCCTGGCAGTTCCTCGACGGGGCAATGGAGGACGCGGGCGCGCCCGGCCACCGCCTGGAACGTCGGCTCGCTCTGGAAACGACGCTCGAGCTGGTTGACGAACGTGTGGTTCAACTCGACCAGGTCGAGGTGGTCCCTCTCGCCCATGCCGTGAATAATGTGCCGGGTGACGGCGCCTGTGCCGGGGCCGACTTCGAGAATCCTCCGCGGCTCGGCCGACGGTTCGCGGACGAACCGGGTCAGGGCCCCGGCTAATCGCCGCCCGCTGGGCAGGATCGCCCCGGTCGTGCGGAAGTGACGGACGTATTCGCGAAAGAAAACGGCATTCTCGGACCACCGGCTCGTCATGATGGCGGCCGATTCTAACGAGAAATCGCCCGACGGAGAAGTCGCCTTGACGGATGTTACATATAGTGATACACTTGTATCATGGCGTTGGATAGAACGTATCACCGGATTGTCGCGGCGGCCACCGAGGTCCTTCTCAACCAGGGGGTTCGGAAGACGAGCTTGGCCGACGTCGCCTACCGCGCGGGGGTTACGCGAGTCACGGTCTACCGCTACTTCGGCGACAAACGGGGGGTGATCCGAGCGGTGTGCCAGCGGATTGCCGCGATGTTTCAGAGGGCTGCCGAAGCGGGCCCGGACAGCTCGATGCGGAACCTCGACGCGCGGCTGAACGAGTTGGGCAAGGATCTCAGCGAGCTTCCCGGCAGTCTCCGGAAACGCCTGGAGGAGATCAGCGAACTCTATCCCGAAGACTACCAGCAGTTTCGGGCAGCCCGGCAAGAGGCGATCGACCAGCTTTTTCGGCAGGCCGTGGCGGCCGCGAGCCGTGAGCAGACGCTCCGCGAAGGGCTAAACCTGGAAGTGCTTCAGGCGATCTTTTGGCCGGCCGTCATGCAACTAATCGAGAATCCGGCAGTCGCTTCGTCGAATATCTCGCCGGCCGAGGTGTTTTTCACGATCTCTGATGTCTTTCGACACGGGATCCTCAAGCAATCGATGGAAGGCCAGGGGCATGAGCAGTAGACGGTTCGTTCCACGCCCTCGTTGGTGCAAACGGTTGTTGGTGTTGGCAATCATCCTTGTCGCCGCGGCGGCGTCATCAGGCTGTCGCCGTGCGGATCTAGAGCCACCGCCGATCGCCGTGAGGGCGGCTGCACTGAAACGGGAGGCCGTCGTCTCGACGACCCGTTTTAGCGCGACCGTTCGCGAACGGCAGCGTATCGAGCTTTCGTTCAAAGTGCCCGGAACGATCGCCGGCCTTCTTCAACTTGAGGGGCCCGACGGCAAGCCACGCGACGTTCATGAAGGCGACGTGGTGGTTTCCTCGGAAGGCAATCGTCCGCTGATTCGCCTGGACGACTCGGATTACCGACGGCGGGTCGCCGGAGCGCGAGACCGGCTTGCTCAGGTGCAGGCCAAGAAGCAGGCGGCTACGGCCGCAGTCGTCGCGGTTCGGGCCAATTTCGAGCGAATCAAGGCGTTGCGGGAACGCAACTCGGTCGCCCAGCAAACCTACGACGACATGCTGGCCAAGCGCGACTCGACCGAGGCCGAGTTGGAAGCTGCGCGTCGCGAAGAGAGCGGGGCCTCCGTGGCGCTGCAACAGGCCGAGGACGATCTGGCCAATTGCTCGCTCCGGCTGCCCATCCCCAAGGCGGTCGTTTCTCGGAAGTTTGTTGAGCGGGGCGAGCGGGTTCCAGCCGGCCAGCCGGTGTTCGAAATCATGGACCTGACGCAGATGCGCGTCGCCTTCGGCGTGCCTGATACGCAGGTCGGCCGCTTCCAGATCGGTCAACCGGTGACCGTCATGGCCGACGCGTTTCGCGGGGAGCATTTCACCGGACTGGTGACGAAAATCCTTCCCGCCGCCGACTTGAGAACACGTTCCTTCGGAATCGAGGTGAGCATCAACGAGCCGAGGATGCTCAGGCCGGGCATGGTCGTGACGATCGTGCTCAGCCAGGAAGAGGAGATGGTGGTGGTGCCGATGACGGCCATCCAGCGGGGCGAGACGGATGCGGATTTCTCCGTTTTTGTCGTTGCGAATGAGAACGGTCGGCAGATCGCCCGCCGACGGAGAGTCGTGATCGCCGGCGTCTACGAGAACCGGATTCGGTTGACGCTCGGCCGCGGCAGCCAGGTGGCCGTGGGTGATAGGATCATCGTCACCGGCGTTTTCCGGCTCGTGGATGGCCAAACGATCCGCGTGCTGGATGCGCCCAAGCCGCTTGCTGGGATACTCGAATGACCACGTCACAGTTTTTCGTCTATAAGCGGCCGGTGGCTTGGACGGCGCTGGCCGCGACGCTGCTCTGGGGCGGATTCGCCTATTGGGCGATGCCTCAGCGCCACGATCCGATCATCCCGATCCGCATGGCGACGATCGTGACGATCTATCCCGGCGCCGACGCCGAGAAGGTCGAGCAGGAAGTCACCAAACGGATTGAGAATCAGGTCGGCCAGTGCGAGAAGGTTGAGAAGGTCTACTCGACGAGCCGGCAGAACCTGTCGGTGGTCTTCGTCGAGTTGTTTGACACGGTGAGGGATACCGAGCAGGTCTGGCAAGACTTACAGGGGCGTCTGGCATCGATTCCCGACCTGCCGACGGTCCGCGGCCGACCCGTTCGACCGACCATCGACAAGGACTTCGGCGAGACGGTCACGATGATGCTGACCATTTCGAGCCCGAAAGTCTCGAATTTCGAGATTCACCAACGAGCGAAGAGCATCCGCAGCGTGCTCGACGCGTTTCGCCGCAGCCGTCCCGAGCGCTACCGGCGCGACCGGCTGACCGCGGTCTTGGTCTATCCAAACACCATCGGCCGCTCTTACGTGCTTTGGCTGGGCGAAAGCCTGATGCAGCGGCTGACGGAGAAAGGGCTGATCGAGGATGGCCAGATCGTCGAAGCCCCCGACACCGGATGCCTCGATTTCCAGTTGGTCAAGGGCAAGAGCGAAAAGGAGCTGATCCAAGAGGCCATGCGGTGGGACCGCGACACGATCGGCACTGGGATGTCGCACCCCGACATTTGGCCGGCAATTATCGTCCGCGACCTGGCCACATTGGAGAAGCGGCTCGGCCATTCACGGATCGACCCGTTGGGCGGAGCTGACCATTACAGCTACCGCGAGCTGCGCCGATTCGCCGATTTGATCCGCGACCGGCTCAAGCAGTATCCAACCATCGGAAAAATCGACGAGATCGGGCGGCAGAACGAGGCCATCTATCTCTACTACAGCAGCCGGCGGTTCAGTGCGCTTGATATTTCTCCGGCGCTGATCGCCGCCCAACTCGAACGCCGGAACATCAACCTGCCCGGCGGACGCGTGGAAACCCCGGAGCAGAACGTCTTCGTCCATCCCAGCGGTGAGTTCACCAGCGAACAGCAGTTGGGCGAAGTGGTGATTGACGCCCGGAGCGGATATCCGACCTATCTGCGGGACTTGGTCGACATCGTCCGCGGATACGACGATCCGCCGGGGGTGATGAACTTCCGCTCGGTGAAGGTCGATGCCGACGATCCGCCCGAGGGCAAGATGCCGGGCGAACTGACGCTCGGCATTCCGCGTGAAGACGAACAGGAGTCGCCGCTGCCGAAGCACTCGCATCTTCAGACCACCAGGGCCATCACGTTGGCGATTCGGCAGGTCAAGGGATCCCACATCGACGCGTTCGCCCGCGACGTCGACGCGGCCTTGAGGTCGCTGGGCGGCATCCTTCCGGACGATTTGCGGATCGAGCGGACCCACGACGAGCCGCTCGAAGTGCGTGCGAAAATCGAGCAATTTGACCGGAACCTGATCGAAGCCGTCGTGATCGTGGTGCTCGTGGCGTTGCTGTTCATGGAGTGGCGAAGCGCGCTGCTGGTGGCCATCTCGATTCCGGTGACCGTCGCGATGACGTTGGGCATCTGTCAGATGCTCGGCATCGACCTGCAACAGGTGTCGATTGCGGCGATGATTATCGCGCTCGGTTTGCTGGTCGACGACCCGGTGGTGGCCGGAGACGCGATCAACCGGGAAATAGCCGACGGGCAGTCGCGCGACGTGGCCGCTTGGCTCGGCCCTCAGAAGCTCGCCCGCGCCATTCTTTACGCGACCGTGACGAACTGCGTGGCGTTCCTGCCGTTGCTGCTGGTGAAGGGCCGAGTCGGCGACTTCATCTACTCGCTGCCGGTTGTGGTGGTCGCGTCGTTAGTCAGCAGCCGAATCGTATCGATGACGTTCATGCCGTTGCTCGGCTACTGCATCCTGCGTGGCCAGCGGGGATTCGAGGCCGTCGGCGAGGGCGGCGGGTTCCGCGCCCGGGTGGCGACCACCTACCGGCGGTTTTCGACCTGGTGCTTGGATCACAAGGCACTGGTGCTCAGCGTGTGCACCGTTCTGTTGCTCGGCAGCGCCGCCGTTCTCCCCTTGATCGGCACGGCGTTCTTCCCGAAGGACCTGCACAATGTCTTCAGCGTGAACGTCTATCTGACCGAGGGCACGCCGATCCGTGAGACGCGGAACGAAGTGCTCGATGTTCTCCACCAACTGGAGAGACTCGAAGGCAAGAATGTGCGGGCCTACACGACGTTCGTCGGCCAGGGCGGCCCGCGATTCTGGCTCTCGATCGTTCCCGAGCAGCGGGCCGACAACTACGCGCAGATTCTCGTTCACACCTTGGACCCATACGCCACGCACAGCATCGTCGAGCGGCTGAAGCGGGACCTGCCGCCGGTGGTTCCCGCCGCGCGGATCACAATCGAGGAACTGGAGACGGGCCCGCCAATCGGCGTGCCGGTCCAAATCCGCCTGTTTGGCGACGACATTTCGGAGCTTCGCCGCCTGGCCGCCGAAACCAAGGAGCAGCTCCGCGAGATTCCGGGAACGGACAACATCCACGACGACTGGAACGCGGAGGTCTTCCAGTTGGTCGCCACGATTGATCCCGACCGGGCGAACCTCTCCGCGGGAATCACCAACGAGGACGTCGCGCTCTTGCTGCAAACGGGCCTGTCGGGCATGGCGGCCACGTACCTCCGCGAGGAAGACCGCCAAATTCCCATCATGTTCCGGCTCCGCAGCGACGAGCGTTCACGGATCGAGGAGCTTAGCAGCCTCGACGTGGTCAGCGCGGCGACCAACGCGCGGGTGCCAATCAGCCAGATCGTCAAGTTCTCGCCTCAACTGGTGTCGCCGAAGATTTGCCGCCGCGACCGCCAGCGGTGCATTACGGTGAAATGCGATACGCGGCAGGGCGTGCTGGCCAGCAGTGTGGTGCGGCAGATGCAGACGCGCCTGGCCAAGTTGTCGCGGCAATGGCCGCCTGGCTATCGGTTCGCTTTCGGCGGAGAGTACGAGGAGCAACGGAAGGGATTCGGTTCCGTGGCGCTGGCCCTGGCCGCTTCGATGATTCTGATCTACCTGGCGCTGGTGCTCCAATTCAACAGCGTCACGAAACCGTTCGTCGTCTTTGTCGGCGTGCCGTTTGGGCTGATCGGCGGCATGATGGGCCTGGTGCCATTCGGCGTTCCGTTCGGCTTCATGGCGTTCCTCGGCGTGGCCTCGCTGGCCGGCGTCATTGTGAGCCACGTCATCGTGTTGTTCGACTACATCGAAGAGGCCTGCGAGCGCGGCGAACCGCTGCGGCAGGCCGTCGTCGATTCGGCCCTGGTCCGGCTTCGTCCGGTGTTGGTCACCGTTTTGGCTACCGTCGGCGGCCTGATCCCGCTGGCGCTCGAGGGCGGGCCGCTCTGGGAGCCGATGTGCTACGTGCAGATCGCCGGGTTGTTGCTGGCGACCTTGGTGACGCTTGGCATCGTGCCCGTGGTCTATGTCGCCTTTGTCGAAAACCTGCACCTGATTCGCTGGGCGCCGGAGAAGCAAGAAGTGCCAGAGCCGAAGGCCCTCTGATCGCCTCGCCGCGTTTTAGCCAGCAATTCTCACCGTAGGGTGGGTCGACGTCGCAAGTACATGGTGGGGCTTCGCAAACCAATCAACGATGATTTGCACTCTGTCAATTTGCAGGACGAGTTGCCGCGACGGAAGCCCCACCACCGCCTTGGTTTGCTTGACCCACCCTACGCCTTGGTGAGAATGCGGGCTAGAGATTGCCGATCGCTCGGCGGAGACGCAGCTCGGCGAGGACCGCCTCGTAGGTGCTGTTGTAGAAGTTCGTGTAGGTCTGCATCCGGAGCGTCTCGGCGTCGAGCACCTCCGTGTTCGTGCCGACTTGATGCTGATACCGATCGCGGGCGACACGGATGTTCTCGTCGGCCTGGGCGGTGGCCTGGCGAGTGACCTCGACGCGCTGCCGTGCCGTCTGCAACTCGAGCCAGCGTTGGCGGACTTCTAGGGCAATCATCGATTCGGCGTTGCGGCGGAGCCGCAGCACGGATTGGGCCCGCTCGGACAGCGCGTCGGCCTGGTGCGACGTGCGGCCGGAATCGATGGGCGTCCATTGGACGCCGACGCCCACCACGCCGAGGCCATTCGGGTCGACGTACTGATTCTGCTGATAGAGGTAGCCGCCGAACAGGCCGACCTGCGGGGCCCTTTTCGCCCGGACGCTGGCCGCTTGGCTGTCCAAAGCCCGCATCTGGGCCGCCAGACCGGCGATCTCCGGACGCATTTGGATCGCCTGGCGCGTCAGTTCGTCCACGTCGCCAGGCACGCCGCAGTCGCCAAGTTCGGCAAGATTCACCGGCTCATCGAGTCTTCGCCCCAGCGCCCGGTTGTAAGCGGCGAAGGCGACGCGGAGGCTGTTTTGCGACTGCAGCGCCTGTTGCTGCGCGTCGGCCAACGCGACTTGTGCCGCCAGGAGATCGTTCCTCGAAACCACTCCCTTGTCGTAAAAGCCAGCGACGTCGCGGTTGTGCGCGTTGAGGCTTGTAACCTTGCTTTCGGCCAGTCGGACGATTCTCGCCGTTCGGAGCGTCCCGACATAAATTTCGGCAACGTTCATCTTCACGTCCAACGCGGTCCGACCGCATTCGGCCTGATTGGCTTTGACCGCCTCGGCGGCGGCGTCGATGCCGTTGGAGATTCGCCCAAACGTATACAGCGGCTGGTTCACCATCGCCAGGGCGCCGACGCCGTTGCGATCGGCGATCGGCAGTTCCGCGGTGCCCAGCGTCGGCAGCGTGGCCAGGAACGTCGGCTGATCGCTAAGCAGGTAGTAGTCGCTGCCAAGCCTCAGGGCCGGAAAGCGTTCCGCTTGGGCGGCGCCCAACGAGCTCTCGGCCGCATTGATGTTCCAGCGGCTGGCCTCGAGCCGTTGGTCCGCCCGGAGAGCAACTCGCCACGCCTCTTCCAGGTTCTCAGGCGGTTGGACCAGGTCGGGCGGAGTAGGAATGGACGGCCCTCGATCACCCCACTGGCCCATGGCGGGAGGGAGCGGCGCGGGGCCTGTCGGTTCAGGCAACGGCTGCTGCGCCGACGCCGAGCCGGCAAGGTAGCCCAGCGGCAAGATAGCGAAAATGACGAAGTAGTTTCTGACTGCGGCAAACGACAGCGACATGGCCCCCCCCACAGATAGTGCTAAATCGCTGCAATGCAGCGCGGCGGCATTGCTCGCGCACCGGCCCATCAGATGGCTTCGTCCGCTGATACGCGCCGTATTGAACGAACTTGCCGATTGTGCCGATTATGCTGCGTCGATACGCCTGTATGGGGGGTTGGCATGTCCGCGATTGCCGTCGGCAAGAGGAAGCTGGGCGCCATGTCCCACGCTTGCCGTGGGCATGCCGTGAGGTGGCACTGACGAATGGGCCGGAGGACGCAGAGAGAGTGGGAAACAGCCTGTTGACTTGCAGCAGCCATCGCCGCGGCCGCTCGACTGGCCAGCTTGTCAACGGTGGCACGTCTTCGTTGACCCCGGCGCCGTTCGCGGCATGGCCTGAATCTGCCCATCACCGCTCCATCACGCTGACATTCACTTCTTCACTTCTCTGCGTCCTCGGCGTCCTCAGCGGTGAATGTTGCTAAATGCACTTGTCCGGGCGTGGTGCCGCGGCGGGGTGGCGCTATGGCGCCATGTCCCACGCTTGCCGTGGGCATGAGGAATCGGGCCACATGCTTGCTGTCTCGCTGCGCTCGCTTAGCACGCATGGCGCCCTAAATTCGCCGTTTGTCCGAGACACTGCGCTAGCAGGTCACGTGAATCAGGGCCGCCTTGCGCAGCTTCGAGCCGTTGTAGGCGTCGACGGCCTTGGCCGTCGGCTCGATCTCGCACTGAATGGCTCGCTGGTCCAGATATCGCTGAGCGTCATCGGTCAACTCGACGCGGCCCGACATGCCCGAGCCGATGAACAAGATCTCGGGCCCGCCTTGGCAGACCAGCTCCAGTTCCTTCGAGCCGACCTTGTGGGCCGATCCATAGTTCTGCCGGGCAAGACTCTTCTTCCGCTTCTTCACGCGGCCGTCGACCAGGACGTAGATGTCGCGGGCGTACGTCTTCTTGCCCACGGTGACCTCGCCGAAGGCGACG
>JBDKUC010000196.1:0-7071 GCA_039679885.1 Thermoguttaceae bacterium | reverse complement strand
ACATCCGGGCCTGTTTCAGTCCGCAACGCAGAAGAGAAGCCGTGTCGCAACCCGCCTATCTGGTCATTCGCGAGGGGTCGAAATGGAGCGACGTGTTCCGGCTGGTGCCGGGGCAGTCGGTCACGATCGGCCGGGCGCCGACCTGCCAGATCGTCTTGAAGGATGAGCGATGCAGCCGGAACCACGTCGAGGTGTTCCTATCGAGCGGCCAGTGGACTCTCCGCGATTTGGACAGCCGCAACGGCACCATCGTGGGAGAACAGATGGTCCGGGGCGATTGGGTCTTGAATCCCGGCGATGTCATCCGCATCGGCCGGACTCAGTTGGTGTTTGTGCATAAGCTGTCCGACGCCTTCACCAATTCGGGCGGCAGTTCGGTCCTGCATCGCGCGACGCCCGGCCCCACCGTGGCCCCGCCTGCCGCGTCGCCTCTCGCGCTGGATGAGGCGGACGTGCTCGAGGCCTCGGAGCCGACAACGATCACGCATCGTCGCGTCAAGACAAGGTTTCTCGCGCCCGGTCAGGAAGAGCCGAGCGGAGTCTCGCGGATCGGTCGCGCGGCGGCCATGCTCTGCCGGTTGGCGTTCGAGCTGGCCAAGGCGCCCGACTTGGCCGCGATGGCCGACCTGGCCCTGGGCGGCCTGGCCGAAGGCACGCAGACCGACGCCGGCGCCGTGCTGCTCTTCCCGACGAACCACCAGGGCACGCCCCGTGGCGAGGACCTCGAGATCATCGCTTCACGCAGTTCGACGACGCACGGCTATCATCGGGTGTCGAACTTCCTGGCGTCGACCGTGATGCGAGAAGGCGAAGCAGTCTTGGCCCGCAACGTCTTCGACGACAGCACGCTGGGCAGCCGCGACAGCCAAGGGGAAATTCTGGCCACGAGCGTGATCTGCGCGCCCGTCCGCCGTAGCACGGAGGTCTTCGGACTCATTCATCTCTATTCGACCGACGAAACGGTCGTGCCCGACCCGGACGACCTCGAATACACGCTGGCCGTGGCCGACACGGTGGCCGTGGCCGTCGAGAACATCCGCCGCCGCCAAGAGTTGGCCGAGAATCTCACGCGCGTCCGCACCGAGAACGTCGAGTTGCGCGAGCGGTTGGGCATCCGCAGCGACATCATCGGGCGCAGCGCCGTGATTCGCAAAGTGACCGACGAGATCGCCCGCGCGGCCGCGACCAATTCGACGGTGCTCATTCGCGGCGAGAGCGGCGTAGGCAAGGAACTGGTCGCCCGCGGCGTCCACGTCAACAGCCCTCGGCACGACAATGTCTTCGTCTGCCTCAACTGCGCGGCCCTGTCGGCCGACCTGTTGGCCAGCGAGTTGTTCGGCCACGAACGCGGGGCCTTCACCGGCGCCACCGAACGGAAGATCGGCAAGTTCGAGGCGGCCCACAAAGGGACGCTGATGCTCGACGAGATCGGCGAAATGTCTCCCGGGCTGCAAGCCAAATTCCTCCGGGTCCTCGAAGGACATCCCTTCGAGCGCGTCGGCGGCAGCAAACCGGTGAAAGTCGACGTGCGGGTGATCGCCGCGACGAACCGCAACCTCGAGCAAGACGTGGCCGATGGGCATTTCCGCCGCGATCTTTACTTCCGGCTCCGCGTCATCGAGATCGTCGTGCCCGCGTTGCGCAAGCGCACCGAGGACATTCCCCTCCTGGCCGAGTATTTCCTGCAGAAGTACAACGCCGAGACGGGCCGAAAGATCAAGGGCTTCACGCCGGAGGCCAAGGAGCAACTGCTCAAGTACCTCTGGCCAGGCAACGTCCGCGAACTGAAAAACGTCATCGAACGCGCCGTCGTTCTCTGCCGCGGCCAGGAGATCGGGGCCGAGGATTTGCTTCTGACGAAGCTCGCCACGGCCGGCGACACCGAAACGCCGGGCTCGGATTCCGGCCGCTACAAGCCGGTCTCGCTCGACGACGTCGAACGCCGCCACATCTTCGACACGCTCAATCACACCGGCTGGAACAAGAGCAAGACCGCCGCGATCCTCGGCATCGAGCGGTCAACGCTCGACCGCAAGATCCGCCGCTACCAGTTGGACGACGTGCCACCGCCGATCGGCCCCTCGTAACGCGAGCCGTAAGGGCAATCGAGGGCCGTAAAGGCAACCACGAAAACGGACGAAAGAGACGAAAAGAAAGAACGATCGCGGCAATGTCGCGATGGACCAACTCTTGTCGTTCCTTCCTTTCGTGCTTTTTCGCGTCTTTCGTGGTCACTCTCAAGGCGTAAACTCGGCATCCACGTCGATGTTCTCGGCGAAGCGGGCCAACAGGTCGGCCGCTCGGTCGAGATCGTCGAGCGAGACCATCTCGATCGGGCTGTGCATGTAGCGGTTTGGAATGCTCACCAAACCGGTGGCCACGCCAGCCCGGCTCACCTGGATCGCGTTGGCGTCGGTGCCCGTCGCACGGCCGCAGGCGGCCAGTTGGTAAAGGATTTCGTTCCGGTTGGCGGCGGCGATCAGCCGCTCGACCACCTTGTGGTTCATGTTCGGCCCGCGGTGAATCACCGGGCCGTGTCCGAGCCGCACGTCGCCTTCCTCTTTCTTGTCGATCGTCGGGCAGTCGGTGGCGTGCGTGACATCGACGGCCACGCCCACCTGGGGATCGATGCCGAACGCGCTGGTCCGGCCGCCCCGGAGGCCCAGCTCTTCCTGCACGGTCGAGACGGCGTAGAGTCCGCACTTCAGCTTGCCGCTTTCGCACGCCCGGCGGAGCGCCTCGATGACGACCCAACAGCCCGCCTTATCGTCCATGGCGGGCGAAACGGCCCGGTTGTTCCGCGACTCGTGGAAACCGAGTTCGACGGTCACCGCATCGCCGACGCGAACCATCTTGATCGCGTCCTCTTTGTTCGTCGCGCCGATGTCGAGCCACAGGTCCTTCATCTTCGGCACCTGTTTCCGCTCGTCCTCGGTCAGCAGATGGATCGGCTTGCGGCCGATGACGCCGAACACCGGGCCGGCGTCAGTCCAAACGGTCATCCGTTGGCCGATCAGCACCTGGGGGTCCCAGCCGCCGATCTGCTGGACGTACAGGAACCCGTCGTCGTCGATGTGCTGGACGATCAGGCCAATCTGGTCGCAGTGGCCGGCCAGCATGACGCGCAACGGCGAGTCGGGGTTCTTCACGACAATCACGTTGCCGTGCAGATCGGTGCGGACCTCGTCGGCAAAGTCCTTGACGTAGTCGCGGACGAACCGCTGCACGTCCGCCTCATAGCCCGACGGGCTGGGCGTTTCCAAAATCGTCTTCAAGAAGCCGAGAGATGTCGAGTCCACAGGCACGGTCCTTGTCAATGGAATTGAGGAATGTCCGAAATCCGAAGCTCGAAATCCGAATTCGGAATTCGGATTTCGAGCTTCGGGCTTCCTGGCGTCTAGCTTCGCTTGGCCAGCCGCAATTGGGCGCGGGCTTGGTCGATGGCCCGCTGGCGGGCGTCGGCGGCTTCGGGCATGGCGGCCCGGCGAGTTCGCGCGGACGCGAGCTGCTCTTGAGCCACCGCTGGATCAATCTCCGTCGTGGCCAACGCACGATGGGTTAGCACCGTCACCACGTCGTCGAGAACCTCGACGAACCCGCCCTCGACGTAGTAACGATCCGTTTGGCCCTCGTCGCGGAGGCGGAGTTCGCCACTGCCCAACCGGCCGATCATCGGCGTGTGACCGGGGGCAATGCCGATCTCGCCATCGAACAGCGTTAGGGCGACAAAATCGGCCTGCCGATCGCAGAAGGTTCGCTCAGGGGTAACGACGATGCATTGCATGTTAGTGGGCAGTTGGCAGTGGGTAGTCGGCAGTGGGCAGTGGGCAGTGGGTAGTCGGCAGTGGGTAGTCGGCAGTGGGTAGTCGGCAGTGGGTAGTCGGCAGTGGGCAGTAGGCAGTGGGCAGTCACATCCTCGTTCCTACGCTCCCGCGTAGGAACGTACTTGCCGCGACGCTCCCGCGTCGCTCAAACCACGGCTATTTCGGCGGCTCGCTCGTTTCGATCTTCTCGTCCGGCACGCCGAGCGCCCGAAGGACGCCGATGGCCATGATGGCGTCGCCGGCCGGCTTCATGTGGACGCCGTCGTACGTGTAGGCGTTTCCTTTCATGGCCGGCTTCTTCTTCAACGCCTTGAGGAACATCGCGTGAAGATCGACCAGTTGGCAATGCTTGTCGGCCGCGATCTGCTTCTCGGCCTCGACGTACTTCGCCAAGCGGACGTTCCCTTCGGCCTTGGCGTCTTCCTGAATGACCGTCGGCGTCAACAGAATGACCTTAATGCCGGCCTTTTGGGCCTCATCGACCATCTTGGCCACATTCGCCTTATACGCCTTGAGCACCTTCTCGTCATGCGGCTTGCCGAGCCGATGCCAGACGTCGTTGATGCCGATGTTCAGCGTCACGACGGCCGGCTTCAGGGCGACGACGTCTCGCTGAAACCGAGCGACCAGGTCCTCGGCCTTCTGGCCGTCGATGCCCTTGTTGACGACCTTCTTGATCTTCAGGTCGGGATACTGCCGGGCCAAGAAGGCGTCGACCATGCGACCGTAGCCGCCCTGCCTGGTAATCGAATCGCCGATGGCGACAATCGTCTCGCCCTGCTTGAGCTGCAACTGCTTCGGCGCATCGGCCGGCGGCGGACCAACGAGGGCCAGAACCGTGGCGAAGAACTTGACACTGGTCAGGAACATGCGAGTGGCTCCTTGCGTGAAAGCGCCCTGGAACATCCAAAGTCCGAAATCCTAAGTCCTAAATCCAAATTCGGGTTTCGGATTTCGGACTTCGGATCTTGCGGCGCGCGACTATCCCCCTTGTTCCATTTTCTTCGCTTGCTCCTCGGCCTGCTCAATGGGCCCGACGTACATGAACGCCTGCTCGGGCAGGTGGTCCCACTTGCCGTCGGCGATTTCCTCGAAGCTGCGGATCGTCTCCGCGAGCGGCGTGATCTCACCCGGCTTGCCGGTGAAGACTTCGGCCACCAGGAAGGGCTGTGAAAGGAAGCGTTCCATGCGGCGGGCGCGGTGGACGATGAGCTTGACGGCCTCGCTCAACTCGTCGGGGCCAAGGATGGCGATGATGTCCTGCAATTCGCGGTATCGCTGCAAGGTCATCTGCACCCGCCGGGCGATGGCGTAATGCCGTTGGCCGACGTACTGGGGGTCGAGGATTCGGCTGGAGCTGGCCAGCGGATCGACGGCCGGATAGATGCCTTTCTCGCTGATCGCCCGCTCCAGATAGATGAACGCATCGAGCTGGGCGAAGGCCGTCGCCGGGGCCGGGTCGGTCGGGTCGTCGGCCGGCACATAGACGGCCTGCACCGACGTGATGGCCCCATTGCTGGTCGAGGCGATCCGTTCCTGCAACTGGCCCATCTCGGTGGCCAGCGTCTGCTGATAACCGACGGCCGACGGCATGCGGCCCAACAGAGCGGACACTTCGCTGCCGGCCTGCGAGAACCGGAAGATGTTGTCGATGAACAGGAGCACGTCGGCCCGGGCCTTGTCGCGAAAGTACTCGGCCATCGTCAACGCGGACAGCGCCACGCGCAGACGCGCTCCTGGCGGCTCATTCATTTGTCCGAAGACCATGCAGGTCTGATCGATGACGTGGCGGCCGGTGTCGCCGATCTTCGAGTGCTGCATTTCCAACCAAAGATCGTTGCCCTCGCGGGTCCGCTCGCCAACGCCCGCGAAGACGGAGTAGCCGCCGTGGGCCGAGGCAATTCGCGCGATCAGCTCCGTCAGAATGACCGTCTTGCCCAGTCCGGCCCCGCCGAACAGTCCCGCCTTGCCGCCGCGGACGAACGGCGTCAGCAGATCGATGACCTTGATGCCGGTCTCGAAGATTTCGGTCCGGGTCGAGAGGTCGGTCACGGCCGGGGCGTCGCGATGGATCGGCCAGTAGTCCTCGGCTTGGATCGGCCCGCGGTTGTCGATCACATCGCCGGTCAGATTAAAGACGCGGCCGAGCGTGGCCTTGCCGACCGGCACCTTGACCGGGGCGCCGGTGTCGAGGCATTCCATGCCGCGGATCATGCCGTCGGTGCTGCCCAGGGCAACGCAGCGGACCCGGCCGCCGCCGAGATGCTGCTGCACCTCGCCGGTCAGGTTGAGCGTGATGCCCTTGTGTTGGCTGTTGATCTTCACGGCGTTATAGATCGCCGGCAAATGATGCTCGGCAAACTGGACGTCGAACGTCGAGCCGATCACCTGCGTGACTCGGCCGAGATTATCAGGGGTTGTGGCGGGCGACTTCGGGATGACTTGCGGCATGGGTGGCTTCGGCAGTTATTGGGACGTCAAATACGGAATGCAAAATGAAAAATGAAAAATGCAAAGCGCGCAATGATTCTTACGTTCGTGACTTCGAGTTCTTCTTGGCGGTGACAATTGACTGGCCGACGATCTTGCATAGTTGTGAGCATTCGTCCAAGAGATCGCTCATCTCCTCCTCCCGCACCAGCTTGCCTTCGACAGTCAGACGTATCCAGAACCTCGACTCTCGCAGCTCTTTCAGACAAATCGCAAGCTTGTGCACGAAGTCAGCCCGGCTCTCGGCGGCACAAGCTTCTTCGTAGTTCGGCGCGGCCGAGGTTCCTGAGCGAACCAATTGCCCGGCGACATGCCGGCCAAGCCGCGTCTTGGGCAAGGCGTCCACAAGCCTCCCGATACGAACGGCGAAACGCATCAGCCGCTCCGAAAGATCGTTCCCTCTCCTCGATGGCTCCCTTTCATCTTGCATTTTTCATCTTGCACTTTGCATTTCGCACTATTCATTTTGCACTATTCATTTTGCATTTTGCATTTTGCATTTTGCATTTTGCATTTTGCATTTTGCATTTTGCATTTTGCATTTTGCCTTCGGCATTCCTCACTCGCTCAGTGCCTCGGCCCCGCCGACGACCTCGAGCAACTCGCCGGTGATCTGCCCTTGCCGGGCGCGATTGTAGGCCATCGAGAGTTGCGAGATCATCTGGTCGGCGTTCTACGTGGCCGCCTTCATCGCGACCATTCGGGCGATCTGTTCGCTGGCCGCCGCGTCCAAAAAGCACTTGAACAGCCGGACCTT
>JBDKUC010000304.1:0-8234 GCA_039679885.1 Thermoguttaceae bacterium | reverse complement strand
CACGGTTTCTCACGGCCGTCGCGACGCTCGGCCAGGGATGCTACCGGCTCGATGGCTCGCCGCGGATGCGAGAACGGCCCATCCAGGACCTGCTTGACGCGCTGGGCCAACTCGGCGCCGACGCCCGTTCCGAGACGGGCAATGGCTGCCCACCGGTCATCGTGCGCGGCCGCGGTCTGCGCGGCGGTCGTGCGACGATTGCCGGTCGGGTGTCGAGTCAGTTTCTTACGGCGCTGCTGATGGCGAGCCCCTATGCGGACGCGGACGTGGAACTGGTCCTGCAAGGCAGTCTGGTCTCGCAGCCCTACGTCGAGATGACGCTGTCCGTCATGCGGGCGTTCGGCGTCGAGGCACGCAAGGACGGGCCGTCGCGGTTCACCGTCCCCGTGGCCCAACGCTACCGCGCGAGGCGATATTCCATTGAGCCGGACGCTACGGCCGCTAGCTACTTCTTCGCCGCTGCCGCCATCACGGGCGGCGAGGTCACCGTCGAGGGCCTTGCCCGCGACAGCGTGCAGGGCGATGTGGCCTTCTGCGAGTGTCTGCGGCAGATGGGCTGTCGGATCGACTACGCCGCGGACCACATCACCGTGACGGGCGGGCCGCTGCGGGGAATCGACACCGACATGAACGCGATCAGCGATACGGCCCAAACGCTCGCCGTGGTATCGCTCTTCGCCGAAGGACCAACCACGATCCGGGGCATTGGGCATATTCGCCACAAGGAGACCGACCGCATTCACGCCTTAGCCGTCGAACTCCATCGGCTCGGGGCTGAGGTCGAGGAACGCGACGACGGCCTGATGATCACGCCCCGACCGCTCCATGCGGCGGAAATCGAAACCTACCGCGACCACCGCATGGCGATGAGCCTGTCGCTCGCCGGTCTTGTCGTGCCTGGCGTCGTGATCCGCGATCCCGCGTGCGTGTCCAAGACGTATCCCCACTTTTTCCGCGATCTGAAGGCTCTCGCGTAGCCGTTCAAGGCCCATCTCGCCAGCCGCCGCACGGCCTTGAATCCCGCGGTCGGCGCGTTAGGATTCCGGCTGCGAGGCGGACGGAAGGGATTTGATAGAACGCGCCGTCCTCTTCCTTGCTGAGGAGATCGCCATGAAAGCAATGCTGCTTCGGGAGATCGCGCCGATCGAGTCGGCGCCGCTCGAGTTGGCCGAGACGCCGACGCCCGAGCCCGGCCCGGGCGAGGTGCGGGTTCGCGTCCGCTGCTGTGCCGTTTGCCGCACGGACTTGCATGTCATCGAGGGGGACTTGCCGCGGGAGAAGATGCCGATCATTCCGGGGCACCAGATCGTCGGTGTCGTGGATAAACTTGGCCCTGTGGTGGCCGGCTCGTCGAGGCTGCAACTCGGACAGCGCGTCGGCATTGCGTGGCTGCGTCACGCGTGCGGCCATTGCGGCTTTTGCACCGCCGGCCAAGAGAACCTCTGCGAATCGGCCCGTTTCACGGGCTATCATGCCGACGGCGGCTACGCGGAATACGCGGTCGCCCCGGCCGACTTTTGCTACGAATTGCCGGAAATGGCCGCCGAAGGGCTCCATTCGCCCGCTGGTGAGGGCGGTCAGGCTCCAGAGAGCGGACGGACGCCGGCCGACTCGGCCCTCACCCTAACCCTCTCCCAAAGGGAGAGGGGACGCACGGGCTTTAGCGACGTTGACGCGGCGCCGCTGCTTTGCTCGGGCATCATCGGTTACCGAGCCTTGCGTCGGTGCAACCCCCGGCCTGGCTGTCGGCTTGGCCTTTATGGCTTCGGATCATCGGCGCACGTCGTGATGCAGATCGCCCTGCACCGCGGCTACGAGGTTTATGTGGTGACCCGCGGCGAGAATCATCGCCAGCTCGCTCGAGAGATGGGCGCCGTTTGGGTCGGCGAGCGGGCCGAGGACCTGCCGGTCAAGGTTCACAGTGCGATCATGTTCGCCCCGGCCGGCGAGTTGGTCCCGCCGGCGCTCGAGAAGCTTGAGAAGGGAGGCGCCCTCTCGTTGGCCGGCATCTACATGACGCCGATTCCCGAGATGGACTACTTTCGCCACGTCTTCTATGAACGCGATCTCCACTCGGTCACCTGCAACACGCGGCAGGACGGCCGTGAGCTGCTGGCCGAGGCCGCCGCGATTCCGATCCGCCCGCATACGACGGTCTATCCGCTGGCGGAGGCCAACCGCGCGCTGTTGGACCTGAAGCAGGATCGGATCAGCGGCACCGGCGTGCTGCTGGTTGAACAGAGGTGACGGCAGCAGGCGTCTTGGCGATCGCCGCCGGCGGCAGGAGACAACGCGTTTCCAGCGGGTTACCGCAGATCTCCTGCAAGAAAGGGCCTCTCCGTCGAGTTGGGCATATCACCGGCCGAACGCCTCGTCATTGTACTCTTCACGCTCCGCGTGAAGCCGGGTCTCACGCAGGACGCATCGTGCCCATTTCCCCACGCGGAGCGTGAGGAGTACATTCCGGGACGTTTACCCCCCCGAGGGCCGTCCGCCGCAGTACCGCTTTCCTGGCGGCCGTGATAGAATGGCGGAGAGCATACGGCATACCGTATTAGGGTGGTATCCGTAGGAGAGGCGTCTCGGGCGTACTTGACGTCCTTGAGCAGCCATCGTCGGATCAGCGGACATCCACATCTGGGAACCTGGTGACTCACTTGCACAGGCGTTGGTTCACCGCCGCGGTCATTGTCCTTTGGCTGGCCACCATGACGTGGCTGGTCAAAGAGAAGGTCGTGCCGCACCTGCTGATCGGCGACCGGCCAAGCAATCTCGATATCCTTCGAGCGCAGCGCAAGCGGCCGGTTGGATGGCGGATCTCGATCGACAAGCACCGACTCGGCTGGGCAATGACCGAGGCCGCGTTGCTGCCAGGGAATTTGACCGAGATTCACGGCCGGGTGCATTTCGATCGGTTGCCGCTCGACAAGATGATGCCCGACTGGATTCAGGCCTTCGTCACACTGGCGGGACGACCGTCCGAACTGCTGCAAATCGGTTCGCTCGACGCCTTCAGCACGCTGACGGTCGATGCCTTGGGCAACCTGCTTCGGCTCGATTCGAGCGTGCAGGCGCAACCGTTTGGCGATGCATTTGCCGTACGCGGCGTGGTCGATGCCGGCAAAATGCAACTAGCGATCTCGGGCGGCGGCCGGGCCTTCCCGTACGAGATTCCCATGCCGCCGAAGGCACTGCTGATGGACCTGCTGTCGCCGCAAAGCGAGTTACCGGGGCTGAAGGATGGCCAGGAGTGGACCGTGCCCGTCTACAATCCGCTCTCGATTGCCGTCACGAAGACGCCCGTCGAGATCATTTTTGTCACTGTCGAAGGAACGGAACAAAAAATCTGGGGCGGCACACCGGTCGACACGTGGCGGGTGGTGTACCGCAGCGAGCCGAAGGGCCAGGCCAGCGGCGACAGCGCCATCCGCGGCATCTCGTGGGTCCGTTTCAACGGCACGGTGATCCAGCAACAGGTCCGCATGTCCGGCTGTACGATCGATTTCGTTCGTCTTACTCGCACCGAAGCAGCGAAGCTCCTGGCGACCCTCCGCGAGCAATGGTGGACTCCCGACGCTTCGCCAAAGAAATATCGTCATGATTGAGTTTCAGAACGTTACGCGGTCCTTCGGCCGCAAAGTGGCCGTCAACGGGCTGACGCTGGCCGTCGACCCCGGCGAGCTGTTCGCGCTCCTGGGGCCGAACGGCGCCGGCAAGACAACGACGATCAAGATGCTCACCGGGCTGTTGCGGCCCAGCAGCGGGTCGGTCAGCGTTTGCGGCTGCGATCTGGTCAAGGACCAGCGTGACGCCACCCGAGCGATCGGCTATGTGCCCGAGGAGCCGTTCCTCTATGACAAGCTTTCGGGCCGCGAGTTTCTCGAGTTCGCCGGCCAGATGCGGGGGCTCGATGGGCCAAAGTTGCGAGAATGCATCGCTCGAGAGTCTGATTTCTTCGAGATGGACGACTTTCTCGATGATCTGGCCGAAACGTATTCGCACGGCATGAGGCAGCGGTTGGTCTTCGCTTCCGCGTTGCTCCACGACCCGCCGGTCTTGGTGATCGACGAGCCGATGATCGGGCTCGATCCCCGCAGCGTCCGGGAGGTGAAGGACCGATTGCGCACGCAAGCGAACTCGGGAACCATTGTGTTCATGTCCACCCACACGCTCGCCATCGCCGAGGAAATCGCCGACCGCATCGGGATCATGGACCACGGGCGGCTCCGGTTTCTTGGGACGCAGCACGAGTTGCGGGACGCTGTCAAGTCGAGCCACACTTCGCTGGAAGGTTTGTTCCTCGAAATGACCAACGGTCACGCCGCGAAGGGCGAGGCTGGCGCGGAGCAAGAAGCGAGGAGCGAATCGAACCGCAGCGCAGATCGTTCACCGCCTGTTGCCAACGACCCATGAGCCAGAACGCGTCGACGTCCGACTTCCTGCCCGCACCGGCCGAGGGCCGAGTGTTCGCGCTCATGCGCCGCCGCCTCCTGTCGACGGCGCTCGCACAGACGTTTAGCCGCGCCCGTTTTCGCGCAACGCTGGCCGTCCTCCTGACGGCGATCCTCTGGGGCGGCATGTTCTGGATGTTCCATGACGGGTTTCAGTTTCTGCGCGACACCAATCGCGAAATCTACGCGGATGTGGTGCACGGGCTTTTCGGCGCCTTCCTCCTGACGTTGATGCTCATGCTGATCGTCTCGGCGGGCATTATTCTCTACGGTTCGCTTTTCCGTTCGCGCGAGGTCGGTTTCCTGTTGACGCTTCCAGCGCGGACGGAACGCGTGTTTCTGCACAAGTTCCAAGAGGCGCTGGTGCTGAGCAGTTGGGGTTTCGTCCTGTTGGCCAGCCCGATGCTGATCGCCTACGGCGTCGTAGCCCAGGCGCCCTGGTATTACTATGTTCTGCTCTTGCCGTTGGTCGTCGCGTTCATCTACATTCCGGTGGCGATCGGCGGAATCCTCTGCCTGCTTGTGGTGCGCTTGGTGCGGGACAACCCCCTGGCGGTGCTGATTGGGATCGGCCTGCTGTTTGCGGCCGCCAGCGCTTGGATCGGATGGGGACTGTGGAGCGGCCCGCAGAACGATCTGTTGACGCCGGCCTGGTTCCAGGAGGTGCTCAGCCGGTTGCGAATCGCCGACCAGCGTTTGCTGCCAAGCTGGTGGCTGACACAGGGAGTGCTCGACGCGGCGGATCCCGAGATGTTGGCCGACGCGACGTTGTTCATGACGCTGCTGATTTCGAACGCCCTCTTCTTCCGCCTGGTGGCCCTCTGGACCGCGGCGGGCGTCTACCGGCCGGCGTACAGCGGGCTCCGCGGCCGAGCGTATCGCCGCAAACGGAGCCACGGCGCCGGCTTCGACCGCCTGCTCGAATGGCTCATGCGGCCCGTCCCCGTCCCCGTGCGCATCCTCGTGCTCAAGGACCTTCGCCTTTTCCGTCGCGACCCGTTGCAGTGGTCGCAGGTCTTGATCTTCGTCGGCTTCCTGTTGGTCTATTTCTGGACCATTCCCCGCTTCAACTACGACGCCGCCGCGATCGGCACGTACATCGGCTGGGTGAACATGGTCAGCTTTCTGAACGTCTCGGTCGTCGGTCTGTTGCTCTCGACGTTCACGACGCGTTTCGTCTATCCCGTGATTAGCCTCGAAGGCCGGCGGTTCTGGGTCTTGGGGCTGACGGGCGTGAGGCGGCAGACGATTCTCTGGGCGAAGTTCTTCTTTGCCGCCGCCGGAACGCTCGCGCCTTGCTCCATTCTCGTCCTGATAAGCGACCTCACCCTCCAAGTGCTCTGGGAGGTGCTGCTAATCCATCAGTTGACCTCCCTTGTGCTCTGCGCGGGCCTGGCGGGCATCTCCGTCGGCCTTGGCGCGTGGCTGCCAAACCTTCGCGAGGAATCGCCTGCACGAATCGCCGCCGGCTTTGGCGGCACGCTGACCCTGGTGCTCAGCACGCTCTATATCCTTTGCGTAGTGGTGCTCATGGCTCTGCCGACACACTTCCATCTGGCCGCGCAGAATGCCACGTTGTCCCGCTATTCCGCCGCTTGGCCCAACGTGCAGTGGTGGCTGACGTTCTGGTGGATCGCCGGGACGGCTGGCAGCCTGCTGCTCGGCGTCGCGGCGACCGTGATTCCTTTGCGCATGGGCTTCCGAGCCTTCTGCCGGCAAGAGTTCTGACGCAACGTCTTGTCCCCTTGTCCCCTCTCCCATTGGGAGAGGGCTAGGGTGAGGGGGCAGCGAGGGCTGCGCGGCAGGCGCCTCAGCGCTCAGGCGTGCGCCGCCGAAGCGTTGCCCGGCGGAGTTTCCCTTGCGAGGCGGCTGATCTGCTTGAACTCGGGCGCGTCGGCCGTCTCGCACCACTCGAACATCGCGGCTTCGGCGGTGGTCAACGTTGCCCCGGCCGAATCCATGCGTTGCAGCGCGAAGCGGTAGTCAACGTCAAACCGCGAGCCCACGGCGTCGGCCGCCACGAAGACGCGCCAGCCATCGGTCATCAAGTCCATCGCGGTCTGCGCCACACAGACGTGCGCCTCGACGCCCGTCAGAAGAATGTTCCGGAAGCCACGCCCGCGGAGGTCCGCGAAGATTGCCGGGCAGCCGCCGGCGCTAAAGCGTTTTTTGGCCGGGATCTCGCCGAGCCGCTGGGCCAAGTCGGCAACCGTCGGACCGAGCCCCTTGGGGTATTGCTCAGTTGCCATGACAGGCATCCCGAGAAGCTTCGCCGCATCGACAAGCCGCCGGATGTTCCAGACGATCCGCAAGCTGTCGGCGATCGCCGGCAAGAGCCGCTCCTGGGCGTCAATGACCAGCAGCGCGGTGTCGCCGCGCGACATCAACTCGGGACTTCGAGGCAGGGCGTCTTCATTCATGCCAACAGCATACCGCCGATCCCGTCGGGCGACAACGGCCTTCACGCCCACTCGACGCCGAGCATGATGACGTTGATGCCGGACCCAATGCCGAGCAAGGCGACGCGATCGTTCGGCGCGAGATGGCCGCGCTCGATGCCGATGGCCGCGGCGGTCGGCAACGCGACCGAGCCGGTGTTGCCCAGGCACTCGAGCGTGGCGAAGTCGATCTGCGGGTCAAGGCCGAGCGTCTCGAACAAGAGTCGCTGATGGGCGCGGCCGACCTGATGGCAGAACGTCTTTTGGATGTCCGCGGCCGTCCAGCCCAGTTCTGTGAGGAATTGGTCAAACGTCCGTCGAGCGGCGGCAATGCCTTCGCGCATGAGCGTTTCGGAATCGGTGGCCATCAGAAGGCCGTCGCCGGCCGCTCCGCCTTGACACAACTGGCAGTGCTCGCTGGCGGCGTGCATCGCACCGCCGAGCAGCCGATTGCCGGCGCCGCTCAACTCGCGATCGCACAGCAAGATCGCCGCACTGCCGGAGCCGATCGTCAGCGAGGCGAACGCGGTCTTGATGTCGCGGCGTGAAAGCGAGGCGTCGGCGTTCAGGTGGGCGATCGTCGTCTCGACCAGTTGGCGGCTGTCCTCCGTGCCGACGGCGATGCCCGCCCTGATCTGGCCCAGTTCGATCATGTTGGCGATCTGAATGGCCCCGGTCAGAACCCCGAGGCAGGCGTTCGACACGTCGTAGACGGCGGCCCGCTCCGGCAGGCCGAGTCGATGGTGAACGCCGCAGGCCGTGGCCGGTTCGAGGAAATCGCGGCAGACCGACCCGTGCACCAGGGCGCCGACGTGCTGCCGGTCGATGCCGGCGAGTTGGATCGCCTTCTCCGCCGTCGCGGCGCTGGCCTCGCTGGGCCGCATGCCGCGCGGCCAGAACCGCCGCTGACGGATGCCGCTCATCAGCTCGAGCCGGCCCTCGGGCAGCCGAAGGCGGCGATAGAGCGGCTCCAGCCGTGCTTCGATCTCGGCAGACGTTACCACCTCCTCAGGCAGGGTATAGGCGATGGCTTCCAAACAGACGTTCTTGTAGAGCATAGTCGTTGCATTTTACGGGCAAGCGGCGGCGGCCGACAGGCAGGCGGACTGCAAAGTCCGTTGCAGGCGTTCGTAGTCCCGCCTTTAGGCGGAAAATGACCGGCTGAAGCCGGAACTACGAACAACTTGCACTCGTCCGGGGCCGACAGGGCCGTCGATGGGGAGGGGTAGCAATGGATCGTGGCGTTGGGTGGCACGCCCTGAGGTAATTGGGTGGCACGCCCTGAGGTACGAAGGGCGTGGATTTTCGCGTCTCGCCACGCCCTTCGCCCCGGGCTCAGGGGCGT
>JBDKUC010000286.1:0-1856 GCA_039679885.1 Thermoguttaceae bacterium | reverse complement strand
GGCGGCGGCCGACCTGGTCGTCTCGAAGCCGGGCGGGCTGACCAGTTCCGAGGCCCTGGCTCGGGGGACGCCTCTGGCCGTGGTGAATCCGATTCCCGGTCAGGAGAGCCGCAACAGCGATTTCCTGCTGGAGAACGGGGCCGCCATCAAGATCAACAACCTCGGCACGGTGGCTTACAAGTTGGACCAGCTACTCTCGACGCCCGGTCAATTGGCCCAGTTGGCCGCCGCCGCCGCGCGATTTGGGCGGCCGCAAGCGGCATTCGACGTTGCCCGGGCCGCGCTCGATTGGCCGCTGGCGACTGATGCCGGCTAAAGCCGGGACTACGAACAACTCCAGGCGGGCTGCGGAGCCGTTCGTAGTTCCGCCTTTAGGCGGCGCTTTCACTCGGAAGACCGGCTAAAGCCGGCACTACGAGCGCAGCTCGCTTCGCCGCGTTTCTCATGGTACTGCTGGTGGTACTCTTCGGCGCGATAGAACGTCGGGGCCGGCGTGATCTCCGTCACGATCGGTCGGCGGTACTTGCCGCTCCGCTCGAGGTTCTCCTTTGAGCGAATGGCCGTCGCCTGTTGCTCCGGCGTGTGATAGAAGATGGCCGAGCGATACTGGCTGCCGACGTCCGGGCCCTGGCGGTTCCGTTGCGTCGGATCATGGCAAGCCCAGAACGCGTCGAGCAGTTGCTCGTAGGAAACGACGTTCGGGTCGAACTCCACCAGCACGGTCTCGGCGTGGCCGGTCGTATTCGTGCACACTTGCTCGTAGGTCGGATTCGGCGCCGTGCCGCCGCAGTAGCCGACCGTGGTCGCCGTGACGCCCCGGAGTTGACGGAACGCGGCTTCGACCCCCCAGAAGCAGCCGGCCGCAAAAGAAGCTAATTCCATTGAAACTTACCGCCAGTTGACAAACCAGTAGGTGTAGTCATCCACGAGTTGGCTGTTCGGGCTGTCCTCGCGGACTCCGAACTCCGTCAGGGGCAACTCCAGCGTGTCCGTGTGATTCCGCGCCTTGCAGAGCAGCCCGTGAGGGTTGTGGTGATGATTCTGCCGTGGGTCAAGCAATTCCGTCACCTGCACCTGATGCACCAGTTGGCGTGCGTCGCCCGCCTGACAATAAAGCGCATCGAACGGCATGGTCATTTCGACGGCCAGGTGGTCGTAGTATGCGGCAAGCGTCTCCTGGCGAACGCTCGGAATGGGCGAATCTTCCGATACGCCAAAAATCCGGCGCAGACGATCGTCCTGGCTTGCTAAGGCGAGAGGGCCGCGCCGGTCCTCGCTCGCCGCGTCGACCTGCCGCCCAAAGAGAGACCGAACGTCTGGCATGAGCAGCCCTCCGGGAACCCGGGCCATCGATAGGGAGCAGCACGCACTCGCAGTAATCTTAGCGCCGCAGGCCGCAATAGCAAGCGGTCGTCGCAGCCGTAGGACGGGTGTAAAGCTGTTTCGTAGTTCCGGCTTGAGCCGGTATTCGTAGTGAAATCGCCGCCTGAAGGCCGAACTACGAACGACTTTGCAGTCGCCCGGGCGCAAACGCCTTACGCCTTACGGTCTACCGACCCTTCTTCTGGGTTGCCGCCGACTGTAGTTCCAGGCGATCCAAAGGGGACTGCGCAAATGCGGGGGGCGTTGCAGCGCAAAGCAACGACAACGTTAACCAGACGTGTCGAGAGCCGATTCTCATCATCCACCTCCGCTTCATCGATCCTAACGATTGCACCGCCCGCCGATTCCGCTGGGCAGTGCGTTTGCTGGCTGGCGACCACCGCGTCTGCATGCCGCCCGGACGACTGCAAAGTTGTTCGTAGTTCCGGCTTTAGCCGGTCATTTGCCGCCTAAAGGCGGAACTACGAACGCCT
>JBDKUC010000248.1:0-8459 GCA_039679885.1 Thermoguttaceae bacterium | reverse complement strand
TTGTTCCCATGCTCCCGCGTGGGAACACACTCGTGGCGACGCTCCTGCGTCGTCGGGATCGCCAACCAGTTTCAAGCCAATACGCTAGGCTGAGGACGCCGGAGCGTCCAACCGGTGCGTTCCCACGGAGGACCGTGGGAACGAGAGTAGGTTGACCAACTCAAGAGCGAACTCGAAAGCTACAAGGCCGGGCGTCCCTGGCGCGAGACACTCCCCGAGAAACCCGCGAAAAAATCCGCGAAGTCGTCCGATACGCCGTCCGACAAAGGCAAAGGGAAGGAATAGCTCGTCTCTTCCTTCTTGCCGGTGCCCGCGAAGCGGGACGCAATTGGAAGGAGGCACGACATGTCGCTGTTGCGAAGAACCGTGTGGACCCACGCCCCGGCGGCCATTATCCTGCTGCGGTTGATGGTCGGCGGCGTGTTCCTTTCCGAAGGCATCCAGAAGTTCCTCTTCGCCGAGCAGTTGGGCGCAGGCCGTTTCGCTCGGATCGGGATTCCGATGCCGGCCGTGGCGGGGCCGCTGGTCGGCGCGGTCGAAACGGTTGCCGGGGCGCTGGTGATTCTTGGCTTCCTGACCCGGCCCGCCGCGCTGTTGCTCTGGATCGACATCTCCGTCGCCCTATTCACGACGAAGCTGCCGATCCTGTTGGGCCAGGGCTTCTGGGGTCTCACGCTGCCGAAACCGCCCGCCCCGTTCACCGATTACGGCTTCTGGCCCGCCGTTCACGAGGCCCGGACCGATGTGTGCATGTGGCTCGGTTCGCTGCTGCTGATGATCGTCGGCGCCGGTTGGCTCTCGATCGATGCCTTGTTGACGCGAAGAGAACGGCTACGGACCGACGCCGCGGTTCCGAGCTGATCTAAAGGCGAGCGTGTGCTTCACGGCATGGCGTCTACAGCGACGTGAACCACGCCTACCTCGATGGCGGAACCACCGCGATGCCGACCAGCAACGTCGGAATCTTCGCGCCCGTCTTCCACGGAATCGAGAACGGTTCGAGGATTTCGGCCTGCGGAAACCGCCGTCGGATTTCGCCGCGTGGATCGCCCCGGCAATCGCGGAGGTTCCAGACCAGGATGCCGCCGTGCCGCTTCAGCCAGGCGTCGTCGGTCCATTCGCTGCTGCGGGGACTCATGTCGAGCCAGTTGAACTCGCTGCTGCCGTAGATCACCGGGACCGATGGGCCGGCGAAGGCGATGTTGGCTGCCAACCACCAATCGCCCGCCACAACCGGCAACGGGCGGCTGTATCGTCGGTTCCAGACATCATGGACGTGGGCCGCCAGCTCGGCCGAGGGACAGTGAATCCGCAATGCGACGCCCGTGGCGTAAGGCTCGACCAAGTTGTGGACCGCCCCGGCGACCAGCATGATGCATCCGATCACCGCACAGCGGATGCCCGTGAAGCAGGCCGCTCGTAATCGTTCACTGGGGACTGTCCCGATTTTCGCGGCGTGGGAAGGATTGCCACAAGAACACGCATCGCCGCCACGAAAATGGGACTGTCCCCCTCGGTCCCGAATCGCCAGACAATAGAGCAGCGCCGGGCCGGTGAACATCCAAAATTGCGAGCCGTAGGCGTTCAGCAGCCAGACGTTGCACACGCCGGCCAGCACGGTCTGAATGGCGAACGGGCCAAGGATCATTGCCAACAGAAAGCTGCGAGGGAACCGCTCGGCCGGTTCGAGCTTGCGGAGCCGCCAGACGAAACCGGCCAAGGGGATGATGGCGATGGCGGTTGGAATCAGCACCAGGAGCTGCTCGGCGGTGAACACCAGCGGGCAGAGCAGGTGGCCCCAGGGCTTTGGCCCGCCGTGCGTCCGGCTGGCCGCGTAGCTCAACGACGGAAAGTGGTGAACGGCCGCCCAGACGACGTGCGGCGCAAACAGCAGGACGGCCACAAGGATCATCAGATACGGGCCGGGCCGTCGCCAGCAATGTCGCGCCGTCGGATGCGCGACGAGGAAGACGAAGATCGTCAGGGCCAGCAGGCCGGCCGTATACTTGCAGAGCATGGCCAGCCCGATCATTGCGCCGGTGGCCAGCCACCAACGGAGCGAGCCGTTCTCGATTGCCCGATAGAGGAACAAGATCGCCAGCGCCCAGAAGGGGAACATGGCCACGTTGTTGTTGTATTCGACGCTGGCGATGGTGTACCAGAAAGACGTCTCCATGAGGAAGGCGCCGAGGAAGGCCAGCCACGGCGGGAGGATTTCGCGTCCGAGCCGCCAAACGGCCCAGAGGCAGGCGACGATGCCGAGTTGCGAGGCGAGATAGACGCCCCAGAAGTGCCCGCCGGCGGCGACGGCCGACGCCTCGGCGATCCAGCCGGGCAGCGGCGGGTGCTTGTGGTAGCCCAGTTGCCACTGGTGTCCCCAGTACCGCATCTCGACCATGTCCAGCGGCGCCGCCGGCTGAACCACGAGTGGAACGACCGTCCAGAGGACCAAATGCAGGCCGGCCAGGAGCCAGAACGCCCTGGCGGCATTCTTTGCCGCGCGGTCGCCAGAGGCATTGTCTAGAGTGGCAGCAATCAACGGGGCAGCCTCTCAACTCTTCTTCGCAATCAGGGATGGCCAGCGCACACCAGAATTTCCGCTCGACGCCTCGCCACACCCGCCAGGACGCAGAACCGGGGCGACGGCGGAGCCGACCGAGCGTAATATGGTGCGCTTTGCGAGCGGTGTTGTCCAGGCCAACAATCAGGGCGAATCGAGCCAGCTTGTCTGCCCGTCGTCCAGGTGGTAGCATGATGAAAGCATGTGAGGGTCTTCGGATGCCAACTGTCATGAGAGTGGGGCCGTACCGGCTGTACTTTCACACCCACGAGCCGAATGAACCTTCGCACATCCACATCGACCGCGAGCGTTACTCGGCGAAGTTCTGGCTGAGTCCCGTGCAACTTGCCCGAAACGTCGGTTTTGCGGCGCACGAGCTCCGCACCATCGAGCGGTTGGTGCTGCAGCACCAGCGTAGATTGTTGGAGGCTTGGAATGGGTATTTTGGCGTTGAGCGCTGATGAACGCGTCAGTGCGGTGCGATCGGACGAAGACACGTTGAGTGTCGACCTGATGGACGGCCGAACGATCTCGGTGCCGTTGGCTTGGTATCCACGGCTCCTGCGAGCCACGCAGATGCAACGGGACCATTGGGAGGTCTCTGGAGGTGGCTACGGCATTCACTGGCCCGAAGTTGACGAGGATCTGAGCACGGAAGGATTGCTCCGCGGCGCCCCAGCTCCGAAGAACCAGCTTGCGGAGTGAAATCTTAGGTGCCAATCACTGCCTGAGAGTGCTTCTCGTCAGAACCACAGCCGCACGCCGCCGATGAGTGAGTTGCTGTGCACTCGGTCGAAGTCGTAGTATTCGTAGCCGGTGTAGGCCTCGAAGCGGTTGACCAGCACGCCGACCGTGCCGCGGAAATGGAAGAGGCCCGACCGGCCGAGCGTGCCCCAGTCGATCTCGGTCGAGGCCACCCACGGCTTCCGCGGGAACCAGTCGAAGCCGTACGTGAAGTTGAACCCGAAGTCGGTCTGCTGCCGATCGTCCAGCCAGTTGAGCCCGAGGCCGGTCCGCCACTGCATCTGCTCGTTGCGGGCGAAGCAGAAAACCAGGTTGCCATCGCCCAGCCAGAGGGAATCCTGGCGGTCGCCGGGCAGACGCTCGCGGAGATATCGGGCCGACGTGTCTGCGCCGAAGCGCGAGGCGGTGCTCAGGAGGAGATGCCCCCCAGTGCTGTCGAGATCGCCGAGCCCGGTGGCGTAATCGGCTGAGAGCTGGCACGACCAAGGGCGGCTGTGCTCGAGTCCTTCCATCGTCATGTAGCCCGGGACGTTGTCGTACGGGAACGGGGCGAACCAGCGGCTCGTCGAGAAGTCATCGCCGGCCAGGGCGTAAGGTCCCCACAACGGCGAGCTGAGAGCGATTCCGCCCAGGCACAGCGTCCCGAGGAACATAGTGCTCTTCGCGTCGTCGTCGAAATTGCTCAACAGATCCGGCTTGCTCGACGCATAGGGATCTCCGCTCGGCGACGCGGGCGGCGACGGATCGCCCGGGTTCGGCGTCCGGACGTCCTGCCGCAACGTGTCGAACTGCCCTTGGCCATGAGCCGGCCCTGCGATGGCGAGGCACAAAACGGCGCACGCAAGAATCGAATCGCGGGCGACTCGCAAGAGCGTGCGATGGAAGACGGCTTGCGGAGTGGCCATAGGGGAAACTCACACACCGAGGAGTCTGCAAAGCCCCACCTGTCGGGGCGGAATGATAGCCACGCTCGGTGCCGCAAGTCAACGTCGAAACGGCCGGCTTGGAGACTGACCCAAAGTCCGCGTCAGCGAAGCTGGTGCCCCCTTGGGCCCGCTCTGCGGCGCGGCCATCCGGACAATGAGCCGTTCGAGGATCAGTCGGGGCGGCATCGTGCTTTCGCCCTTCAGGTCCAGGTCGGCCTCCAAGAGCCAGCGATAAAGCTGGACGCCGCGATGCCGGCCCAAGAGCTTGAGTTGCCGTTCTGTCTTCTGCAGAACGAACGATCGAACGCCGGCCTGCTCGAGCGCGGACCGGAGATTGGGACGCCGCCCGGCCGTTTCGGCTTGGACGATCAATCGCGTGGCCGCGGCAAGCCGCCGCAGCGACGCCGAAATCTGGCCGAGCAGCCCGACCGGCTGCTCCCCGGAGGCCAAGAGGCGGTCGAGTTGCAGCATCGCCTCCGGCACGTTGCCATCCATTGCGGCGTCGAGCATCTCCCAGGTCGTTTTGGTTCGCCATCCGCCCACCGAACGCTTGACCATCTCCGGGGTGATCTTCCGGTCTTCGCCGGCCAGCAAGGCAAGCTTGGCCAGTTCCTGGTCGAGCAGCCCGAGTTCGGGGCCGATCGTCTCGACCAGCATGTCGGCCGCGGCTGCCGGCAGTTGCACATTTTGCCGCTGCCGAGCCCAATCGGAGAGCCATTTCGTCAGCCGCCCGCCCGCCGGCGTCCCGCAGTCGATCAGCAACCCCTCGGCCGCGATCGACTTATAGAGCCGGGTGTTGCTTGGCAGCGAATTCACGTCAAGCACGAGTACGCCCGTCGCGCTTGGCCGGGCGACGTAGTCTTCCAGCTCCGCCCGATAGCGCGAGACGAACGGGTCGGCCTCCTCGACGACGGCCAGCCGCCGGCCGGCGCCGAACATGGCCAACGTGGCCAGATCGTCGAGCACGTCGCGGAGCACTGCGCCGCGTCCCTCGAACGTGCTCAGCGAAAAGTCACCCTCATCGCCACCCAGCACGGCCGCACGCAAACCGAGGATGACCTGACGCCGCAGAAACGATTCGTCGCCGAAGACCGCGCAGACGGGCTTGGGCGGATACTTCTCCGGCTTGCC
Source organism: Thermoguttaceae bacterium (assembly GCA_039679885.1). Lineage (GTDB taxonomy): Bacteria > Planctomycetota > Planctomycetia > Pirellulales > Thermoguttaceae > JAJFUI01. The sequence continues at coordinate 3,098 of JBDKUC010000248.1, read as the reverse complement.
CAGATAGTCGAGAGCGGCAGTCGCTTTGTCAGCCATGTCCACAGTATAAAGGCCCACGCGGTTCGCGGCGAGGGTGGCCTCAGTCGCCGCAACGAAAGAAAAACCGTAGGACGGATTTCCCAATTCGTCCCTGAACTGGACGGACTGGGCTGCCAAGATGCACCACGGAGGCACGGGGAACACGGAAGGGAAGTAGGGGGTTAAGGAAACACAATCCCCTTCGTGGAAGGGAGATTGGCAGCCACGCGGCCAGTCGTCGGTTGGAGCAAACGGCCTTGCAGGGTTGGCGGTTTTTTCTGCAGCTCTTCGTGACCTCCGCGACTCTGTGGTGAAACCCTTTTCAACCGAGATTGACGCCGCCGTGTCGCATGGCTACGATCTGCCGCCCGACGGGGGATTTGTCCGGCGGAGAATCGTTGTGCCATGTGGCGATGGTTTGTTGCGGCCATTCTTGTCGGGGGTGTCGGGCCGGCATTGGCCGATGAGTCCTACCCGTCCACCGGCGCACCGGAGCCGGCGTTCCCTGCGTCTTCTAGATTGGGTGCAACGGACTACGCTGCGTCGCCGTATGGGTTGGCATCGCCGGCGGGTGTGGCTGGCGATCAGTGGCTCAGTCCGGCGACTGCAACGCCGGCAGCCACCCCCCTGCCCGACCGCTCGCTGACGCCTCGCGCGACGCCGCCGACGAACGTCGCCGCCGGTCGGCCGATCGAATCGACGTGGTATTTCCGCGAGGACTCGTTCTCTTGGAACGAGCGGCTGGACGGCCGCGATTTCGTCAACGAGTACGGCCCGCTGTCGACGCTCGGCTATCTGCATCGAAGCGGCGTCGAGCGGTTCCGGATCGAACTGTTCGGCGGCACCGTGGCCTACGATGGCGGCGCGATGTACGACGATGGATCGTTCGAGCCCTATCACCAGTCGAACGGCACTGACTACCTCGGCCTCCGCGGCGAATACGACCTGCTGATCGAGCCGGACGCCTGGTCTCACATCCGGCTGCTGGTGGGCATTGGCACGCGGTTCTGGTTCCGCAACCTCGAGAACGCCGTCACGCCGTCCGGGGCCGATGTCCTCGGCTATCAGGAGACCTGGTGGACGTTCTACCCGTACCTCGGCATTGAAACAAAAGACTCGCCCGAGCCAGGCTGGAAGTTCTTCGCCGCGGCGCGGATCGGCGCGACGCCGATCACCTACCAGTACGCCACGTATTTCGACAGCGTGACGTGGCCGCGTTGTGGTTTGACCGGCCGCCTCGAGCTCGGCGTGCGCTACGAGCGGTTCTCGCTATCGGCCGTCGGCGAAGGAATGAGCTGGGCCGAGTCGGCGCCGGTCGAAGGCTCGCAAGGCTACACGTCTCTCCAGCCCGCCTCGCGAATGTGGACCCTCGGCGGCCAGTTGGGCTGGACGTTCTAGCGTATCACGAGATCGAGCGGAGTCGATTCCGGCAACCGCCGATGGCAGCGCGTAGCCTGTGCGAATCCCGGGCTGTTTGGTAGTGCGGCCCCTAATTGTGTTACGACGAGTAAGTCGCCTGTGACTTGCTCCTGTTTTTCGGTTTGGCCCGACGGTATGCTTGGCGCGAAATAGCGCTCCGGAATTCACTTGGCGTTGCGGCGCTTTTTCTTCGATGCAACGTGGCGTTTGATTGCCCGGTCGATCTTGTCGACGGTTGCGACGCTTGGGACGTGCTTTCCGCCTTCGAGACGGCAGATTGTTTCGACACGGACGCCAGCCAGGTCAGCCAATTGGCGTTGACTCAGCCCCGCTTCCACGCGATCACGGATCAGGTTCCTGGCCAGCGTGACGCGGGAGAATTCCACGGCGGGATAATTCCCGCGTTCATTGGGCTCCGGCAACGGCGGCAGGTCGGCCGCTTTTGCCAAGCCGCTCAAACGCTCGTATTCTTCGCGGGGCAAAACCACGTAGGTCTTGCCCTCCAGCGTGATGGATTGGGTCTGCATGTTCAGTCCTCGTAAAATCTGTCGCGATGCCCGATCTTTTCAACGATCACCCGATTGCCGACCGCGTGAAATTGAACCCGATAGTCGCCCGTGCGAAGCCGGAAGCGGCCTGCCAGATTGCCGCGCAACGGCTTGGCTCCGCTGACCGCCGGCCAATCTTCCAGTTTTTCCAGCAGTCGGTGAACCCGGTTGAGGATCGGGTTTCCGAGCCGTGCCAGTTCTTTCGCCGCTTCGGGAGTGATCTCGACGTCTGCCATATTGTACGAGACTATGACACACATGTCAACATCGATGCGCTCGCTTGACATGCGGTGTCAGGTTGTTCGGAGGGCGAAAAACGGTTCCCCGCGGCGACACTTGGGGCGACAGATTTTGGAATCGGCAACGGGCCGGCCGGCGACCGGGCCGCCTGCGTTCGACGGGGTTGCGGCCTCTGGTTGTGACGCACGGCAGAGAAAGAGGTCGAGAATGCCCTTGTGCTGAAGCTTGCAGCCGCTTCCATCGAGATCGAAGGCTTCGTCGCATCCGGACGCATCGATTCCCCTTGGGTTGTAAATCACCTGCAACGGTCGGTATCCGGATGCCATCGCCGTGATGACGGGAACGTCGCTGCTGATGATCCCGTCGTTGCGCTGGCTGAACGGCCCGATGTAGGCCGGGCCATCCAAGAAGCAGAAGCCCAGGAATCCTGAGTGCAGCCGAATGCGCTTGTGGACCGTGAAGACTCCCCTGTCATTCTGGGTCAGAAAGCCTTCACGAAGCCCGCGATCGAGGAAATCGAAAAAAGGGATATTCGAGCGCGGGTGCACCGTCATCAGTTTGGGACCACCCGTATTGGACCGGAAGATCAAGGACGCTTTGGCGTTCGCGATCTCCTGTTTCGAACTTGCGTCGAACACGCGAACGCCATGGAGCGGCCCAGTGGCGTCTTGCAGAACAGGAAATGGGACACCGATGCACCCGGTAACAGTGACGCAGCAAGCCAGGGCGACGACCCGAGCGAATTGGCCGAGAAAATGCACCACGATTCAGGACCTCATCCCCCTGGCATGTAGGGGGTACTGTATCAATCGTGTCGGGTATGAGCAAGATCGTTTGCGCCCGATCCGCCGCCATTGCTGACCACTGACCGCC
>JBDKUC010000206.1:0-2588 GCA_039679885.1 Thermoguttaceae bacterium | reverse complement strand
TGAATAGCACGCACGCGGACGGTTACCTTCCCAATGACTCGCGATTCCGAAAATTGGTGGTCTGCAATATGGGCGACAAGGGGCTCCTGCTTCCAGTAGTGTATGGCGACTACTATTTGCGCAAGGAAGATTGGGAGTAGCCCAACTTGTCAGAGAGCAATGGGGGTAGGAATCCTCGCAGCAAAGAACGGGAGACATCCATGCCGGTCAAGGACTATCGAGAGCTGATCGTCTGGCAAAAGGCAATGGACCTCGTGGAATCGATCTACAGGGTCACAAAACCGTTTCCAAAAGAAGAAGTGTATGGACTCACCAGCCAGATTCGCCGCGCATCGGTCTCTATTCCGTCGAATATCGCAGAGGGGAATGGACGGAACACTACTCGTGATTACGTCCACTTTCTGAGTATGGCATACGGCTCCGTCAAGGAGGTGGAAACGCAGGTGCTCATCGCCGAGCGGCTTTGCTATATTGACTCTGGCCAATGCCATGGTTTGGTACAGACGACGAATGAGATTGCCCGGCTAATCAGCGGTCTTGTGAACTCCTTGAACAGAAAGAACCCGGAATAATGTCTAACGTCGTTCCCTCTCCCCTCTCCCCTCTCCCCTCTCCCCTCCCGATGGACATGATCGCCGAACTGTCCTGGCGCGGCCTGATCGGCCAAACGACGGACGACGCCAACCTGCCGCGGCTGCTGATGGAAAAGCCGCGGACGCTCTACGCCGGTTTCGACCCGACGGCCGACAGCCTGCACATCGGCCACCTGATGGCCCTGATGGTCCTGCGGCGGTTTCAGCGGGCCGGGCATCGGCCGATCGCCGTCATCGGCGGAGCCACCGGCATGATCGGCGACCCGAGCGGCAAGAACGAAGAACGCAACCTGCTCTCGCTCGACGCCCTGCGGGCGAACATCGCCGGCATGGAGCCGCAGTTGCGTCGGTTCCTCGATTTCGATTGCGGCTCGAAGTCGGCCGTGCTCGTCAACAACTACGACTGGATGTCGAAGTTCAGCTTTCTCGAGTTCCTCCGCGACATTGGCAAGCACCTGTCAGTGAACGTCATGTTGACGAAGGACTCGGTCCGAAGCCGGCTCGAACGGACCGACTCCGGCCTGAGCTACACCGAGTTCAGCTACATGCTTCTCCAGGCGTACGATTTCGTCCATCTCCATGACGAATTCGGCTGCGAGCTTCAAGTGGGCGGCAGCGATCAGTGGGGGAACATCACGGCCGGAATCGATCTGGCCCGGCGGCTCCGCGGCGTGCAACTCTACGGCTGCACCTGCCCGTTGCTGCTCCGCAGCGACGGCACGAAGATGGGCAAGACCGAGTCGGGCGCTCTGTGGCTTTCGGCCGAGCGGACGAGCCCCTACCAGTTCTATCAGTACTGGATCAACCTGGAAGACGCCGAAGTCGGCCGATGCCTGCGGTTCTTCACCGACATGCAACAGCCGGAGATCGAGTCGCTCATGGCCGAACACCAGGCCAATCCGGGCCGGCGGGCCGCCCAGCGGCGGTTGGCCGCCGAACTGACCGGACTGGTCCATGGCCCCGAGGGGCTTCGCACGGCCGAGCGGGCGACCGAAATCTTCTTCGGCGCCGAGATCAGCGAGCTCGATGACGCCCAATTGGCCAGCATCTTCGCCGACGTGCCAAGCAAGGAGTTGCCTCGCGATCGGCTCGCCGGCGAGGGATTGCCGATCATCGACGCGCTGGTTGACTCGACGTTGTCGAAGAACAAGAGCGACGCCCGGCGAACCATTACCCAGGGCGGGGCGTATGTAAATAACCGACGCGTTGACGGGATCGACCGGCGACTCACGACGGCCGATCTGGCGAGCCAGTCCACGATGGTCCTGCGCTCGGGCAAGAAGAACTACGCGCTCCTAAGGTTCATCGGATGAACGACCAGCAGGGTCCTGAGCAGCCGCGCACGGCACGGAAACGCCGCATCGTGTGGCGGATCGCGCTCGGAATTGTGGCGTTGCTCGTCCTCGCCCTGGTTGGGCTCTACATCGCCTCGCGTCACGAGCCGGCCTTCTATCACCGGGCGTTGGCAATCGATGCGGCCGACCTGGCCAAAGGCAGCAACCGCATGGTGCGGAAGCTGGCCGCGCTCCAGAGCGTCGGCCAGCGGGACGGGCGATGGGACGCCAGGATTACCGATCTCGAGGTCAACGGCTGGCTGGCGGTCGATCTGGCTAAAAACCACTCGAAGACGCTCCCCGCCGAAATGCACGACCCACGCGTGGCGATCGACCCGAGCGGCATCACGGCGGCGTGCCGGTTTCAGCATGGCATCATTGACACCGTCCTCAGCTTGAAGGTCCAGCCCTTTCTGTCGTCGCCCGACGTCGTCGGCTTGCGAATCGTCCGCGCTCGGGCCGGCGCTATCCCGCTGCCGCTCAGGCGAGTGCTCGACGGGGTCACAGAGGCCGCGCGCACCGCGGGCGTCCCTTTGGGATGGCAACACGCGGACGGCGACCCCGTGGCCCTGTTTGCGGTGCCTGACGACGCCGATCGCGTCGTGCGCATCGACACGATCGAGCTTCGCCACGGCGAGATCTATATCTCGGGCGCCACGCG
>JBDKUC010000418.1:0-3939 GCA_039679885.1 Thermoguttaceae bacterium | reverse complement strand
GCTCCCGCATCCAGAGTGCGTCCTTCTCCTGCTCCGGCGACGCCTTGCGCGCATCCGCCCGGCCCGCTCGGGCCTCCATCCCGCTCATCGCCAGGTCGTTCCAGAGGGAGCCGAAGCCGACCGCCATGACCCAACCCTTGCCAAACTGCACGCTGGCGGCAACCGGCCCCTTCTCGATCGCGGCGACCGGTTGCCCGCCGACGACCTCCCACGCGTTCGGCACGCGGACCGCCGACGTCTGTCCGGCGATTCGTATCTGGCCGGCCCAGGCGTTCTCGTCGCGGAACGAGAGCCCAAATGGCTCGAGCAACAGGTTGCTCGGCGAATAGCCGTTCTCTGGCGTATCGACGACCAGCAGCTTTCCGCCGCCGCGGACATACGCCACCAACCGCTCGAGCCACCGCGGGTCCGGCCGCCGTCGTGGGCAGATCACGACCAAGGCGTCGCCGGTAAATGCCTCGTCTCCTTGCTTGCGAACGGTGTGGCAGCCGAGCCGCGGGATCCAGGCCTCGAACATGCCGTAGCCACGGTCGTTCCCTCGGGGATACATCCCTTCGGCCAGCGGCACGGTCGAGATGGTCCGGTCGATGACCACGCGGGGTTGCGGCCGGACTCGCTCGGGCGTCGGCATCGCCCAGCCGTTGGCCGCGTTGACCGCCATGCCCGCCACCGCCCAGCCCAACGCCCCCGCGGCCAGCAGGAACAGGCCGGCATGACGCGCATCGCCATCCCCAATGTACTCATCACGCTCCGCGTGATGCCTGTGCGAAGACGATGTTCGTGCACGCATCACGCGGAGCGTGATGAGTACATTGGGCATCGTGCGGAGCGTGATGAGCACAAGCACCAGCAGCAACGGCGCCACGGCGAGCAACCAGGGACGCGGATCGATCCGCGGATTCGCGTGGTTGCACCACTCGACCATGCCAAGCAGGATCTCCGCATGCCCGGGCTGGAAGGCGCAGAAGTTCGAGAAGATCGTCGAATCGGTGAACGCCACCGCGCGGCCGGCGCCGTGCCATGCCGCCCAGACCTGGATGAACTCGCCGCACCGCATCTCGGGGCAGTGTTGCGGAACCGGGTGAAAATTCTCGGCGTGATATTCGGGCCCCATCGACCAGAGGCCGCGATTGACCAGGACCGCCCGGCCGTGGCTCCGCCCCGGATCGATCGAGCAGGAGACGGCGAAATCCATCGCCGGCATGTGGCTGAGGATCGGGTGCGGCATGAGGGGCGGCGCGAAGACCTCTTTGTCCCACTCACGGCCCAAGCCGAACAGCAGATCGTCGCGGAAGATGAAGCCCATCGGCCGCGTGATGTCGTTCATCGCCGTCGATGAGCGGCTGAAGTTCGTGTGATCGCCAACCAGAACCAGCCCTCCGCCCCGCTCGACAAACCGCACCACCGCCGCAGCCTCCTCCCGGCTGTAGCGCTCGGTGGGAATCTTGATCACCAGCACATCGCAGCGAGCCAGCGTGTCGTCGTCAATCCTGTCGCCGTCCAGCAGCCGCGACATCTCGTAATATTGCCCCAAGTAGTCGTAGACGGCCGCGTAATTGTAGCCCGACGCTTCGCCAAACAGCGGCGGCTCGGCGAACCAAGTCGTGTCATACGGCTTCGTCGTCGGCTCCCAACGCGAGTGCCGCTCGACGACCATCACCCGACCGCCTCGGCGTGGGCCCACCGGGTTCCAATAGATCGCGGCCGTCCACACGCCAACCGCCAGTGCGATGAGCCCGGCGGAAACCAGAAGACGGGAGAGGGAAGGGGAATTTCGGATTTCGGATTTCGGATTTCGGACTTCGGGCGTTGGACTTGATGGCACAAATCGCCACGCCATCAACACGGGCACGACCAACACGGCCATCAGTGCCCAGGGCGAAAAGAAGTGATTCATCGCGTGCAGCGGCTCGGCGGCGTCTGAAACCAACACGCGGTGCAAGTAGACGGCCACGAGCAGCCCCGCCCGCACCGGCAGCCAGGCCAGCAACACGAGCGCGAGGGCGCCAGTCGTGCGAATCCACTCACGCCAGCGACGGCCGACACTGCAAGGGGCCACCAGCCCGCCGACGAAAAACAGCAGCGTGGCCGGATCGAGCAGCAATTCCCACGTGGCGGCCAGCCGATGGGTCTGCCGCAGCGTCCGCATGGCGATTGTCGCCCCACTGGCCGATGCATCGACGCCCAACAGCCGCGCGACGCCGGCCAACGCTTGCGGCAACGGATGGGGAAGGTCGTGCGATCGGGCGGTCTGAGCCGCGTACAGCTCCAACGCGAGCGACTGCACGAGCAGGATGACGCCCGCCGCGATCGCGCCGGAAGCCAGCCAACCGGTCCACCGTCGCGCGACCGGCACGAGCCGAAGCGCCAAGCCGAGCAAGATCAAGAGCGGCGCAATGCCGTACGGCGAAGCCGCGAACCATGCGGCCGGCGCCAAAAGCAGCATCGCAAGAATGTCCCACGCGCTGCTCGGCCGTAGAGCCGGCTTGCCCAGCAGCACGACCGCCACGGCGACGGTTGCCGCGGCCGCCCAGGGGTTGGCCGGATAGAAATATCCCAGCCCGAACAGCCACGAGCCGGCCAGCAGCGCGACGCCGATCCAGACGCGGAGGCTCATCCTATTCATCGCCAGAGTCCTCCTCGTCCGCACGTCCCTTCGCGGGAGCAGTCTCGTCCGACCCCTGCGGCGGGTTCCACTCCTTTTGACCCGACACGACGCGGCTCAACAGCCATCGCCAAAAGCGGATATTGTTCGGCAGGCTGTCGACGGCCGCCTCAAGGTTCTCGTTGTCGGCGAAATGCGTATCGCCGATGACGACAAACTGGCCGCTGCCCAGCGAGCGGCTCACGACGATCGGCCGGTCCGTTTTCCCGTCCGACCAAAGAACCCACGACATGGCGTTGGAATATCCCGCGACGGCCTGACCTTCGAGTTCCGCCGATTTCGAGGGTTGCGATTCCTCGACCGGCCAGCCGGCGTAGAAATCGACGTAGCGTTTTCCCGCGGCGTCGGCAAAAATCTGCCGGAAGGCGCCAAGCGGCTCGGGCTCGGTGGCGTCCTCGCAGGCCGGAACCGGCGATGGCGAAACCTTGAGACCGAAATCGGCCAGGAGCGGAGCGCTGGGCCTCGCCTCTTCCGCCCCCACGAGGCAGATCATCGTGCCGCCGTCCTCGACAAACCGCTTGACCGCCGTCCGCTCGCCGGCGGAGAACTCGCGGGCAGGCCCGATCGAAATCAACAGACCGGCGCCCCGGAGCCGCTCCGGCGTCAGGTCGGACGCCAAGAGCGGCAGATAGCCGTGGCGCATCAGCGTCCGCGCGAGCCCCGCGACACCTCGCTCCGATCGCCGATCGTCTGGGCTGCTCTCGTACGACTCCAGATGCGAGGCGTCGATGTAGGCGACGTTGTTGAAACCGCCGCCATGTCGCCGGCCATCCGGCAGCGCACGGGCCGACCACGCCGCGGCCGTCGTCGATCCGATGAGCACGACCGCCAGCGTCGAGCCGGTCAACAGGAGTTGCCACGCCGCGGGCCGGCAGCAAAGCAACGCAAACATCGCCGCCAGCGCCGCACCGCCGAGCAACTGCCGCCATGCGTCCTGCGGGCCGGACGGACGCTGGGCCAGATCGCCGAGCAACCGCCCGACAAACGGGTAGTCGCCGGCCAGCGTCTCGTTCCCGAGCGCGGCGTCGCCGCCAAGCACGACCACGCGGCCCTCGCCCACCCGCCGCTCGGCCGCGAGCACCAAGTCGCCCAACACAATGTGCTCATCACGCTCCGCGCGATGGCCCGTATTGTACTCATCGCGCTCCGCGTGATGCCCCTTATTGTACTCATCACGCTCCGCGTGATGCTTCCCTGCGCTGTCCGCCGAAGACGACGCGTCGTTCTGCACTCCCCCTCGCCCCACGACCAGCGGCGAGTCGGCCCAGCCGATC
>JBDKUC010000342.1:0-11575 GCA_039679885.1 Thermoguttaceae bacterium | reverse complement strand
ACTGTAGAGCAGCGTGACGTTGCCCCGGCGGGCGGCTTGGCGGATCGGCTTGCAGGCATCCGATCGATCGGCCAATTCGGCGAAGTAGCGGCGGCGGAACTCGGTCCACTTGCTCGGGTCGTGGGCGAACCAACGCCGCAGCTCGGTGCTGGGGGCCGCCTCTTTCAGCCACCCGTCCATCCGAAGCTCCGTCTTCTTAATCCCACGAGGCCAAAGACGCTCGACCAAGAAGCGGACCCCGTCGTCGCGATCCGGCGAATCATAAACTCGCTTGACCCGAATCATCGCGATCACTCCAGGCGTTATCGCAAAAAGTCACTCGGCGCCGACGGCCGCTAGACGCTGGACCCGAGCTGACGACTGCTCCGTCCACTCGGTGTGGAACGAGCCTTCCATGTCAATGCGTTGGTACCGATGCGCGCCAAAGTAGTCGCGTTGCGCCTCGGTCAGATTGTCTGGAAGCCATGCGCTGCGGTAGCTATCGAAGTAGGCCAGCGAGACCATCAACCCGGGCGCGGGGATGCCCAACTCGGCTGCGGCGCGCACGACCGCGCGTAATGCGTCCTGCCGCGAGACGACCTCCTCGGCCACCCGTGGGTCGAGGAGGAGGTTTGGCAGGCCAGGCTGGGCGTGATAGGCCGCGAGAATCGTCTCGAGAACGGCCGCCCGGATGATGCACCCGCCGCGCCAAATGCGGGCGACGTCCTCGAGGTTCAGTCCGTAACCATACGCCTCCGAGGCCCGCCGCAACTGAGCCATTCCTTGAGCATACGTAACGATCATCGCCGCGTAGAGCGCCCCGCCGATCTGCGCAATCGCGGCCTTTTTGTCGCCCCGGAACGTCCTGGATGGGCCGGCAAGCACGCGGCTCGCAGCCTCACGCTCAGCCTTGAGCACCGACATTTCACGCATCGCAACGGCCACGTCGATCGCCAGCACCGGCACTTGCAGGGACAGCGCGTCCTCGGAGGTCCACATGCCGGTCCCCTTCTGGCCCGATTCGTCCAGGATCATGTCGATCAGACGATTGCCCGTTCGATCATCGCGTTTTCGGAAGATGTCGGCCGTGATTCCGATCAGGTATCCGCTCAATTCGGAACGGTTCCATTGTTGGTAGACGTCGGCCAGTTGGTCGTCGTTGAGCCCCAGCCCCTGCTTCATGAGATGATAGGTTTCTGAGATCAGCCGCATGAGGCCGTATTCGATGCCGTTGTGGACCATTTTGACGTAATGACCGGCGGAGCCCGGGCCGAGATAGGCGGCGCAAGGCTCGCCATCGACCTTGGCGGCGATCGCCTCGAACAGCGGCCGAACGCGCTCGTAGGCTTGCCGCGGACCGCCGGGCATGATGCTTGGTCCGACGCGGGCGCCCAATTCGCCGCCCGAGATGCCGACGCCGAGATAGTCGATCCCCTGCATCTCCATCGCCCTAGCGCGGCGATCAGTGTCCTTGAAATGCGAGTTGCCCGCGTCGATGAAGACGTCGCCCGGTTCCGTGTACGGAATCAGCCCACGAATGACCGCATCGACCGGAGGGCCGGCGGGCACGAGGAACAGAATGGCTCGCGGCTTCCGGAGCAAGTCCGTCAATTCAGCCAGACTGCTCGCGCCGTGGACGTCGCGGCTGCCGGACTCCGCTTGCAGCGACGCGACCTTGCTTGCGTCGACGTCGAAGCCGGCGACGGGGAAGCCGTTGTCGGCCATGTTCAGCAGCAGGTTACGGCCCATCACGCCGAGGCCGACGATCCCAATTTCGCACACCGGCCCGTCCATTCGCACCCTCCCATGGTTGCCGTAATTGTTGTTCGGCCCGGCAATTGGTCCATTGGAAGGACGCTGAGACGACCATCGGGGAATCTACGCGGCGCCGAACGCGGATATGAGGAGCCGCAGCCTTGCGCGAATCAGATTGCAGGCGGAAGAGCGACGCTCGGCCGGCAGGCTCTACGGCGTTCGGCAAGCGGGCGGAATCAGACTGCGGACCAGCGAGACGAGCCCTCGCATCTTGGTGGCGGTCTGCCGATGGGCTTCGCGCCTCGCGTTGGCGTCGAGCGGTAGAAGATCGTTGATCGCGTCCATCTCGCCGATCTGTTGCGTCAGGCCGAGAAGGAGTCTGCCGTTCGCCGAAGCATCGGCCGCCCAGGGAGCCGATGCCGGCGGCGGCGGGACAGCTGCGTAGAGCCGCTGGAGCGAATCGCACTGCTTACGATAGGCGTCTGGCTTGACGCCGTTCTCGAGCAGACCCGCCGTGGCATCGCACCCATCGAGAAACGCGGCAAGCCTCGTGGCGAAAGCCTTTTCTTCCGCCGAGGGCTTGGCCGCCTCAGGCGGACGCGGCGCTGGCTGAGCCGCCGGCGCCGACGCGGGTTGTACCGGCATGGCAACCGGAATGGCATCAACTGGCAGTTGCGAGCGGCCGAAGACGGCCAGCCAGACCAAGATGGCGGCAGCGATCACGACGATTGCGCCGCCGGCGCCAATCGCGACCCATCGTCGAGCGGGCGTGCCGCGTCGCCGCGCCCGATCTTCGGTCCGGCCCCCTGATGGCTCGTCCGAGAGATAGGACCCGCAGTGCTTGCAGCGGATGGCGACCGCCAGGATGGACTCCCCGCAATAGGGGCACGTCTTCGTGGCTGGCGCGGCGGGCGATGCAGGTTCGGCTGCCGGCGGCTCGGCGTCGTCCGGCGATTCCAGCAAACCCGTAACGTCCTCGTCGGTCTCGTCGGGCGGGGGTGTCGGTTTGGCCGATGGGGCCGCAGGCGTCGGCTCCCGGACGAGCGTGACCGATTGCACGGCCACGCCATGCTGCTTGGCGATTCGAATGGCCGACTCTCGATTGTCGGCTGTCAGCGTGATGGCGACCCGCCGTCGCGAGGCGCTTTCGATTCCGGTGCAGTAGAACTTCTGCTTGGCCATAAGCTTCAGCCCAGACGAGAAACGGATGGCTGTCAAGCTTATCCTACCGCGCCGACGGTCGGCAAACAACCGTCTCGGTGGATCGCGAGCAGGACGAGTGCAAAGTAGTTCGTAGTTCCGGCTTTAGCCGGCAGTCCGAGTGACATCGCCGCCTAAGGGCGGGAACTACGAACGATTTTGCACTCCTCCGGCGGTCACGAGTTGCCGGGTGCGCGTTCACCGCCGGTGCAGGCGTGGCGAGCGCCGACGTTGCTCCGGGCGGCGGTTTGCCGGGCGACGATTCCCCTTGTCGCTCGCTGGATAAGAGTTTATGATAGCGGGCTTATGATCGTTCGATCTTAGGGGAACTAATCATGGGAAGCATCATCCCGGGGCTCGTCAGCCAGTTGGCCCTTTTCGCCGAGAAGGCTGCCGCGCCCGCCGGACAGGGGGCGCAGCCCGGCGACGCGACGGGGGGCTTTGGCCAGTTCCTGCCCCTGCTGATCATCTTTTTTGTGGTGTTCTATCTCTTCGTTTTGCGGCCCCAGCGGCGCGATCAGGCCAAACGCCAGGCGATGCTGTCGGCAGTCAAGAAGAACGACCGGGTCGTGACCATCGGCGGCATCTACGGCGTAGTGACCAACGTACGCCGCGAGGCCGACGAGGTGACGATCAAGGTCGATGAGACGACCAATACGAAGCTCCGTCTGACCTTAAGCTCAGTTGCTCGCGTGATGGGCGAGGGGGCGGAAGACGAGAGCGACAAGAAGTAATTGAGGACTTGCAGTTCGAGTTCAGTCAAGCATCCTGCCGTGCATCGGTGCGGAGCGCGGGGAGAATAATTGACTCTATAGGAAACCAATCGTCATGCCCTGGTCTGTCAGCTCGCTGTTTGCGCAAGGCGCCCCGACATGGGTGCCCACGTTTCTCCAGCCTTATTTCCACGTGCTGCTCGCCCTTGCTGTGATCGTGGGGTCGTTCGGCTTGGGCGGCTATCTCGGGCGAAAGCTCCGCATGCCCGACCACGGCTGGAAGATCGGCCTCTGCCTGTTCGCCTTTCTTGCCAGTCTGGCGATCGTCTGCTTCGGCCCGAAGTTGAAGCTGGGCATCGACCTCCGCGGCGGCGCCCTGCTGGTCTACGAACTGGAGGATAAGAGCAAGTCCGTCGAAATGGACAAGATGGTCACGGCCATCACAAAACGCGTCAATCCATCCGGCACGAAGGAAGTGACCGTGCGGAAGTACGGCGCCCAGGGCGTCGAGATCATCGTCCCCGAGGAGGATGAAGCCGAGGTCGCCCGGATTGAACGCATCATCAGCCAGACGGGCGAGTTGGAATTCCGCATCTTGGCCGACGCCAATGATCCGAAGGGGGACGCAAAGGGGATCATCGAGAAGGCGATGGCCGCTCCGTCGAAGACCAAGGTGACCGACCGTCAAGGCCGGCTGTTGGCCTGGTGGGTGCCAGTGAAAGAGGGGCAGGAAGAGAGTTTCAAGGGCGCAGGCTACGCAGGCGTCGCAACCCGCACTCGCGACATCCGCGGGCGGAAGACGCTCGAGATCTTGGTGCTGAACGACCGCTATAACGTGACCGGCGGCTATCTGACGGGCGCCCGGCCGGACCAGCGGGAAGGCAAACCCTGCGTCACGTTCAACTTCAATCCCGGCGGCGGCAAGCTATTTGGCGAACTGACTGGCAACCACACCCCGAACGAGGTGACTGGTTTTGACTATAAGCTGGGCGTCATCCTGGACAACCAGTTGTTTTCGGCGCCGTCGATCCGGAGCACCATCACGACCAACGGCGAAATCACCGGCAATTTCACCAAAGAGCAAGTGCAAGACCTGGTGAACGTGCTCGACGCCGGCCGCTTGCCTGCGGCGTTGACCAAGGAGCCGGTCAGCAAGCTCTATAGCGGCCCGACGCTCGGCCGCGACACGATCGAAACCAGCACGTTCGCGATGTACGTCTCGGCGGCCCTCGTCGTGCTGTTCATGTTCTACTATTACCGGTTCTCGGGCCTGGTGGCCAACATCGCCTTGGCGTTGAACATGTTGATGTTGTTCGCCGTCATGCTGGCCTTCAAGGCGGCGTTTACCTTGACCGGTTTCGCGGGCTTGGCCCTGACCGTCGGCATGGCCGTGGACAACAACATTCTCGTGTTCGAGAGGTTGCGCGAGGAGCGGGACCGGGGCGCCACGGTGCGCATGGCGATTCGGAACGCGTTCCACCGCGCAGGCGCCACGATCATCGACTGCAACACGACGCACGTCATTTCGGCCACGGTGCTTTACTGGCTCGGCAGCGACCAAATCCGCGGCTTCGCCATCACCCTCTGGCTGGGCGTGGTGACGAGCATGTTCACTTCAATCTTCGTTGCCCGGGTGATCTACGACATCGCCGAAAAGCGGCAGTGGCTCACCAAGGTCAAGATGGTGCGGTGGATCGGCCATTCGAACATCGACTTCATGGGCTGGTTCCCGTACTGCCTCACGGCCTCGATCTTGATCTCCGTGATGGCGATCGGCGTCTCGGCCTGGCGCACGCACACGGGCTCGCTGTTCGACATCGACTTCACCGGCGGCGTGTCGGTGCAGGTATTGTTCGATTCTCCCCAGAAGACGGCCACCGTCCGGCACCTGCTTAACAACTTGCCCAAGGAGGACGAACTGCCTGGCCTCGCCATCAGTGACGTGCGCATGAAGGGCGAGAAGGAAGGCCTGCGGTTCATGATCAACACGTCGGCCGACATGGACACGGTCAAGCGGGTGCTCAACAAGGTGTTCGGCGATAAGCTGGCGCACAACTCGGTTGCCTTTGCCACGCCCAAGGCGATCTCGGCCGCGGCGCCAACGGCCGAGAAAGGCCCCGCCGTTGGGCCACGCCAGACTCCTGGCGTGAAGAAGGATCAGACGCCGGCGAAGACAAAACAGACGCCAAAGACGGAGCCGCCGAAGGGTGGCAAAGAGCAGGCGCGGCGGGCGTTGTCGGACGATCGCCTGCTGGCATTTGCGGGAAGCGACCGTTTGGCCCTGGCCTTAGCGGACGAACCGGCGAAGAAGACGCCGAAGGCCGTCGAGCCGGCGAAGAAGGAGACGCCGCCGGCGAAGGCCGATGGCACGACCACTCCCTCAACGGCGAGACAGACGGCGGCCGGCGGAGCCAAAGCGCCCGCGGCGGCGTCGAAAACCACAAAACAGGAGCCGCTGATCGCACCGTCCGAGTCGTTCGTCGGCGGCTCGGAAGCCCCGTTGACGTTCCAGCGAGCGGTCAACCATCAAGCCGTCGAGCAGATGGTTGTTAGCGCGTTGACTGCGGCTAGTCTAGATCCCAAGACGATCGCGTTCTCGCTTTCGAACCCTGAGTATGTCGAGGGCGACCGGACTGAGTTCAAGGATTGGACCTTGAAGGTGATGCTCTCGCCCGAGAAGGCCAAGGCGGTTCTCGGCCATCTTGGGGACGAGATCCGCAAGGAGCCGATCTTCCCTGCGTCGAGCAAGATCGGCGGCGCGGTGGCCGAGAACACGCGGCTAGTGGCCATCTACGCCCTGGTGGCAAGCTGGATCGGCATCATCATCTACCTCTGGGTGCGGTTCCAGGCCGTGGCGTTCGGCCTCGCGGCCGTTGTGGCCTTGGTCCACGACGTCCTGGTGATGCTCGGGGCTGTGGCGATCAGCATCTATGTCGCGCCGTTCCTTGGCTTCCTCATGGTCGAACCGGTCAAGGTGAACCTGCCGATCGTGGCCGCATTCCTGACGATCGTTGGCTACTCGGTCAACGATACGATCGTCGTGTTCGACCGAATCCGCGAGGTGCGGGGCAAAGACCCGCGTCTGACGCGGAAGATGGTCAACGACAGCACGAACCAAACCCTGAGCCGAACGCTGTTGACCTCGCTGACGGTGTTCCTGGTTGTGATCGTCCTTTACGTGGCTGCCGGCGATGCGTTGCACGGTTTCGCGTTTGCGTTGATCGTGGGCGTGGCCACCGGAACCTATAGCTCGATCTACGTGGCGGCGCCGATCCTGCTTTGGCTGGTCGGCAAGCATCACGAGCACGACGTGCGTTAAAACGTCGGATGGCAAAAAAGCATCTCCGCGTCGCGGTTGATGGCCGCCTCGCGGAGATTTTTTTGCGCCCGGCGGGGATTCTTCGCATCACTGAGAATGACGCGACGCCGGACGTTTGGCTCTCGCGCCTGGGTTTCGCGCGGCGGCGACAGATCATAGAATGACGCCATGGCCATCTTGATCACGTTGCTACTGGTCGTCGTGCTGATGGGTGCTTGGCTGCTGACATTGCTCGGCCTGCCGGGCAACTGGTTGATGGTCATCGCGGCGGCCGTCCACGCCTGCTTCGTACCGGCTGACTCATCCCTGGCGATCGGCTGGAAGGTCGTGGTGGCGTTGCTTGGCTTGGCGGTGTTCGGCGAGGTCGTCGAACTATTGGCCGCAATGGCCGGAACCAGCAAGGCGGGCGGGAGCAAGCGAGGGGCCATCTTGGCCATCATTGGCTCCATCGCGGGAGGCATCATCGGCGTCACCGTTGGGCTCCCGATTCCGGTGGTGGGACCCGTCCTCGCCGCGGTGCTTTTCGCTGGCGTCGGCGCGATGGCCGGCGCGATGTTGGGCGAACGCTGGGCCGGCAAGGACGCCACCAGCGTCTGGCGAGTCGGACGCGCGGCGTTCGTGGGCCGACTCACCGGAACGCTCGGCAAGCTTTTGGTCGGCGGCGTCATGATCGCCGTCGTGGTGTTGGCGATTCTTTTCTAGCGCGGCGATGCGCTCGATGTCGGCAACGAGGCCGCGCGTTTCTTTAGAGCCGCGAGATCCGTGCCGAACATCGTTCGCTTTCGCGATGCGCGGCAATCATTACATTAGCGCTCGTCTAATGTATGCCATTGCTATCAGGGTTTTGCTTGTCCTCGCATCGGGAAAATTCTTGACGCGGTTTTTTGATTCGGATACCGTACCTGGATGACTTCACGATGCGAGGAGCGCGAGGGCTCCTGGCGGCGACGCTCGCTGAATCGATCGCCGTCATCGGCCGTTTCCGGCCCGACTGCGTCTGGAAGCTCATCCTCGGGCTTCGGTGGCGTTTGGTCCACCTATTCCCAATCGCCGAGTCGAGGGGCGAGGCACGCTCTCGCCAGCAGCGGATACCGCGGCACTACTTCATGAGCTAGGAACGAGAAAGGCAGAAGCATGTGGTTTTCTTGGGGCAGTCGTTCTCGCAATGCGCGACGTTCGGAGTCCGGTAAGCGCGTCTCTTCCCATCACTCAAACACCCGTTTGCGGCTCGAAAGCCTGGAAAGCCGCACCCTGCTGTCGATCAGCACCGTGGCGCCGACTGCCGCGGCCTTGGATTCCAACACGCTGAACACCGCCGCCGCGGCCTACTCGACGTCCTCGACGGCTGCTACGACGACCGCCAGCGCGGCAACAGCCGCGAGCGCGGCGGCGGCCGCCACCACGGCCCAAGCCGCCAGCGCGGCGACCACCGCAGCGGTCAGCACCGTTCATCTCGACACGGCGTGGTTCGCCGCGCATGGGCAAGGGCCGTACCTGCTCAACGCCAGCAACACGACGTACATTCTCGACACGGACGTCAACGTGCCGGGCACCGCATTCATCCTGGGCGGCAGCAACGTCACGCTGGACCTGAACCAGCACACGGTGACCTATGGCAACGCTGCGCCGGTTGTGCTCACCAACGGTGGGTTCGAGCAAGGGAGTGGGCGGAGCGTGCCCGGCTGGGACCTGACCTCCGCCGCCAGCGCTGCGATTGCGCCGAACAGCTACTATTTCTACGGCAATCAGGTCCTGCAACTGACCAACGTCAACGGCACGCAGAGCATCGTGTCGGATCCCATCGCCATCCCGACGGCAAACCACGAGTATGCGGCCACGTTGACTTTCAAGTCGCTCAATGCCACGAGCACGGTCACGTTTTCGGTGATCGACAGCGTGACCGGGGCCGTCTTGGGCACGTCGAAAGAAGGCGTCGTCCAGTTCACCCCCACCACGACCAACGCGGTGCGGCTGAAGATCGACGTGACGGCCCCGCAGACGGACACGGTCATTTTGGACTACGCGTCGCTCTCGGCGTCACGCGACTACGGCGTCGTCGCCAGCACGGCGAATTACTACATGCCGCCGCAGCTGGTCAGCACGGACATCCAAAGCACGATGGCCAACTCTCAGTACCTGACCGTTCAGAACGGCAGCATCGTGCAGGGGCAGGCCAACGGCTTCTCGTCGCTCCCGATCTACGCGGAGTATGCCCACGGGCTGACGGTCAAGAACGTCAACACGATGAGCACGGGGATCGACACTGCGGCGATCGACGCCAAGTCGGCCTCGATGGGCGTTGAGATTTCCGGCTGCGTCTTCCGCAGCACGTCGGACAAGGTCACCAACCGCCAGGCGATGGTCGGCGCGCAGGTCCAGGTCTGCTTCTCGCCCGACGCGATCGTCGTTGAGAACAACCAGTTCTACGGTTCGCCGCAGGTGGGCGTCTTTGCCGCGGGCGATGACAACCTGATCATCCGCAACAACACGATCCAGTCGAAAACGATCGTCACGGATGGGTACGGAATCGCATTGAACAACGTCCACAACTTCGTGATCTCCGGCAACAAGATCACGGCCGCCGTCGGCATGAGCAGCCGCGGGATCATGGTCGACGGATACAACGGCATCACCGACCACGGCGAGATATACGACAACTATGTGGACATCCGCGAGAGGCCGAACTCTGAGTACGGGGTCTTGGGCCTCGAAGCGACCGCGCTGCGGATGCGGACCTGGCAGGACGCCGGCTGGCACGATCTGCACATCTACAACAACACGTTCATCGCCCGAACCGGCGTTGGCGAGGTGCATGCCGCCCTGGGCCTGCGCATTTATATCCCGACGAATTCCGCAGGAACGGACTTGAACAACGTCATTGAGAACAACACGTTCAAGGCCATCGTCGAAACGACGGACACGACCTACTACGCTCGGGCCGTGTCGCTCGAAGAGGTGGCGGCGAACAGCGCTCCGTTGTTCCGCAACAACGTCTTCGAGAGCAACGACGTCTCGCTCGCCTTCGGCGGAAACGACGGCAAAGACTCGTTCGACGGCGACTTCATCTCGAACACGTTCACTCGCTCCAGCGAGGGCGCCACGCGAACGTACTACGCCGTCTCGGCCGGCTTTTGGGTCGGCTCCGTCGAGAACATCCGCATCATCGACCCCAAGTACGCCGGCGGGGCCACGCCGACGGTCCACTGGGACATCGATTACGCCACAAGCGACGGCTCGACGCGATCGTTGGCCTTCGGCTGGCTCCTGACCGTCAACGCCCAGGACGCCTTGGGCAACCCGCTTGCCGGGGCAACCGTCACCGTCTTCGACAAGAGCGGCGCCCAGGTCTTCACCGGCACGGCGGACGCCTCGGGGCAGCTTGCCGCCATCCCGCTGGTGACCACCATCCAGAACCAGTCGAACACGAACCTGTACTCGGTCACGACCGACTCACGCGGTCCGTTCCAAGTGAGCGTCTCAGCGCCGGGCTATGCGACTGTTGCGCAGACGGTGGACTTGACCCAATCGACGGCGACGACGGTCGCGCTATCGGCGTCCGGCGTCCCAGTGACCGTCAACGCGCCGAGCGGCTTGGCCGCCACGGCTTCCAACTCCTCGGTAGCGCTGGCGTGGACCGACAACGCCACCAACGCAACGTCGTACGTTGTTGAGCGATCGATCGGCAGCGCCGGGACCTGGAGCGTCCTTGCCAGCAATCTGGGCGCCAACGCCACCAGCTACACGGACAGCAGCGTGACGGCCGGGACGACCTACAGCTACCGCGTCCGCGCGTTCTCGGGCAGCACGGCCTCCGGGTATTCAAACATCGCCTCGGCCACGGCGCCCAACGCGCTGCCCGCGACGCCGGCCGCGCCGACCGGCCTTGCCGCGGCGGCTACCACGTCGGCCGTCAGCCTGTCGTGGACGAACAACGCCACGAACGCGACCTCGTACAGCGTCGAGCGATCAGCCGGCAGCACGGGCGTCTGGACGGTCGTCGCCAGCGGGCTTGCGGCTACGGCGACCAGCTACACGGACAGCAGCGTGACGGCCGGAACGTCCTATAGCTATCGCGTGCAGGCGTTCGCAGAAAGCACGGCGTCCGATTACTCGAACGTTGCCACCGCCACGGCGCCCGGCGGGACGGCCACGCTTGCCGGGCCGACGAATTTGACGGCCGCGGCCAGCACGTCGCCGTGGGGCGTCAGCCTTTCATGGACCGACAACGCGACCGGCGCCACCTCCTACAGCATCGAGCGCTACAGCGGCGGCACGGGAGTCTGGAGCGTCGTGGCGAGCGGCCTTGCCGCCACGGCCACGAGCTACACGGACTCGAGCGTAACGCCGGGCACGTTTTACACGTATCGCGTCGAGGCGCTGGCCGGCAGCACCGGTTCGCCGTACTCGAACGCGGCGTACGCCATCGCCCCGAGCGCGGCCCTCACAATCCCGGCCGCGCCGACCACCTTGATGGCGACCGCCGCGGCGACGAGCGTCAGCCTGGCGTGGGCCGACAACGCCGCCAATGCGACCTCGTACAGCGTCGAACGGTCGGAAGGCAGCTCGGGCGCGTGGACGGTCATCGCCAGCGGGCTTGCGGCCACGGCGA
>JBDKUC010000041.1:0-8664 GCA_039679885.1 Thermoguttaceae bacterium | reverse complement strand
CGCATGGATGTGGGGTGTGGGGGAGCGTGGGGCCCGGGGCTAGGGGTTAGGGGTTAGGGCAAGCGAGGGATTGCATTTCGTCCGGCTCCAACGCCGCCAGATACGGCAGATGGCGATAGCGATCATTATAGTCGAGGCCGTAGCCGACGACGAACTCATTGGGGATGGTGAAGCCGACGAAATCCGGCTTGATCGGCACCGCCGACTCGCCGTCTTTCTGCAGCAACACCGCCGTGCGGACGCTGGTCGGTCCAATGTCATCGATCTGCGGAATCAGATTCCACAGCGTCTGGCCCGTATGGAAGATGTCGTCGACGAGCAGCACGTGGCGGCCGCGGACGCCGAAGGAAAGCAGGTCTTCGTCGATGACCAACGGCCCCTGGCAGACGCCCTTGCTGCGGTCGCATCGGGCCTGAATCAGCTCGATGCGGAGCGGGGCGTCGAGCAGCCGGATCAAGTCGGCCAGCAGGACGACGCTGCCTGTCATGACGCCGACGAGGGTCAACGGTTTCGAGTCGTAATATCGTTGAACTTCGCCCGCCAGGCGGTGAATTCCCTCGCGGACTTGCTCTTCGGTTAGAAGGGTTCTCATGGATCCGTCTCGTTTCTGCAACAAGTCTACATTGGTCAGTTTGTGCCGGGCAGTTGGTTCGTGCCGAACGCGCCGCCGCGCTCAATGCGCATCGTGTGAGTTTTGGGCCAGTAGAGCATCTTCTGCGCCGGAGTCCGGGTGGGCTCGGCGCCAAGCTGGGATTGCCAGAGCACGTCGGCGTTGGTGCGGCCGTCGCCTTCGAGGATCAAGAGCCCTTTGGCCTCGTCGTAGCTGATGCGATTTCCATGCGCGGTATACGTTCCGCGGGGTGAAAGCGTGGAACCTTCGACCTTCGCCGCGCCAAAAGCGACAATCTCGCCGGTGTGCGTCGCCGCCCCGGGAAGCGACGTTTCCGCGACGGAGAGCTGATCGCACCGGGCCGTCATTCCCGTCGGACCGAGCTTGGCCGGATCATCGATCGGAATGTTGGCGTCCCAATCGTTGACCGATGCGTAGCCCGCCTTGACCTGGTCGGCAAAGGTCAGATAGAGCAACGGCGCATTGCCGCCGGGCGCTGCGGGGATCGGCAAAGTGCCTTTCACCGATCGCTCGAAGGTCACGTGCAGACAGATCAGTTGGCTCGGGGCCGGCGCGGCGGGGGCGGCTCGACGATCCGTCGCGCCCGAACCGGGGAGCAGGTTGGCCGAACCGCGGCGGACGCTATGAAGCCAGCCCGGCCCCTCGGCGACCGTTTCGCCACTGCGGATGTTCACGCACACGTTGGCAAGCTGAACTTGATCGCGGGCGGTCAGTTGCCCCTGGGCGTCGTAGCTGCAATTCTCCAGCCAAACGCCGCCTTGGCAGCCGATCGTGGCGAGTTGCGGCTCCTGGGGCCGCTGTTCGGAGAACGATATCCGGCGGAGCAGCTCGGCCGTCATGGTCCGGGCGCGGACTTGCTGGCGCGGCGGCTGTCCACCGATTGCCGCGACAACCGAATCCTCGAAGGTCGCAACTTGGCCGTCGAACATCATCCCTTTTTGCCACGTGATGGCGATCGGGCCGGCCGCCGGCTGGTTCGCGCTGGCAGGCAGCGGGAGGTCCATCTCGCCGGGCCCTTCGATCCACAGGCGGTTGGCCCCGCGGTCGAGATGGACGTTCGATCCGGTGAGGCTCAGTCCCCGCGCCTCGATGTGGGCTCGCTGGCCGGTGACCACGGCCACGGCATTCGGCCCGGTGGCGTCGGCCAGCTCCAGTCGGTCGCCGAGAATTCGCATGGGCTGCTGGCGGCCCGGCTCGCCCGACGGCTCTTCCTCGAAACGGACGCCTTCGTCGATTACCAAGCGGGTGACGCTAGGCTCGCGGCCGTTGAGCAGAACGTCAACGTTGAGCGTTCGGCCGTTCACGTGAAATCGCTGTTTTCCGCTCGCGGAAGGAGCGCCTGGTGCGGTCGGATTACTGGGCGGTGACGCGACGAGCCCTCGATGGTACGGCGATTGCAGCGTCGGCCCTGGGTCCGCACCGCCCGGCGTCTGAGCGGGGAGCTCCAACCGCGGCGTTTGGAACCGGACGTCCAATTGTTCGACTTCGCCCGAAAGCTGGGGAGAGTTCATGTGGACGTCGTTGCGGGCCACGAGCCGATCGGGTTGAAGCTGGGCCTTCGCGCCGGCGACCTGCGGTGGCGACTCGTTGAGCCAGAAGCGGATTTCACGTGACTGAAGCTGGCCTGTGCCGGGGGCGCTGAGCATCGCGCCGCCCGTCAGCAGCACGAGATGCTTGTCGCCGTCCGGCTCGACGCGGAGTTCATCGGTCCAAACCGCCTCGAGCCGTTGATCGGGATGATCGTCCGATTGACCTCGGAGCCAACCGGGTCCAAGGGCCAGGACGCGGCCCAAACGATCCCGCCCCGCGGAGACATAGCTCAGGCTCCGGGCGCGGATCTCGTTGACGCCCTGCTGCAACGAGACTTCCTGGGCGCCATCGAGCGCGATGGATTCGCTCAGCAGATTGTATTCGATCCGTGGAGCGCGGGCGGTGAGGTTCTTCTGGCTCGGTGCCGTGACAATCGCCGGATTGCCGCGCGCTTCGAATCGCTCGGCGACCAGGTTGAGCGAATCGGATCCTGGTTGGGCGGCCGGACCCGCCGGCGGCGCCGACGGCGTGCGACGACCAGCCCCGCCTCCCGCAACTCGCTGTGGCGCCATCTTGCGATCGGCGAAGAAGAGAGAAAGCAGCTCGCAGACGATCTGATCGGCCGGGCCTGCGGGATTCTGCTTGACGACCTCGACGCTGTCGCGGAAGGTGGCGACATGCCGAGGCACATCGAAGCGAAAAGGCCCGCAGCAGTGGATTTCGACCGGAACGCTGGCTTGCTTTGTCGTCGACGCAGCCGGCCCCGCCTGACCGAAATCAAGATGCAGCCGGTCGATGTGCCGAAGCTCGAACGACTCGACGCCGGCGAACGTCGGACCGGCGCCATGAGGATCGGGCGGCCCGGCGAGGAGCTTGATCGTCATCTCGCGGCCGCGGCCAAAATGCGGCCCCCAACGAAACTCGACCGGATACGGGGTAAAAGCGGTTTGGTCGGAAAGCTCGACGTCGCGGGTGACCAGCATCAGATCGTCGTCGGGCCCCGGCTCTTTCCAGTCGCTATGGATGGTGATCTGCCCGACGAGTCGCCCGCCGACCAAACGGCCGATTTTCGGCCGAGTCAGGTCCAGTGGCGGATCGAACTGGAGCACCGCGCCGCCGGGCGCTTCGAGGATGATGTACTGCCGAATGCGTTGGGCTTCGTCTTTCGCATCGCCGTCGTAAGGAAACACGATGGCGCAGGGTGTGATCTCGATTCGCCCGTCGGGATGGTTCTTGTAGTTTTGGAAAATCAGTTTAGCCCGATTGCTTTCAAGGACAGTGGGATTCTTCCGCTCCCAAGCGTCTGCGGGAAAGAGCTTCTTGAGCAGCTCAGCCTGCGGGTCGCCGAAGTTGCGGCGGGGCTCGTCTTGGGGCCCCCGGCTTCCCGGCTTGGCGGCCGGTTCGATCCAGGGCACCGCCATCAGCGCGTAGGCCCAATAGGCGAACAGGACCACCGCAAGACTTCCGGCGATACGGCGGAATCGGGACATGGTGGTCAAAGCAAGATCGGGTGCCGCGAAAGGCAAGCCGTCCTCTCTCAACGATCGGTCGCTGGAGCCGGTTGGCCGAACGATCATCGGTAGGTTTGGATCACATCATCCCAACGGGATTGGGCCTTGAGGATTAATTCGATTGTCTCGCGGATGGCGCCGGCGCCGCCGCCACAGGTGGTGACGTAGTGCGCGGCCTGGCGAAGCTCGCCGCAGGCGTCGGCGACCGCAACGCCGAGCCCCACCGCGCGGACGACCGGCAGGTCGGGCAGGTCGTCGCCCAGATAGCAGACGTCGGCCGGCGTGAGCTGGAGTTCTCGCAGGATGCCGCGCAGGGCTGCGAGCTTATCGTCGGTGCCCTGCCGGAGGATGCTGATGCCCAACTCGGCGGCGCGGACCTTGACGATGTGCGAACTGCGATGCGTGAGCAGACCGAAGCGGTAGCCCGCCCGTTGCCACAGGCGGACGCCGAGCCCGTCGCGGACGTGAAAGTGCTTTGTCTCGATGCCCTGGTTGTCGAAGACCAATCGGCCATCGGTCAACACACCGTCGACATCCGAGAGAATCAATCGGATCGCTTTGCACCGCTGCTCGAGGATCATGGTGGGCACTGTCGAGAGGATGAAACGAATTCGTCGCCGGGCGCCAAACGGCTCCCGGCATCTTCGAGGTTGGGGTGTGTAAAGAAACAGTTTGTCGAATTTGGGCGGCACGCCCTGAAAGGGCGTGACGGGTATCGTGCGTGCCATCTGCCACGCCCTGTCAGGGCGTGCCACCCAGTTTCATACCAGCTATTCTTAATGCGTTCGGGAGCCGTTCGCTCCTCGCTAATGTTCAACAAAGCCGTCGGCCCCGACCACGCGCAACCCGGCCGGCTTCGGCGGTGGCGTTTCGGTTCCGGCTTCTTTGGGCAGCAGAGCCACGACGTCGGTCACGTCGATCAGGCCAATCGGCTTGCTATCGGCGTCCACGACCGGCAGCTCGCTGATCCGCCGGGCGGCCATGATCGCGACCGCCTCGGTCATTCGCGAGCCAGACGCGACTCGCAACGGCTCTTGCGTCATCACGTGCCGAATGGGCCGATCGATGTCCTGATCGCCGTGACGCTCCAAGAGTCTTGCGAGATCGCTGTCGGTGAAGATGCCGGAAAGCCGGCCGGTTTCGTCGACGAGCATTGTCGCGCCGGTTCGCCGACCGGGAACGCTCGTGCCGACCAACACATCGCGGACCGTCTGCTCCTGGCACGCGACACGGCAATGCTCAAGCGGCCGCATCTGATCGTCGACCTTGCTCAGTCGGTAGCCGAGACTGCCGGCCGGGTGGCAACGAGCGAAGTCATCGCGTCCGAACCGCCGCATGTGGCTCACCAGCAACGCCAGGGCGTCGCCCACGGCTAGCATGGCCGTCGTGCTGGTGCTCGGCGCCAGTCCAAGCGAGCACGCCTCCTGCAACTCGCCAAGTTCAATCGTTACGGTGGCCGCGCGGCCAAGGGTGCTGGCGTCCCGAGACGTGATGGCCACGACCGGCACGCCGAGCTCAGCCAGCGACGGCAGCAGGCGGACAATCTCCTCCGTCTCACCGCTCTGGGAAAGCATCAGGACCACATCGTCGGGACGAACGCGTCCCAGGTCGCCGTGGACCGCCTCGGCCGGATGGAGACAGTGGCTTGGCGTGCCGGTGGACGCAAGCGTCGCCATGATTTTCTGGCCAATAAGGCCCGCCTTGCCCATGCCGCAGACGATGACGTTGCCACGACATTCAAAGATCATCCGGACGGCGCGGCAGAACTCGCCGTCAAGCCGATCGGCCACTTGGACCAGAGCCCGGCTTTCGGTCAGGATGACCTGCCTGGCGAAGCGGAGTTGCTCGAAGGGACTGAGCGCACCGGCGACCTGAGCGGCTTCCATGCTCATTGACTCGTCCGTCCTTGATCGAGAGTTCAAACGGTATCAGACAAACGGCAGGATTGTAACGCTTTGGCGTATTTCGAGCAATGCAAGCCTTGCGCCCCCTCCTTCAGGACGACTGCAAAGTTGTTCGTAGTTCCGGCTTTAGCCGGTCATTTTCCGCCTAAAGGCGGGACTACGAACGCCTGCAACGGACTTTGCAGTCCGCCCGCCCCCTACTTCCGGCGTATAAGCGGTATTCCGAGCGAAATCGCTCGGCCGTCATTCGGCCTTCATCCGATATTCATCGCCGCCAACTCCAACACCTTGCGGCTCGGTGGGCTTCGGCCGCGTGTTGTTCGTTGGCACGCTCGAAGCGGCTGCCTGTTGCTCGACGGGGGGCGTTGCCGCCGTGCTCGGCCGCTTCAGAAACGCCGTCCACTCCATGACGCCCTTCATGTCCTTGTAGTACAGCACCTCGACCAGATCCCAGCCCTCCTGCCCAAACTTGTTGAGCGAAACCAGCAGGCTGCTCTCGGTCTTGCGCGTTTCGACACAATACTCCCAGCGTTGCTGGGCCTGCACCGTAACCGTCTTCATGGGAGGAACCTCCGGTGAGAATGAGAAAGAGAGTCTCGATTTTCGCGGAATTCCCGCCGCCGGTCAACTATGGCTCGACGGCGGGCAGGAGGACCGCGGAGTCGTTCGTAGTTCCGCCTTTAGGCGGTCTTTCGAGTGAGATCTCCGCCTGAAGGCGGAACTACGAACGCCTTTGGTAACCTCGTTCCCACGGTCCCCCGTGGGAACGCACCGGTTGGACGCTCCCGCGTCCTCAGCAGAACACTCTGAGTTGAAACTGGTTATCGCTCCCCGCGACGCAGGGGCATCGCCACGAGCATGTTCCCACGCAGGAGCATGGGAACAAGGTTCCTCGGCGCCTAAGCTGCCCCGCCCGGTTCGGCGTCTGGAAACGGCCTGGTTGGCGTGCTAGACTAAGGATCGGTTCGCCTGCGGCCCCCCGCGTTTACGGTGCTCGATGTCCGCTGTTTCGCCCGAGATTGAACGGCTTGGTCCCTACCGCGTGATCGGCAAACTCGGCCGTGGCGGCATGGGCACCGTTTACGAGGCGGTGCATGAGGAGACAGGCGAAGCGGCCGCCGTCAAGCTGCTCTCCGCCGCCCTGGCGCAGGAAGAGGGCTTTCGCAGCCGCTTCGAGATCGAGATCGAGACCCTCCGGAAGCTCAACCATCCGAACATCGTCCGCTTGTTCGGCTTCGGCCAGCAAGACGGGCATCTCTTCTACGCGATGGAGCTGGTCGATGGCAACAGCCTCGAAGAAGAACTGCGACGCGGCCGCCAGTTCGAGTGGCGTGAAGTGACGCGGATCGCCATCGAGACCTGCCGAGCGCTTCGCCACGCCCACGACCGTGGCATCGTCCATCGCGACATCAAGCCAGGCAACCTGCTGCTGGCGGCCGATGGCCACGTGAAGCTCTCCGACTTCGGCATCGCCCGGCTCTTCGGCAACACGCGACTCACCGGCCCTGGCAACGTGCTGGGCACGGCCGAGTACATGGCCCCCGAACAGGCCGAGGGGCGGCCGGTCGACACCCGGGCGGACCTCTACAGCCTCGGCGCGCTGATGTACGCCCTGCTGGCTCGTCGTCCGCTGTTCCGGAGCAAGTCGCTTCCCGACATGCTCTACAAGCAGCGGTTCGAGCAACCGGAGCCGGTGCGCAAGTACGCGCCCGACACGCCCGAGGAGTTGGAGCGGATTCTCATTCAGCTTTTGGACAAGGACCCGGCCAAGCGGATTCCGAACCCAGACCTGCTGGCGCGACGGCTCGAGGCGATGCTGCACGCCCTGAGCCTTGGCTCCGACACGTTGGATGCGAGCCGAAGCTGGTTCTTCCCCGAGCCGACGGCTGATCCGCCTGACCGTGGGGACGTCGCGGTTCCGGAGGCTGCGCCTCCCGCATTGGTCCCGCCGGACGACATCCCGGACACGCAAGTGCTCGGCGAGGAGCCCGCCGTCGGCCGTGGACCGGGCGGTCAACCTGCCGCTGCTGGTCTTCAACCCGCTGCCGCCAGCCGCGAGGCAGGTGGTCAACCCGCCGCTGCCAGCCGTGGGGCAGGTTATCAGCCTGCTGCTGCCAGCCGTGGGGCAGGTTGTCAACCTGCCGCCCGCGCCAAGCCAGATCGCCCGCAGCCAGACGCCGCGGCTGCCCAACCGCCGGCTGGCGTCGGCGCGGCGACAAAATCGCCCGGCAACCACTTCGTCGCGGTCTCCAAGGACGAGCTCGATCGGGGCGTAGAAGATGAGCCCCGGCCGGCGTTCTCCTGGCAGACGGGCGTTTTGGCCATCACGTTGCTCCTGATGGGCTGGGGCGCCTGGTACGCCTTGCAGCCCCCCTCCGCCGATTCGCTCTACGGTCGGATCAGCGATGCGACCGGCGATGGCTCGATCGGTTCCATTCTCAGCGTCGAAGGAGACATCCACCAGTTCCTCAGCCGGTACTCCAACGATCCTCGCGCCAAGCAGGTCCGCCGGTACGAGCGGGAGATCGAACTCCACAGTCTGGAGAACCGGTTCAACCAGCGGCTAAAGGGCCTCGCCAGCGCCGACGGACTCCAGCCAATCGAGCGTGCTTACTTCGAGGCGCTCCGTTACGCCGATCTCGACCGCGACCTCGGCATCGCGAAGCTGCGGGCGATCGTCGATCTCTACGATCGGCCTGGATCGGAGAACGACGCCACGTCGCAGTGTCTGACGCTCGTCCGCCGCCGCCTGGCTAGCCTGGAAAAGGATGTCGCCAAGCGGTCCAGCGAGCAGGTGCAGGTGCTGGAGGACCGGCTCAATTCGGCCGACGCGATGAAGACGGAAGACCCGGCCCGCGCACGGAAAGTCTATCGCGCCGTCATCGAGCTCTATGCCGACAAGCCTTGGGCCGCCGACGTCGTCCGCCGAGCGAAAAAGTCGCTCGACGGCAAATAGCGAAGCATCGCACGCCAATGGCGATTGATGGGTGCCATGTTAACGGCGTAGGGTGCCATGCTTGCTAAGCGAGCGCAGCGAGACAGCAAGCATGTTTGTCGTCCGAGCATGCCCACGGCTACTTTCGCAGCA
>JBDKUC010000471.1:0-6284 GCA_039679885.1 Thermoguttaceae bacterium | reverse complement strand
CTTTCACTTGCCGCAGAGCCGCCAGGGGCTTGGGCAACTCGGCCAGCATCGGATCGGCTTTCCAATCCGCCGTCGCCGGCTGGGCGTGAATCCATTGGTTGAGCCGGTCGACGACCTGCCCGAGCATCTCCGGTTCCGGCCAAGAAGCCAGCAGCGGGTCGAAGTGCTCGTCGCTTTTGCCGGGCTTCATCAGCCGGTCGAGAATCTGCTGGAGCATTTCGGCCGAACCGAACTCCTCGAGAGAATCGAGATTGCTGACGGCGAAATCGAGCAGTTCTTGGCGATTCACGCCCGTCGCAACCGGTCCGGTGGCGTCTGTTTCTGACGCCGTCTCGTGGGTGCATCCGGCCAGGCCGGCCGACAGCAGCAGGAGCAGAGCATATTGCGGGAGCGCCCTGGCGATCATCGTCTTCACTTCCGACTTCCCTCCGAAATGGGCCCGATCTGTTCGATTGTACTACGAATCGCAAGCAGTCGCCGCAACAACCCCTGGAACTCATCGAGCGGGATCATGTTCGGGCCGTCGCTGGGCGAGGCGTCCGGGTTCGGGTGCGTCTCGAAGAAGAGCCCATCGGCGCCGATGGCCGTTGCGGCCCGCGCCAGGGGCTCGACCATCGCCCGGTTGCCGCCGGTGGCTGCACCCAAGCCGCCGGGCTCCTGAACGCTGTGGGTGGCATCGAAGATCACCGGGACGCCGAGGGCCTGCATCTGCGGAATCGCCCGCATGTCGTTCACGAGCCGGCCGTAGCCGAAGAAGGTGCCCCGTTCGCCCAGCAGGATTTGGCGGCAACCGCCCGCATCGAGCTTGCCGACGACATTCTTCATGTCCCACGGGGCCAGGAATTGCCCCTTTTTCACGTGGACCGGCCGTCCGGTGGCCGCCGCCGCCAGGAGCAGATCCGTCTGCCGGGCGAGGAAGGCGGGGATTTGAATCAAATCGCACACCCGGCCCACCGGGTCCGCTTGGCTCGGCTCGTGAATGTCGGTCGTGACCGGCAGCCCCGTCGATTCCTTCACCCGCTGCAAGATGGCCAAGCCCCGCTCCAACCCGGGACCGCGGAACGCCGAGACGCTTGTGCGGTTCGCCTTGTCGAACGACGCCTTGAAGACGATCGGCGTCGAAAGCTCGGCGGCGATTTCCTTTAGCCGCGCGGCGATCGAAAGGGTCAGTTCCTCGCTCTCGATCACGCACGGCCCGGCGATGACCATCAGCGGCTGGCCGCGGCCGCAACGGAACGATCCGATCGTGACAGGGTTGTCAGGCATGGGTAATAGTGGGCAGTGGGCAGTAAGCAGTGGGCAGTGGGCAGTAAGCAGTGGAGAGTGGGCGAAGTCAGCCCGGAACGGCGGGGGTGACCGCATTCGGCGGCAGGAGCAGTGTCAATCGGCCGGGAAGCACGTCGATGTCCAACGGCAGCGTTCCGCCGGGATCGCCGTCGAGCTGGTACGGCACTTCGGCGTCGGCGGTGATCCGCAGCCGCGTCACGCGATGATTCCCGAATCGCCCAATCCGCTGGTGCTGGCCGGCCAACACGGTGGCGAGATACCAAAGGCCAGGCCAGAAGCCGCCGCGGCGGAAGGTGCACATATCGAGCAGCCCGTCGGCGCCATCGGCCTGCGGCGCAATCCGCAATCCGCCGCCATAGCAGGGGAGATTGAACACGAAGAGCCACCGGGCCGAAAGCGTCGCACTCTGGTCCGCCGCGCCCCAGTGGATGTGCAGTTCCGGGTATTTATAGCCGGCGATGGCCTTCAGGATCGGAACGCCGTAGGTCAGGTGCGAGATGTGCCCGTCGCGATACTCATGCACCCGGCGGACGACCTCGGCATCGAAGCCGCAACCGACCATGAGCGAGAACAGACGGCCATTGGCCCGGCCTGCGTCGACGCGGGCGAGCACGCCGCGGTGAATCGTCCGGCACACCCGCTCCGGGTCATTGCTGAGCGAGAAGTATCGGGCTAGCAGGTTCGAGTTGCCGGCCGCGAGGAACGTGAGCGGGACGCCGTCGTCGGTGCGGTTGATCAATTCGGCGGCCGTGCCGTCCCCGCCAATGCCGACCAACGCCCGCAAGGTCCGCTCGGCATGCCAACGGTTGGCCTGCGCCGCCACGGCGGCCAGATCGGTGAAGATCTCCGGCTGGAAACCGTGGCAGCGGAGCAATTCGGCCAGCCACTGTGCCCGAGGCTCGGCGCCGCGGGGACCAGCCTTGGGATTCAGCAGGATCGCCACGCGGCGGGCGTCCGGCGACGGCTTCGCGATGGAAACGACTGGCGGCAAGAAACGGCCTCCCAAAGACCCAGGCGATGATTGCTGCCCAGTATATCAGGGCGGCCGAGATAGGGGGACGGCAAAGTCGTTCGTCGTTCCGCCTTTAGGCGGCGATTTAACCTCGTTCCCACGGTCCCCCGTGGGAACGCACCGTTTGGACGCTCCGGCGTCCTCAGCATAACGCCTTGACTCGAAACTGGTTATCGATCCCGGCGACGCAGGAGCATCGCCACCGGTGTGTTCCCACGCAGGAGCATGGGAACAAGGTGACTCGTCGAAACTGGTTATCGATCGTTCGTAGTTCCGCCTTTAGGCGGCGATTTCACTGCGAATGCCGGCTGAAGCCGGAACTACGAACAGCGTTGCAGCCCGGCACGCCGCAAATTGCTGCACTCAGCCGCGCGTCTGTAGCGAAACGGTACATCGATGGCCGAAGCGATCGCGGAGCCCCCGTGGGCGTCCGCAAGCGGCCAAAAGACTGCAAGCGGCCTCGCCGCAAGGCCTTAGGAAGAATCGGCGGCCGCAGACCCGCGGATCGGCGTGATTGGCACGCCGAATGCATCTAATAAAGGCCGGCGGACCAAGAGGTTCGCCACTAAGTGATTGGCCCGTGGGGCCTCTGACGTAGTTGGATCGGACGGTTACCTTGCCCTTGCTGTCCGGTCAGTCACCTTGTACGGTGGCACGTCATAGGCCCCTATTTTATTTGATGCCCGCTTTTCTGGAAAGCAAATTGCGCAAAAAAAGCGGCGGGCATCGTCAGTCACGTCTCAATGCCTGGATTTGCCCCGAACTGGGGTATTCTGAGGCAGGTCATGGCGTCAGGTTCGGCACCCGGACGATGCTCATGCCGAACTGCTGCGTCAACTGCTCGGGCGTTACGCGGAAGGACTTCTTCAAGGCGCTCTGCCAGTCCTCGCCGAGTTTAATGCTCTCGATCATCGCGCGGAACGCTTTGGGATTTGCGCGAAGCATGTATTCAACCATGGCCGTGGCGATGCCATATTGATTGGGCGCCAAGTGCTCGGTCGTGAAGAAGTCACCGCCTAGACTTCTCGTCTGGTGGACGCGCAGGATGGCGTCGCGGACCTTGCGTTTGACCCCCTGGTCCCGCGCAACGACGTTCATCGCCACCCACTCGGCGATGCCTTCGTTGAGCCAATTCGGGACGACCTGCGAGGACTTGTACCGATGAAGAAAGCCATGCGTGGTCTCGTGAACCAGCACGCTGGCGAAGTAGTAAGGGTCCTTGCCGCAATGGCAACCGATGATCACGATGCCGCTTGGCAACTGATGGGCCAGGCCCTGCGTCACTCGGAAGTCGATGCGGTTCTTGAAGAATTCCTGCTCGAAGGACGCGAGGTCTTCGCCGCGGCTGAACGCGACAACTGGCGTCTTGCCGCCAAGCCACACGCGCTGGCGGTCCTTGATGGCGAACGCCTTGCACAACTGGTCGTACATCGTGTCGAGGCAGGATGTGTACAGACTCGCCGGCTGGGGTGGCAGATCGCTGAGGAAGAGAAAGTGCTCCGTCTCGTCAAGCCGCATGTTGAGCGACGCGAACCGCTCGGACACTTTGCGGACGTAGTCCTTCTGCACCGTCAGCGCTTGCTGTTGCTCGTCGGCCGTCAGTTCCGGCCACAGCCAAACGCCCGTCTTCTTGTAGAACTCGGCCCGACTCTCCTCGTTCCGCTTGTGCCGGGCGGCCTCGTCCTCGGGCGATGCGGGCTTCTTGAGGTTCTTCTTGGCAGGCCGGGGCGATTTGGGCTCGTTCGGCTTCGACGTCGCCTGCCGGCTGGCCTGCTTCGTGGTCGCCGCCGCTTGATGGATGGTGGCCAACGTCGCGGCGTCAGGGCTGGCCAGACACCTCGTCGGCTCATCGAACGCGAGCAGCGGCGTGCCATCGGCCGCGGTCACACGCTTGACGGCCGACGCGCCGAGAATCGGCCGCGATCCGGTGTTCAGATCAACGACGCGGAGCCGGGCGATGGTGCCGGGGATCTTTCCCGCGACGGCCTCTTCGATTTGCACGCCGCGAAGCGACTTGCCCGACTGAAGTTCGATGTCGACCTGCTTACCGACGAGCGGTTGTTTTTCGTGCCGCGCGGGCGGATCGGCCGCCACGCCGCGGAGAGCCCCGGCGAGGAAGACTAGCACGATCAGCAGCGACCGGTGAGAGCGTCTCCAAGACAGCATGGCATTGCTCGAGCGACTTCCCGTCGCCGTCGTAGGACGGACTTCCTAGTCCGTCCAGTCCTGGGACGGATTAGGAAATCCGTCCTACGGTTTCTTGGCCGCCGTATCGTGTTACGGCGCCTTAGTTCCACCACCAGTTGGCGTTTTGGGCAGGGGCAGCTTTCGCGCGAACGGGGGCAACCGTGTCGCTGGTCTTGACCTGGTCGGCAATGATCCACGAGTTGATGGCCACGCCGCCGGAGACGCCGATGACCGGATGCCGGCCCTTGTCCAACACGCTGGCGATGCTTTTGACCTGCTTCGGGGCATTGAACGTCTCGACCTTCACCGTCGCGTCAAGCAGACCGTTCAGGCTGTCGCCGGCCTTCTCGGGCAGACGCTCCTTGACGATCAACGCGCTGACAACGGCCAGGTCCATGCAGTTCTGCAATTCGCCGAAGATGGGGCGGGCGGCGGCCAATTGCTGGTAGTTCGCGGTCATCAGGTCGGCCCAACGCTGGGCGATCCGGCCCGGCTTGGCCCCCCGTTGGCGGTTGCCATTGGCGGCTTGCCAGTCTTCCTCGGTCAGGGCCTTCACACCAAGGCCGCGGAACTCGTAGGCGAGCCCGTCCGCGTCGCGCAGCAGGGCGTCATATCTTGGTTCGAGCCAGAACCGCGGCGAGGATGCGGCGCGAGTCGCGGCCGGCAACATCTGCAAGTAGCTGGGCAACTCGCGAATCGGCGAGCGGTCCAGGTTCATTCCGATCCGCTTCATCTGATAGTCGGCCGCCACCAGGACGCGGGCGAAGTGACTGCTGTCGGGCACGCCCGTCACGCTAATCTGCTGCATGCCCAGGGCTTCTTCGATGCGGCTGGCCACGTGTCGCGGATCGTTGCTGCGGTCCGGCGGCAGTTGGCTGTAGCGGGCCAAGCCTTCTGGCGTCGGATTGATCGAGCAGGTGATGCCGCCCTGAGCGGCCGCCTTGGCCGTCCGGAGTGCAACCAGCAGATCGTCGAGCAACATGACGGGGCGGCCGTTGGTCGCGCCGACGACGTTTCCGTTGGGGTCGACCGTCCAGCCCTCGCCTGGCCCGACCAGCACGATGTCCTTCTGCTCGGGGTAGACGAAGACATAGCGAATCCGCTGGAGACCGGCCAGATACTTGGCCGAGTCGGGAATCGGCTTCTTGTTGCGAGCACAATCGTCAAGCGTCGCCGCAAGCCGCCGCAGGGAGACCTTGCGCATCGGAACGGCCGCGTTGAGCGCCTCGGGCACTTGCTGCATTTCGCCAACTCGCACCTTGCCAAGTTCGCCCATCAGGTCTGGCCTGGCGGTGCTCAAAATGCCCTTCGTGTCGATCGACACGCCACCGACCGCCTGGTTGACCAACTGTCCGTTGGCAGGCGAGCAGAAGACGGCGGCCACGGCAATCACGGCCAGCAGAACCCAGCAAGCGCGGCGTGACGCCGCGAGTTCACGATGCAACATGTGCAAGCTCCTAGAAAGGGCGGGAATTCTCGGGCGGCGACTCGTCTTCGAGTCAGTGCCCCCGAGCATGCCGGCGCTCGCGCCGCGATCGTCGGTCCCGACATTTTCGTTAAGTCCGGTTACATAATAAGTTAGCCCGCCGGCCGAGAAAATGCAAGGAATGTATAAGACGGGCGATTTGCCTTAGAGCGTGCCGACTCCGGTAGTCTTCCTTCCCTCATGCGTCTCCGCGACTTTGCGTGAGTCCTTCGTCCGGCCACGACTGCTGCGATGCAACGAACCCGCCCTTTGGGTGGAAAGCGCGTTGTTCAATCGCTCGATCCGTTGCATCCGGTCCCTTGCTACATATGC
>JBDKUC010000075.1:0-3499 GCA_039679885.1 Thermoguttaceae bacterium | reverse complement strand
GATCAGGTTCGCACACCGACTAACGGCATTGCTTGGCAGCCGTCGCAACTCATCCAGGACTCGTTGGTCGGCGGCGGTAAGCCGCATTCTCTTGTTCTCCGAATTGCCTTTCATGAAAGGTCTCCTTGTTCTGCGCACACTATTCAAGTCGCCCACACCTCGTGCGCAGTTCCGAGGTGCGGGCGATCCGAAGAAGAACCGTTCGGCCATGACGCCGTCGCTGTCAGAGGTAGGCCACCCCTAATTCAGCGACGGCAACGGAGTGACGGGCACAACAACCTTTGCCGTCCGAGCCTAGCGATGCGAAAGGCACCGCACTCCGGTTCTCACATTGACGGCACACGCAGGCTCAAGGTTGACCGGCCGATGCCATCATCGCTAGTTCATATAGCGAGGTCTTTGATAGGGCCGCTTCGTTTTCACTAGTCGGTGTCACGGAACGGCAAAAGCACGTGATAATGGCCGAAAAAACGCTGTTCTTGATACTTTGAGATATGTCGGGATAGCGAATGCCGATCACTGACGGGAATATTGAGATATTTCGGCACAGTGAACGCCGATCAAGTCATGGTTGAGTTGTTCCATTTCGAGATAGTTTGGTATATCGGTCTCTGATCAGTCGGCAGATATTCGAGATATTTCGATATAGTAAGAGGAGGCCAGCCTGCGATTGTCTTGTTTCATTTCGAGATATGTCGGTACGCCGTTGCCACCAAAGACTGGTGGCTGCGGTCAGGCGGCGATAGGCGACCGACGGGTCTCAACCGACCAATTAGTTTTCCCTCCGAGGATTGCATGAACGGGCTGGAGCATGGGACGATGTCTGCCTCGACACGGCAGGTCATCTTTCGAAAGAAGTTGCAAGCCTACGTTGGAACGGACCCAGTCGGCGTAGTGGCGGACCGCCTCGGAATCCGATACCCACGGTTCCATCGATGGTTGACCGTTGGCATTGAGCGACCACATCGCAAGTCATTTGACGATCTGAAACGACTTGCTGGAGCAATGGGCCTTAACGACTGGAACGAACTTTGGGAGGCAGACCCGTCCGAGGCAATCCGCTCGAAGATAGAGATGCTGCTCCAGGATCGACAACTGGCACTGGTGGTCGGCAAGATGATTGACTACATTTGGCTTCGACGGCAGCAGATCCTCTCGGGCGAGTTCAAACTAATGGGTGCAGCAGAAGAGGATGGGCAGTCGGTGGGCGAATTTGTGGGCGAAAAGCAAAACTAACGTTTTCGTAAGTGGTTGTTGCCTAACGACTTCCGTTTCATAAACAACACCCCTGGCAAGGACATTTTCAAGCAAGATGCGGCAGGGCCAACGGCGCGCGTCGCCCCGTCCTCATCCGAGGCGGTTGGCGTCGTGTGTTCCGAACATGGGTTCTGACCGAAGCCGTGTCACCCGTGGTTAGCTCAGTGGATAGAGCACCAGAAAAGAATCTGGCTGTGACGGGTTCGACTCCCGTACCAACTCGCGGGCCTAAGAAACCCGCTGTGTGACCGAAGCCCGAGGGAGGCGGGCCAGCGTACGATCGGCCATCGGATTCCGAGCGCCGGACTTGATCCGGCACTGCGGGTCCGAGGGCAGCGCGTCCGAACGCCATGCAGTGCGTGGATACCGATTTTGCCGGCCATCGGCCCGATCGGCGACAAAATGCCTTGCAAGCCGCGGTGGGATCACCCCGTCGTGACGAGCGCCGCGGAAGTCGCCGGGGTGGTCGCTGGTCTGGCGGAAACTGAAACGACACTCCGCGTTCGTCCGCGTGATCGTCGCTGGCGCCGCCGCCCGGAGGCGTTGACCAACAACATTTCAGGACAACCTGAGAATGATGCAATCATCGTCGCAGAAAGGAAGAGAGACATGTTGACCCAGAATATCCGCCGCTACGAAATTGGCCTCTTGTTCCGCGATGGCGAGTTCCGCGGCTTGCTTGATGCGGGGCGTCACTGGTTCCTTGATCCGCTTCGCAAGACGCAAATTGACGTCGTCTCGCAGCGCAGCCCGTGGTTGATCCATGAGAAGCTCGACGTGGTCGTCAAGTCGGGTTCCTTGAAGGACCGTGCAATCGTCCTCGACTTGAAGGACAACGAGCGGGCGCTGGTGTGGATCGACGGTAGGTTCAGTCATATTCTGCCGCCGGGCTTGTACGCTTACTGGACCGGCTTCCGCGATGTTGCGGTCCAGATCGTCCAGGCGAACGCGGAGAATGTCCGTTTTCAACACAAGGACTTTCAGGTCATCATTCGCTCGGCGGCGGCCGAGCGGGTGTTGGATACGTTCGCCGTCGAGCAGGGGCAGGTTGGCGTATTGTTCAAGGACGGCGATTACGTCGAGACGTTGCCGCCTGGGAAGTACGCGTTTTGGAAGAACGTGGCGAAGGTTTCGCTCGTGCCGGTGGAGTTGCGCGAGACGATGTTGGACATCGGCGGTCAAGAGATCATGACTGCCGACAAGGTGACCTTGCGATTGAATGCGGTCGCAACATACCGAGTCGCCGACGCGTACAAGGCGTTGAGCACCGCGGACAACGCTTGTCAGGCGCTGTATCGCGAGGCCCAGTTGGCCCTGCGTGCGGTGATCGGCTCGCGCGAGCTGGACCAGTTCCTGGCCGACAAGGAACTCGTGGCGAAGGAGTTGGAGACGACTCTTCGCCAGCGAGTCATCTCGCTGGGCTTGGAAGTCATCTCGTTGGGCATTCGCGACGTCATCTTGCCAGGTGAGATGAAGGACCTCATGAACAAGGTCACCGAGGCGAAGAAGGCGGCCGAGGCCAACCTGATCGCCCGGCGTGAGGAGACGGCGGCCATGCGAAGCCAGGTCAACACGGCGAAGCTGTTGGAGGGCAACCCGACGTTGATGCGGCTCCGCGAGTTGGAGGTCTTGGAGAAGGTCGCTGTCAACAGCAAGCTGAACGTCCTGCTTGGCGAGAAAGGCCTCGCCGATCGCGTCGTTAATTTGCTCTAGTCGCCATCGGGCCGGAAGGCCGGGCAGCGGGCTCGGCCTTTCGGCCGACGGCGGAGCAAATGCTATTGCAACCAACGCGAATTGATACAATAAACACAACACTCAAGCTCGCATCATGATTGTCGAAAACACAATCACCCTGATTCCCACCGGCGAAGCCACGGCGATATTGCCGGCCGGGAAGGTCAAACCGATCACCGTCATCGGCACCGAGGCCATTCGGGCGACGTTCGACGATCAGACGTTGCGGCAGGCAATCCACTCGCGGCTGGCGCCGGGCGTTACGGACGTCGTGCTGAACCCCGACGCTCATGTCGGCTACGGGGCGCCGATCGGTTGCGTGATGGTTTCGCCGTCGCACATTTATCCCGGCCCGGTGGGCGTTGACATCAAGTGCTCGATGAGCCTGCTGCAACTGAACCTGCCGGCCGACGCCATCCAAGACCGGCCGATTCGCCGGGCGCTCATCAACGCCATCTGCGATCGCACTCCGACCGGCGCCGGGATGGGACAGCGGAACGTGCCGAAG
>JBDKUC010000258.1:0-16378 GCA_039679885.1 Thermoguttaceae bacterium | reverse complement strand
TGCATGGCCCAGGCCCCAAAGTCGGCGTCCGCCCGGAACGCCTCCTGCTTCTGGAGCAACGCTAGGTTGGCGTTCTGCACCACGTCGTCCGCTTCATTTGGGTTGCCCGTTAGCGACAGCGCAAACGCGTACAGACGTGGTTGCCAGGCAATCACGTGCTGCATGTAGGCGATCGTCTGATCGGCGTCGTCGACCATTCCCCGAGGTCCTCCTGGTGTAAACAAAGGATACCAAGCGAATCTCAACCAAAAAATGGACCTGCTCGGCAAGAATGACACCGGAGAGGGGGCGCGGCGACGGTCTTGTTCCCAAGAAGAGTGTTGATCGAGCCGCGGCGTTCACCGCATCCTCGTCACCCAACAGCCCGTCTCCCTCCGGAGAGGGCCGCGTGAGGGCAGCCCATAACCGCAGGACGGATTTCCCAATCCGTCCGGGCAGTTCATCCTGCGGCGCAATTGTCGAAGTGGACGGACTAGGAAGTCCATCCTACAGTGAAAATCCGCCTGGACGGACTGGGACGCTGGGTGCCATGCTTGCTAAGCGAGCGCAGCGAGACGGCAAGCATGCTTGCTGTCGAATCATGCCTGCGCAAGCGTGGGCAGACCGCGAACTGGACGGACTAGGAAGTCCGCCCTACGGCAGGGCCCGAACTGGACGGACTAGGAAGTCCTTCCTATCGGCGCAGTCAGCCCGCGAAGTTCCGGTCGGCGTAGTCCCAGTCGACCAGATGCCACCAGTCGCTGATCGAATCGCCGCGGCGCCACTGATGCTTGAGATAGTAGGCGTGCTCCCAGACGTCGATGACCAGGACCGGCTTTCGGCCGAACATCACCGGCGTGTCGTGGCCGGGCGTGGTCTCGATCGCTAGCTTGCCCTGACGATCGAGGCTCAGCCATCCCCAACCGCTGGCGAACTGCGCGACGGCCGCGGTGGCAAACTTCTGCTGGAAGGCCTCGAAGCCGCCGAAAGCCGCATCGATCGCCGAAGCCAGCTTGCCAACGGGCCGGTTCTCCTCGCGGCCGGGCCGCATCATGGCGAAGTAGAGCTCGTGATTCGCTACGCCGCCGCCGTTGTTGCGGACCGTCGTGCGGATCGCCTCGGGGATGCGGTTCAGATCGGCAATCAACTGGGTGATCGGCTGGCCCTGCAAATCCGGATAGTCCTTCAACGCGGCGTTGACCTTGTCGACGTACGTCTGCTGATGTTTCGTGTGATGGATCTCGACCGTGCGGGCGTCGATGTACGGTTCCAGGGCGTTGAAGGCGTAGGGCAAGTTCGTCAGCGTGTACATGTGCGAGTCCTTGGGTTGTGTGGA
Organism: Thermoguttaceae bacterium; assembly: GCA_039679885.1. GTDB lineage: Bacteria > Planctomycetota > Planctomycetia > Pirellulales > Thermoguttaceae > JAJFUI01. Next base: position 15,063 of record JBDKUC010000258.1, on the reverse strand, counting down.
GGGGCGATCTTCGCCGGCCCCGACGGTCGATGCGAATCCGGCCAAGTTCGAGACCGCCAGCCCCCCGGCGACGGTTCGGATGAACTCACGGCGTTTCATGCCTCGGTCCTCCTTTGACGGGGGTTTTCGAGCGAATCGTCCTGGCCAATCCTATGCAATCCGGCCAATTATACGCAGAGGTCAAGAGGAGAGCCCGGCTTTGTCCGTTGTTCCGGGCTCAACGCCGCCCAAAGGCGGAACGACGAACGCCTCATGCACCGCTTGACCACCGAGTTAGCCTCTGCTACGCTGCGTAGGTTCTGGCTTGTCGTCTCTGCTATTCGTGGTCCAAAAATCTGAGGTGCTTATAGTCATGTTGAATCGAACGACGCTATGGGTTGCGTGCCTTGCGGTATGTCTGGCGGCGGTGAACTCCGGCTGCCGTCAGGGGCCGTCGCGAGTCTATCCGCCAGCAATCAACGCCTCGGCGGCCGGCAAGGAGGCGATCGCCATGTTCGACACGAACAAGGACCAGAAGCTCGACGGCGCCGAGCTGGACAAGTGCCCGGGGCTGAAGTCCGCTGCGGCCCGGCTGGATCCGACGGGCATGGGGATCACCGCCGAGATGATCACCGCACGGATCAAGGTTTGGCAGGACTCCCGTTTGGGGCGGACGGTGTTTAGCTGCCGCGTCATGCGCAACGGCCAGCCGGTGCCGGGCGTCGATGTCAAACTCGTGCCGGAGAAGTTTCTCGGCCCGAACATGCTGGTTGCCTCGGGCAAGACGAGCGAGCAAGGGATGGCCATGCTGAGTGTGCCGGTCAAGGAGCGGGAAGGACCCGGAGTGCCGCCGGGCTTCTACCGCGTCGAAATTACCTCGCCGACTATCAAAATTCCGGTGACGTACAACACCCAGACGATTCTCGGCCAGGAAATCGCCAACGGCGTCGGGACGTTGCAGCCGCCCACCTACGACCTCAGATTCTAATGCCAAGCGGGCTGATGACAGCCTGGGAACTGGGATATCCGTTCGACGGTCAAACCGCAATCTTATTCTTTGACGGCCCCTACGTTGCGTAGCGTCGCTACTCTTTGAGCGCCTGCACCACGCTGCCCAGCATCGCTTTGGCGTCGCCGAAGAGCATCAGCGTATTGTCGGCGTAGAACAGTTCGTTTTCGATGCCGGCGAATCCGGGGTTCATGCTCCGCTTGATGACGAAGACGGTTTTCGCCTTGTCGGCGTCGATGATCGGCATGCCGTAGATCGGGCTGCCCTGGTCGTGCCGGGCCGCCGGGTTGACGACGTCGTTGGCGCCGAGGACCACCGCGACATCGGCCTGCGGCAACTCGCTGTTGATCTCTTCCATCTCGATCAACCGGTCGTAAGGAATCTCGGCTTGGGCCAACAAGACGTTCATGTGGCCGGGCATGCGGCCCGCGACCGGGTGAATGGCGAACTTCACTTCGACGCCGCGTTTGCTCAGCTCGTCGAACAACTCGCGGACTCGGTGCTGCGCCTGGGCGACGGCCATGCCGTAGCCGGGGACGATCACCACGGTTCGGGCGGCCTCCATGATCTGCGCCGCCTCGTCGGCCGAGGCGCTCTTGACCGACCGCTGCTCGGTCTCGCCCTTGCGGGCGCGAACCTGGCCGAAGCCGCCGAAGAGCACGTTCGCGAACGAGCGGTTCATCGCCTTGCACATGATGATCGACAGGATCAAGCCGGACGAGCCATCCAAGGCGCCGGCGGCGATCAGCAGCTTGTTGTCCAGGACGAAGCCCATCGCCACGGCCGAAAGGCCGGCGTAAGCGTTCAACAGGGCGATCACGGTCGGCATGTCGGCGCCGCCGATTGGGACGATCAGCATCACGCCGAACACCAGCGCGAGCAGGACGATGATCGGGAACAGCCACCACCATGTCGGATTGATCACCAATAGCACGCCGGCCAAGATGGCGATGCCGAAGACCGACAAGTTGATCGCGTTCTGGCCTTTGTAGATGATGGGGCGGGTGGGAATGATTTCCATCAGCTTGCCAGCGGCCATCAAGCTTCCAGTGAAGGTCAGGAAGCCCAGAATGACCTCAGCCACCAAGGCGCCGGTGTTGAACGCGGTGGCGTGGTCGGCGTATTTGGGGAGATTGGTCCACAGGTAGAACTCGGCCGCCCCGACGAGGCCCGCCGCCAGGCCGCCGAAGGCGTGCGACAGCGCGGTCCGCTGCGGCACGGCGGTCAGCGGCACCATCGCCAACGGAATGCCGGCGACGAAGCCCAGAAGCAAGGCGCCGGTGATCCACCAGTAGCCTTGAAAGTCAGGCAGCAGGAGCGTTCCGCCGATCGCGGCGATCATGGCGATGACGCCCGCGAAAACGCCGCGTCGAGCGGTGCTGGGGTGGCCCATCCAGAGCAGCGAGAGGATGAACAGGGCCGCCGATACGAGATAGATCGGTTGAATGATGTTTTCGCTCATGGCTTGGCAGGCTCCCGCTTCTTGAACATCTTTAGCATCCGGTCGGTCAGCAGAAAGCCGCTAACGATATTGGTCATCGAGGCGAAGACGGCGACCGCGCCAAGGATTGTCGTGAACTTGGTCTCCATTCGGCCGGCCAATGCGATCGAGCCGACGACCGCGATGGCCGAGATTGCGTTCGTTAGCGACATGAGCGGCGTATGGAGCAACCGCGAGACGTTGCGGATGACCAGCAAGCCGGTGAAGGTCGCCAGCATGAAGACGTACAGTAGCGTCAGGAACTCCGACTTCGCCGCGTGCGGCGCCGCTTGGGCGGTCGGCCCTGCTGCGGCCAGCAACGCCAATGAACCGAATGACATGATTCCGCTGTCCTTTCATCGTAGGGTGCGTGAACGCACCATGCTTCGATCAAGCCGAGACCGGCGGTCGCGCCCAAGCTGGCGAATTATCGATCGCGCGGGCGCGCGACCAGCGGTCGCGTCGCTACGTTCTGTGCAATAGCTCTTGAATCCGCGGGTTGACGACTTTCCCGTCCTGGGCGATCAGCGTGTCGCGGATGATCTCGTCATCCATGTTGATCCGAACCTGCTTGTCCTTCACCAGGTTCAGCAGGAAGGTCGTGATGTTCTTCGCATACATTTGGCTGGCGTGATACGGCAGCTCGGCTGGCAGATTCGTCGGGCCAAGGATCGTCACGCCGTGTTCGACGACGCGCTGGTCGGCCTTGGTCAACTCGCAATTTCCGCCGCGCTCGGCCGCTAGATCGACGATGACCGAGCCGGGCGCCATGCCCGCGACCATCTCGGCCGTCACCAGCACCGGCGACTTCTTGCCCGGCACCGCGGCCGTCGTGATGACCGCGTCGTTTTCGGCGACCACCTTGGCCATCAGCTCACGCTGTTTCTTGTAGAACGCTTCGTCCATTGCCTGGGCGTAGCCGCCTTTCGTCTCGGCGGTGGACGTTTCCAGCGGCATCTCGACAAACTTGCCGCCCAAGCTTTGCACCTGCTCCTTGACGGCGGGACGGACGTCGTAGGCGGAGACCGCCGCGCCCAAGCGGTGGGCTGTCGCGATGGCCTGGAGGCCGGCGACGCCTGCGCCGATGATGAACACCCGGGCGGCGTTGATCGTGCCTGCGGCCGTGATCATCATGGGGAACATCTTGGGCAGCGCCTCGGCCGCCAGCAGCACGGCCCGATAGCCGGCGATATTGGCTTGCGAGGAGAGCACGTCCATGCTCTGCGCGCGGGTGATGCGAGGCAGCAGCTCGAGCGCGAAGAGCGAGACGCCCTTGCTGGCGAGTTCCGCGGCGGCTTTCGGCTCGCCGAGCGGATCGCACAGCCCGATCACGACCTGGCCGCGGCGATACAGGCTCAGATCGGCCTGGCGATTGGCCCCTGCGGCGCGGACCTGCAGGAGAACGTCCGCCGCAAAAATGTCTTTTCGCGAGGCAACGATCTTGGCGCCCTTCTCCGCATATTGCTGGTCGAGGTAACCGGCCGACGTGCCGGCCCCGGCCTCGACATGCACCTCGATCCCGGCCTTGGTCAGGGCAGGCACGGAGCCGGGGACCAGGGCAACCCGGCGTTCGCTGGCGTAAGTCTCACGGGGAGCTGCGACAATCATGAATATGGCGAGCCAAGGATGACGATGGTTGATGGACCAGAAGCCGCAATGATAATCGACGGTATCTTCGGTGTAAATGGTAAGTACGAAACAACTTGGCGCTGAATGACGTTGAAGAAACGCCAAAAAACGTCGAGAAGGCGAGACGTTTCCGCCGAAATCCGCCATAGAATGACAGAATTTGCTTGATTTCCTTCATCACCTGTGGCATACTCGCCGTAACAGGCCATTTTTGGACGACCTGTGGCGGGTCGAGCGAACCCATGCTGGCTGAACAACGTCGAGATCGACTCTTGGAACTGGTTCGCGGCCGGCGTTTCGCCGCCCTGCCGGAACTGGCTGAGCAGCTAGACGTCTCCGAGTCGACGGTTCGGCGGGATCTGGAGCAACTGGAGAAGCTTGGCTCGGCGAAACGCATTCATGGCGGGGTGTTGTACACCGGAGAATCGCCCAAGTTGCCACACTTTGACTCCCAGCAGCCGGCGCAGTGGGAGCAGAAGAGGCGGATTGCCGCTGCCGCCGTCGGCCTGATCGGGGATGGCGACACGATTCTCCTCGATGGCGGTAGCACGACCTACGAGGTTGCCCGCCTCTTGGTTGGTCGCCGGCTGCACGTTGTGACCACTTCGCTGCCGGTCGCCAACCTGTTCGCTTCGGACTCGAACAGCGATCTGGTGATGATCGGCGGGAATGTGTGCCCCAGATCGGGGGTGACGCGTGGGCCGTATACCGACAATATGTTGTCGAAGGTCAGGGTCCGCAAGACGATATTTAGCGTGGCGGGGATCTGCGACGAGGGTTTCTTCAACAACGATCTGCTGCTGGTCGAGACCGAGCGGGCGATGATGCGAGCGGCGGCTGAGGTGATTGTCGTGGCCGACAGCACCAAGCTTGGCCACTCGAGTCTCACCCACCTGTGCCCACTGAGCGCGGTGAACCACCTCGTCGTTGACGATGGCATCGCCGAGCCGTGGCCAACGAAGTTGAGAGAGGCGGGCGTGAATTTGATCGTGGCCGGAGACGGCCGAGAATCGGAGAAGACCGTTTAGCAGCCGCCAATACGGCGATTCGCCAACTTTGGACGGACGCATCGTCGGCGCTAGACGACAGAAACTGAGTATCGCTGACAGTCCATGAGCATTGCCGCACCCCTTGAACGCCGCTTGGTCGAGCAGATCGTCCGAGAAATCGTCCTCTCGCAGGTTGGCGGTCCGCCGGGCAAGCCGAATCTGGTCGTAAGCGTCTCGGCGCGGCACGTCCACCTGACCGACCAGGATGTCGAGACGCTCTTCGGGCCGGGGCACAAACTGACTGTCGCGAAAGACCTGTTCCAGGACGGATTCTATGCGGCCGAGGAGACCGTGATGGTGGTCGGCCCGCGGCGACGAATGCTCCCGACGGTGCGAATCCTTGGGCCGACGCGCCCGGAAAGCCAAGTCGAGCTCGCCTTCACCGACGGCATTTCGCTCGGCATCGATCTGCCGATCCGCGCGAGCGGCGACGTGGCGGGCACGCCCGGCTGCGTGCTGGTCGGGCCGAACGGGGTCGTCGAGCTCAAGCAGGGCGTCATCCGCGCCGAGCGCCATGTTCATATGGGACCGGCCGACGCCGAGTTTTACGGCGTCAAGGACAAGGATCGGATGAGTCTCCGCGTGAAGTCGAACTGTGATACGACATTCAATAACCTCTTGGTGCGGGTGGGCAAGAAGATCAAGCTCGAAGTCCATCTGGACACCGACGAGGGCAATGCCTGCGATATCGATCATGCCAGCAGCGTCGAGTTGCTGAAGCGGTGAAAACGATCTCCTCTCTCGCAAAACGAGAGAGGACAAGAGAGCGTAGTTGTACCCCTGGAGTTACCCGATTTTCGGAGAGATTTGCTATGGCAAAATCAATGGAAGCGTTGGGGATGATTGAGACCAAGGGCTTTGTGGTCCTGGTCGAGGCCACCGACGCGATGCTCAAGGCGGCCAATGTCCAGTTCCTCGGCTGGGACAAGGTCGGCAGTGGATTGGTCAGCGTGTTTGTCACGGGCGACGTGGCCGCGGTGAAGGCCGCGACGGACGCCGGCGCCGCCGCCGGCGGACGCATTGGCGAAGTCACCAGCGTGCAGGTCATTCCCCGCCCGCATGATGACCTCGGCGTTGTGTTGCCGCTGCCGGCCAAGAAGGATTGAACGAAGGGGTGAACGGGGCCAAGTGTCGGCGTAGCCGCCCTGCCCTCTGCCCTGTGACCACTGAACTCTTACCGAACTACTAGAAACAAGGGATCTACAGCAATGCAAGACGCCATTGGTTTGATTGAGACGAAGGGCCTCGTGGCGTTGGTCGAGGCGACCGATGCGATGGCCAAGGCCGCTAACGTAAAGATTATGAAGCGCGTCCAGATCGGCGGCGGGCTCGTGACCACCGTCGTTCGCGGCGACGTCGGCAGCGTCCGTGCGGCCGTCGAAGCAGGCGCCAACGCCGCCTCGCAGGTTGGCGAACTGGTGGCCAGCCACATTATTCCCCGGCCGGCCGACGGCGTGATCGCGGCCTACTTGAGCTAGGGGCGAGAGGCTGGGGGCGAGGGGCTAGGGCTTCTTGTCCACTGCCCACTGCCCACTGACAACTGCCCACTGACAACTGACAACTGACAACTGACCACTGCCTTGGCATGAAGATTCTCGTAGCCAATCTGGGTTCGACGAGCTTCAAGTACCGGCTGTTCGACATGGCTGCCGGAGAGAAGCAGCTTGCGCGGGGCGGAATCGAACGGATTGGCTCGCCAGAAAGCCGTTGCGCGGTCGAGATCAATGGGTCGCGGCAGGAGCGGACGGCGTGCGTGCCCGATCACGCCGAAGCGGTCCGACAATGTCTTGCCCAGTTGACCGATCCGAAGATCGGGTGCCTCCGCGATGCGAAGGAAGTCTCGGCGATCGGGTTCAAGGCCGTGCATGGCGGGCGGTACAGCGGCGTCCAGCGCGTGACGCCCGAACTGCTCGAAGCGATGACCGAAATGGCCGACGTGGCGCCGGCGCACAATCCGCCGTACATCGCCGCGATGCGGTTGCTCGGTGAGCGGCTGCCGGAAATCCCTCTCGTTGCCGCCTTCGAAACCGGTTTCCATCAGACCATTTCCGCCGGAAACAGCTACTACGCCGTTCCGGCCGAGTGGGCCGAAGCCGGTCTGGTGCGCCGCTGGGGCTTCCACGGCGCCAGCCATCGTTACATCGCCACGCGGACGGCCGAATTGCTCGGGCCGGGCCTCAGGATCATCTCCTGCCACCTCGGTGGATCGAGTTCGCTCTGCGCGATCCGCGACGGAATGAGCGTGGCCAACAGCTTCGGCTTCAGTCCGCAGAGCGGGCTGCCGCAAAACAACCGGGCCGGCGATTTCGACCCGTTCGCCCTGCCGTTCATCATGAAACGCACCGGCAAGTCGCTCGACGAGGTGCTGACCATCTTGAACAGCAAGAGCGGCCTGGCCGGCCTGAGCGGCACCAGCGGCGACGTTCGCGACGTGGCCGAAGCGGCCGCGGCCGGCAACGCCCGGGCGAAGCTGGCCCTGGATGTTTTCGCCTCGAACGTCCGGCATTTTCTCGGCGCCTACCTGATCGAACTCGGCGGCGCAGAGGCGATCGTGTTCACCGGCGGGATCGGCGAGAATCAGGCCGGTTTCCGCGAGATGGTCTGCCGCAACCTTGAGGAGTTCGGCATCGTCATCGACGCCGAAGCCAATCGCCACGCCAAGGGCGAAGCGGAAATCGGCAAGCCCGGAAGCCGAGTCCGACTTTGGGTCATTCCAACGAACGAAGAAATCGTGGTCGCGCGCCAGGCCGCGCGGCTGCTCGCGGAGGGCTGACGCCGTGTTAATCGCCAAAGTAACCGGGTCGTTGGTCTCGACCGAAAAGGTCGAAGCGATGGTCGGCCGCAAGCTGTTGGTCGTCGAGCCGTACCGGGTTGATCCAAAAACCCACAGCGGATTGACGACGACCGGCCGTTCGATGATCGCCGTCGATACGGTCGGGGCCGGTGAGGGAGAGATCGTCCTGATCACTCAAGGCTCGAGCGCCCGGCTGACGCCCGAAACCAAGAATCTGCCAGTCGACACGGTGATCATCGGCATCATCGACAGCGTCCATGTCGATCACACGTGCGTGTATGACAAAGAGGGAACGTGAGGTGAGGGGCGAGGGACGAGGGGCTCGGGGTTAGGGACTAGGGGCTCGGGGTTAGGGTTAGCAACCTGGATGTTTAGCCGCCGTCGGTACGACGGCATTCACAATTACCGTTTAGCTGCCGTCGGCGCGACGGCGTTCAAAATTAGCGTTTAGCCGCCGCTGGGATGGCGGTGTGATGCAGGACACACCATGGAACTCAATGAATCGTTGGTCAAGAGCGTTGTAGAGCAAGTGCTTGCCCGGTTGGGCAACAATGGATCGGGCGCGCCGGTGGCTGGCAGCAGTTTCCGCGGCCGCTTCGGCATCTTTACCGATGCCAACGAAGCGGTGGCCGCCGCCCGCGAAGCCCAGGACCAGTTGTCGCGGCGCACGCTGGCAGATCGCCGCCGCATCGTCGATCACATTCGCCGCATCGCCCGCGACCAGGCGGTCGAGTTGGGCACGATGGAGATGGAAGAGACGAAGATCGGTCGGCTCGACCACAAGATCGAGAAGCTCATCACGCTCGCCAACTTGGCCCCCGGCGTCGAGATGCTCCACACCGAGGCCTTCAGTGGCGACTATGGGCTGACGGTCGTCGAGCACGCTCCGTTCGGCGTCATCTGTGCGATCACGCCGATTACGCACTCGCTGCCGACGATCAGTTGCAACGCGATCAACATGATCTCGGCCGGAAACGCCGTGGTCTGCAATCCGCATCCCGGCGGAAAGCGAATCGCGGCCGAAGGCGTCCGCCGCTACAACGAAGCGATCTTTCGCGACGTCGGCATCGATAACCTGATCTGTGTCATCACGGAACCGACGCTGAAGACGGCCGATATCCTGTTCAAGCACCCGCACGTCAACCTGATTTGCGTCACCGGCGGCGCCGCCGTGGCCAAGGCCGCCATGTCGCAGGGCAAGCGAGCGGTCGTCGGCGGCCCCGGCAATCCGCCGGTCGTGGTCGATGAGACGGCCGACCTCGATCGCGCCGCCCGCTCGATCATCGCCGGTTGCGCCTACGACAACAACTTGCTGTGCATCGCCGAGAAGGAAGTCTTCGCCGTCGACAGCATCTTCGACAAGCTGATGGACGCCATGGATCGGGCCGGCGCCGTGCGGCTCAACGCCCGCGAGATGGATGCCTTCACCAAGGCGGCCATCTCGTCCGCCGGCGAGGGCGCGTCCAAGCACGACGTGCCCACCAAGGCGTTGATCGGCCGCGACGCTCCTGTCTTGGCCCGCGCGATCGGAAAGAACATCGACCCGAAGACCGAGGTGATCTTCGGCGAGACCGACGCCTCGAACCCGCTGGTCTCGGTCGAGCAGATGATGCCCGCCCTGCCCTTCGTCCGTTGCCGCAACGTCGACGAGGCGATCGAGCTGGCGCGAGTCAACGAGCATGGCTTCCGCCACACATCGATCATCCACTCGAACAACGTCGACAACATGACCAAGATGGGCAAAGCCCTGGATACGACGCTGTTCGTCAAGAATGGGCCATGCACGGCCGGACTCGGCATCGGAGGCGAGGGCTACTACACCCTCTCGGTGGCCGGCCCGACCGGCGAAGGCGTCACCAACACGTTGACGTTCACCCGCGAACGCCGCTGCACGATGACGGACAAACTCAGGATTTTGGGGCGATGACAGCCGGGTGAGGAGGGAACGACGAAGCACGAATGACGAATGACAAAGGAAATCCGAAGCTCGAAACTCGAAGTCCGAAAACGGTAGCGAGTCGACCCTTTGGATTTAGGATTTCGGGCTTCGTTCGTCATACGAGCTTTGTCATTCTTCAGCCGCCCTCACCCTAACCCTCTCCCAAAGGGAGAGGGGACCGGCAGCGAGGAAAGATAAGAAAATGTTCTTAGGCCTTGTGCTTGGCAGTGCGACTGCGACAGTAAAACATCCTTCGATGGAAGGGTGGAAGCTGTTGCTGGTCAAGGCGCTCCAGGCCGACGGCAAAACGCCGGAAGGGGACCCGATCCTCGTGATCGATTCCGTCGGGGCCGGACGCGGCGAGAAAGTGATCATCACCAGCGATGGGCGCGGCGCCCGCGAACTGTTGGGCGACGAAGCCACGCCGGTCCGGTGGTCCGTCATGGGGATTTGCGATCGATGAACAGGCCGTCGAACGAGACAATCGAACGCGTGGCTCGCGAAGTGCTCGCCGAATTGCAGGCGAGACTGGCGAAGGAACCGGCGCGAGGGGAAGCACAAGCGCAACTGGGCACTACAGTGCCCAGCCCTCGAAAGGCGGAACGCCCGAGTCCCGAGCCCCCGGTCCCGAGTCCCGAGCCTGCGGCGTCTTCCGACGCTCTCGCGCTGGCCGTCCGCCTGGTCACGATGAACGAGGTTTCCGGCCGGCTCGACGGCATCCGCCGGGTTGTCGTGGGCCGCGGTGCGATCGTCACGCCGGCCGTGACCGACGAGTTGCTGCGGCGAGGAATCGCGCTGGAATATGCCGACGCGCCGAAGCCTGCTGTCGCCGGCGTGCGATTGGTGCTGGTGGTGGCGAGAACGGAGTTCGATCCGGCGTCGTTGGCCGCGGCCCTGACGCGCGAGGGCTTCGTGGTCGAGCCTTCGGTGTCAGATTGCCTCGTGGCGGCGACAGATCAACTGGTTCGCGACATCGCCAATCCGGCGACGCTCGGGGTCCTGATCACTCGCCACACGGCGGCGGGCGTCTGTCTGGCGAACCGGCAGGCTCGCGTCCGGGCGATCCACGGCGTCGATGCCCCGTCCGTTGCTTCCGCGGCGGCGGCCGTCGGCGCGAACGTGCTGGTCGTCGATCCGCGTGCCGCGACGTTCTTCCAACTGAAACAAATGATTACTGAATTTGGCCGAGGCGGAGTTCGCCCCTGCCCCGAGGCGTTGCGGCAAAAACTGGCGTGAGGGTAGTGGAGAGTGGAGAGTGACGAGCCAAGAAATTTCACCGTGGAACTTTGACCGCTGAGTGCTCTATGCGTATCGCCGACGTTATCGGAACCGTGACCTTGAACCGCTGGCACCCGAGCCTCTCGGGCGCGCGGTTGAAGCTCGTGACGCCGGTGAGTTGGGACAACCTGGCCGATCACTGGGATGAGCGGATCGAGGAGATCGTTGTCTACGATCAATTGGGCGCGGGCGTGGGAAGCCGAATCGCCGTGAGCGAGGGACGCGAGGCCGCCGCCCCGTTCCACCCCGACGTCAAGCCAATCGACGCCTACAACGCGGCGATCCTCGATCACTTGGATTACGAACATTACGAATTGTAAGACGCCGAGTGGCGCCGAAATTGAACTGAAAGATCGTGCGACGGTGCGTCGCACCGCCCTTCGTGGACAAATGCGATGATGAACATTCAAAAGATCAAGCAAGAGATTTGCGACATTGGCGACCGGCTCTACAAGAAGGGCTTCGCCGCCGCCAACGACGGCAACATCAGCTACCGCGTCGGGCCGAATCAGATCGTCTGCACGCCGACGCAAATCTGCAAGGGCTTCATGAAGCCTGACGACCTGTGCATCGTCGACATGGAAGGCAAACAGACCGGCGGTCGGCGGAAGGCGACCAGCGAGATCAAGCTCCACATTGCCATCATGAAGGAGCGCTCGGAGATCAAGTCCGTCGTCCACTGCCATCCGCCGCACGCTACGGCCTTCGGCATCGCGCGGGAACCAGTGCCGTCGTGCGTGCTGCCCGAAGTCGAGATCTTCCTGGGCGACGTCCCGATCGCCCGTTACCAAATTCCGGGCAGTCAGGAGTTCGCGAACACGATCTTGCCGTTCGTGCACAAATCGAACGTCATCATCCTGGCCAACCACGGCACGGTCAGCTTTGGCGATACCGTCGAGAAGGCTTATTGGTGGACGGAGATCCTGGACGCCTATTGCCGGATGCTGATGCTGGCCCGGGGGCTCGGCTCGGTCAACTACTTCAGCGAGCCCGAGGCCCGGGCGCTTTTGGACCTCAAGCAGAAATGGGGCTTCACCGATCCGCGGAGCGAGGCGAAGAACTGCGACATCTGCGCGAACGATTCGTTCCGCGAAAGCTGGAAAGAGGCGGGCGTGGCGCCGAGGGCATTTAGCGCGCCGCGGTTCAACGGCGGCTCGGGCAGCGACGGCGCCGCCACCGGATCGCTGGACCAAGAAGCCCTGATTCAGGCGATCACCGACCGCGTGATGTCCGCGCTCAACAAACGCTGAACGTCCAGGCGAGCAACGTCGGCGCGAAAAAAAACTCCGGGCGCTGCCGCGGTGCAATGCCGCGGCAACGCCGGAGTGGTCTCGGCAACGATTCTTCATTGCGATGGTCGGTCTTCCGACCAAGCCACCGCGTGTCTGGCTTACTTCCGCTTCCGCCAGGCGTAGGCCAACAGGCCAGCCAGGCTAGCGGTCAACAGGACGAGCGTCGACGGCTCGGGCACCGCGCCGCCGAGGGCCTGCGCCTTGGCGCTGCCGAAGCCGGCGAACGTCTTGCCCAGGTTGCTCAACAACATGGCCAGGTCGTCGTTGTTGACCTTGCTGTCGTAGTTGAAGTCGCCCTGCTGCCAGACGCAGTCGGTGCCGCCGAGGGCGGAGAGCAGACGAGCCAGGTCGTCGTTGTTCACCGTGCCGCCGAGGTCGGTGTCGCCCAACAGGCTAACCTTGGCCGTCACGGCGCTGACGCCGTCGTCGTTATAGCCGACGACGTAGCCGGCGGCCGCGCCGGTCGAAGTGTACATCGCGCCCGAGTGCAAGCTCGCGCGAATCGTCTTGGCGGGCGTCACATCGCCGGTGTAATCGAACACCATCTGTCCGCCCATGACGTCGGCCGTGTGGCTCAACACGTTGCCGTAGGCGGCCGGCGTCATCTGGAGCACGCCGGCTTGGACAGCCGTCTTGCCAGCGTACGTGTTGGCGCCGGTGAGAACCAGTGCGCCGCTGCCGGCCTTGGTCAACGAACCGTCACCGGTGACGGCGCTGGCGATGGTGAGGCTCGTCTCCGCGTCCTGCTGAATGACGGCGCCAGGGCCGCCGCTGGCGAGCTCCACTGCACCGGTGAGGGTGGCGACGTTCTTCAGCGTGCCGCCAGAGAACGTGATGGGGACGCTAATCGCGTTGACGGTGAGCTCGCCGCCGGAGAGGTTAAGCCTGCCGCCGCCGAGGTCGCAAAGCTCGCGCGTGACGTTCACCTGTCCGCCGGACTGGTTCAGCGTCCCGCCGGAGAAATTCAGATGGCCGGTGCTGAACGTGCCGCCGCTGATGTTGTAGACGCCGAGGGCGCCGATCTCGCCGTTGCTCGTGGCGTTCACGGTGCCGCCGGTCTGGAACACGGCGCCGGAGCCGGTCGTCGCGTTGGGGGCGACATAGACATAGAGGCTCGTCAACTGGGCGTTGTCCTGGACGGTCATGGTCCCGGTTCCGCTGCCGCCGACCCAAATGTCGTTGCCCGAGATGGTCGTGACGCTGTTGCCGCTAAACGTGGCGGCGCCGGTGCCGCCAGTGGTTTTCCCAACCGTGATCGGCACAGACGTCGTCAGCGTACCGTTCTCGCTGACAGTGAGCGTTCCGTTGCCTTGGTAGCCGACCTGCAACATTCCACCGGTGAAGTCGGCAACGGCGTTGCCGTGGATGTTGAGATTGCCGGTTGCGCCAGCAGAGAAGCCGAGGTAGGTATTCCCCGTTGAGGAGACGGATCCACCGCTGTGGTCCAGGGTGCCCGTGACGCCTGTGGAGTAGCCGATGTAGGAGGCGGCCACGGCGAGCGAGCCGCCGCTAATGTTCCAACTGCCGTCTATGGCGGAGCCGATCATCGTCGTGCTAGCCACCGCCGAAACCGATCCGGCGGTTTGATAGACGGTTCCGCTGCCGGTGGCCGTGCTGCCGGTGACGCGGCTGCCGATGCGAATGCGGCCACTGTTGTCAATGGTCCCGCCCGAAATTCTCAAAATGCCCGTCGAGGTGTTGCTCGTGAGATCTCCGTAGCCGACCAAGATGGCGCCGACGGCCATGGTTCCGCCGGTCTGAACGTCAAAGTCACCCGTGCCGCCGTAGCCAACCATCAACTGGTCCGGAACGTAGACCGAGACGTCGCTCGTCAACGCGGCCACCACGGGCGAAGTCGGATACACGTAGGAGCCGATGACGGCGCTTTGGCCGGCCTGGGGCACCATCGCCTGGTCCCAACTGCCAGGCAAGGCGTAATCGATCGTCCCATCGGCCGGGATCAAGCTGTTGTCCGTCGACGACCACGCCGGGGATGCTGCCGAGAGAACTGCAATCGCGACGACTGCAGCAGGTAGAAGAATCTTCTGAAGTGACATGTGTGAATCTCCGTAGTGATAAGCGATATTTGCCAGAGAACACTACTCGGAACGCTACTCGATTGTGCGCTGCGCGGTCTTCTCTCGCTGGATCTTGCCGTCAAACTGGCTGTCGAGAGGTCACATTGCGGACATTTCCAACTCTGTTCTTCCCGCCCTCCTTTCTGCACTGCGTCGTCACCGCGAACACCGTTGACGGCGCCGACGTTCATGTACGCTCAGTTCGGTCTTCTTCTCCCAACGTCGTTTCCGCCACACGCAGGCCCGCAGGCCGGCGAAACGGACGCCGGCACAGTCGGGGTCGACGGTTCGGTGAACTCTAGCTGGAGCGGCGAAACCAGAAGACGGGAACGGCACCCATGCTGCCATGCCCGCTAAGGCCAAAGCGCCCCAGGAATGACCAAGCGGATACGATTCGGGTTATACCTCGCTGGGGGTGACGGATGATGTCGCGTCGGTAAAGTGCTTCTCGACTTTGACCAGAATGAAAGATTAGCCAACAGCGCATTGCCGGCGCCGCACGCATGCGAACCACCGGCGCGTTTGCTTCCCTCGAC
>JBDKUC010000109.1:0-9602 GCA_039679885.1 Thermoguttaceae bacterium | reverse complement strand
CCCCGCTCCCCCCCGTTGTTGGCTCCTGACGCGGCCGGTATAATGCTGGATTCGCTCGGCCGTTCGTGCCTCGACGCTTGGGCGGCCGATTTGACTGGGCAAACGTGTGGCCCCGCGTTCGTTTGGGGCGGTTCAATAATCGAGAAGGAGATACTCCGTGGCTATTCGAGTGGGAATCAACGGGTTCGGCCGCATCGGGCGGTTGGTGTTCCGCGCCATTTGCGATCAAGGGCTGCTGGGCAAGGAAATCGACGTCGTCGCCGTCAACGATATCGTCCCGGCCGACAACCTCGCCTACCTGCTCCGCTTCGATTCGACCCAAGGCCGCTTCCCCGGCACGGTGACCAGCGAGAAGTCGAGCCCGGCGGTCGCCGAGGACGATGTCCTGGTCGTCAACGGCAAGAAGATCAAGTGCCTGGCCGTCAAGGAAGGCCCGGCCGCCATGCCCTGGAAGTCGTTGGGCGTCGACATCGTCGTCGAGTCCACCGGTCTGTTCACCGACGCGACGAAGGCCAAGGGCCACCTCGACGCCGGCGCGAAGAAAGTCATCATCTCGGCCCCGGCCAAGAACGAAGACATCACCCTGGTGCTGGGCGTCAACGGCGAGAAGTACGACCCGGCCAAGCACAACATCATCTCGAACGCGAGTTGCACGACCAACTGTCTGGCCCCGGTCGTCCACGTCCTGCTGAAGGAAGGCTTCGGCGTCGAGGAAGGCCTCATGACGACGATCCACAGTTACACGGCCACGCAGAAGACGGTCGACGGCCCGTCGAAGAAGGACTGGAAGGGCGGTCGCTCGGCCGCGATCAACATCATCCCGTCGAGCACCGGCGCGGCCAAGGCCGTCGGACTGGCCATTCCCGAGGTGAAGGGCAAGCTGACCGGCATGTCCTTCCGCGTGCCGACGCCCACGGTGAGCGTCGTCGACCTGACGGTCCGCACCGTCAAGGAAACGAGCTACAAGGAAATCTGCGCCGCGATGAAGAAGGCGAGCGAGACCTACTTGAAGGGCATCCTCGGCTACTGCGACGACGAAGTCGTTTCGACCGACTTCATTCACGACGCCCATTCGAGCATCTTCGACGCCGGAAGCGGCATCGAGCTGAACAGCCGCTTCTTCAAGCTCGTCTCGTGGTACGACAACGAGTGGGGGTACTCGAACCGCACCGTCGACCTGCTGAAGATCGTCGGCAAGAGCCTGTAATCGAAACCCGAAATCCGAAATCCGAAGTCCGGATTCGGATTTCGAGATCAGAGGCTAACCGAGAAACCGCCCCTCTCCCTTTTGGGAGAGGGGCGTTGTGAATCAAGCAAGCAGGCGGCAACCTCGTTCCCACGGTCCCCCGTGGGAACGCACCGCTTGGGCGCTCCGGCGTCCTCGGCATAAGAAACCGCGTCGAAATAGAGCGATCGAATTCCAGTAATCCACAGACATTCATGGAACACTAATCATCACTGATCTTCGCTGATTTTCACCAATTAGCGCGAATCAGCGAAGATTAGTGTTCCCAAAAAGCTGATCAAGTTGTTCTGACGCGACGCCTAACGTTGGAACAGCCCTCATTCTCTCCGGAGGGCGAGGGAAGGTAACGGAGGCTTTTGCCATGAGAAAGCCGTGGCTAGTCGTCGCCGCCCTGGCGTGTTGTTCCACTGCTCTTGCGGCCGCGCCGCTCCCGACGTTCCAGAAGGTCGTCCTGAGCGACAAGTTCGTGGCCGAGGGGGCCTTCTACGGCGACTTCAACCGGGACGGCAAGCCGGACGTCGTCGCCGGGCCGTACTGGTACGAGGGCCCAGACTTCAAGAAGCGGCACGAGATTCGGCCGCCGAAGACGTTCGATCCGAAGGAATACTCCGACAACTTCTTGACCTTCGTCGGCGATTTCAACGGCGACGGATGGCCCGACGTTCTCTACGTCGGCATCCCGGGCTGGGACGCCTACTGGTACGAGAACCCGGCTGGCAAGGCGGGACACTGGAAGCAGCACTTGGCCGCCCGGAACGTCGGCAACGAGTCGCCCGTCTGGGCCGATGTCAACGGCGACGGCCGGCCCGAGCTGGTCTACAACATCGACGGCTACCTCGGCTATGCCGCCTACGATCCGGCCAAGCCCGACGAGCCATGGGCGTTCCGCGCTGTCACGCCGAAGGGCGACTATCAGAAGTTCACGCACGGCGTGGGCGTTGGCGACATCAACGCCGATGGGCGGATGGACATCGTCGAGGCCAACGGCTGGCGGGAGCAGCCGGCCAACTCGAGGCCGGGCGAGCCGTGGATTTGGCATCCGTTCCGCTTCGCGGAGTCGGCCGCGCAGATCTTGGTCTACGACGTCGACGGCGACGGCTTGAACGACGTCATCACGGCTTGGAACTGCCACCAGTACGGCCTGGTCTGGTACAAGCAGACCCGCGACGGGAGCGGACGAATTGGCTGGCAGCAGCACGTGGTTCTGCCGCCCAAGCCGGACTTGAAATCGCCCGCCCTGCGATTCAGCGAGCCGCACGCCTTCGACTTGGTCGACATCAACGGCGATGGGCTGAAGGACTTCGTCACCGGCAAGCGGTTCTGGGCGCACGGCCCAACCGGCGACGTCGAGCCGAACGCACCCGCCGTGCTCTACTGGTTCGAGCTGCGACGCGATCCGAAGCGCGGCGCGGGGTTCGTCCCGCACTTGATCGATGACAACTCGGGCGTCGGCACCCAAGTCACCGCCGCCGATCTGAACGGCGACGGCATCCCCGATCCGATCGTGAGCAACAAGAAGGGGACCTTCTTGTTCGTGAGCCAGCCGGGCAAGTAACCGTCACAAAGCCGCGACCGGGTTACAACGTCGCAACTGGGTCACAAAGCCGCGACCGGTGGTCGCGCCTTGCGGCGTCGCCGAGCGATCCTCTGTGGTGTAGCGGCTTGGACGCGACCAACGGTCGCGGCTTTGTCTCGGCTTGGACGCGACCAACGGTCGCGGCTTTATGGGAGCCGGCCGAGCGATCCATCTCGTGGGACGGATTTCCCAATCCGTCCCCGGACGACTGGACGGACTGGGAAGTCCATCCTACGAGTCGTGGCTCAGAACGCGCCGGGCCAACGCCACGGGTAGAAGCCGGGGTTGGCGACCCAGCGGGGCGAGTAGTCGCCGTGGTAGGGGTCGCTGTGGGCTTGCGGCCGCGAGTTCGACATGCCGAACCACTTCATTGACTCGATCCGGCGCATCCGCTGTTCGTTGCGGTATTCCGCCTTCGCCCTGACGGCCGCCTTCGGGTCCCGATGCTGCCGGGCCTGCTGGTCGTAGAACCACATCTCCGGCGTGGGCTTCAGTTCGCCGGAAGAAACCACGTTGTCCAGCCCTGTGCCGCTGGTCATCGGCCGCTCGGCGCGAGCGACGCCGCACGCCAACAACACCGGCAACGCCAGGACGATGGTGAGCCGTCTCATGGAAATCCTCTTTGATAGACGTCATGCCGCGCGACAAAGGCCGCCACTAGAGTCTTCGGCCCAAGGGCGCGAGGCTGTTTAGTTGGATTTCCGCGGCTCGCCCGGTCGAGCATGGAAAGGATTGGGCGGCGAGCCCACGCCGGATATACTGTGTCGAATGGGCAGCCTGGAAAGAGTTTCCTGGTTGTTCTCGTTCGCAAAGACAGGAAGAATGGGATGATGGCCCAGCAATTGCTGGACGGTTGGACGGTCCTCGCGCATAATGGGCTCGCCTCGTTGGCCGTGGCCGATCCCATGGACGGCCGCATGGAGCGGTTTTGGCGTCTGAGGCCCGAGCAACTGGTCCTTTCGGTTGCCATTTTGGCGGTGCTAATCACCGTCGCTTGGTACGTGATTGGGCAAGTCCGCCCGAAAAAACCGGCAAAGAAGGAACCCCCAGCCAGTCAGTGGCTCTCAAAATGCCGGGAATCGAACTCCAGGGGTGAGCTAACCGACGACGAATTCCGAACAATTAAGACAACCTTGGCAACGCAACTTCAGGACGAGTTGAAAGATAACGACGACGAAGGTTGAGACGTTTGACGCCGACTCTGCTGGCCTTCCCGGGCCGATAGGGCGGCGTTCACCGCCTTGACCACGCGACGGGGCAACGGGCTTTTCGCCCCACGTCGCGAACAACTCCAAACCGTGGCGGACTGCCAAGCGTAGAACTAGCAGCGTTTCGATCAAGACAAGCAGGACGCGGAAAGGATCAGGCATGCCGTCAGGACGCGATTTTTCGGGCGGGCGCCGCGGAGCAGGCACGACCAAGAAGAACGCCTTTTGCTCATTCTGTCGCAAAAGCTATCGCGACGTCGGTCCGCTGGTCGAAGGACCGGGCGACGTTTATATCTGCGGCGAATGCATCGACCTTTGCCAGTCGATCCTCGAGCAGGAGCGGCGTCGCCGGGGCACCGCCAAGCCCCTGTTCAGCAAGATCCCCACGCCCCGGCAGATCGTCGGCCAGTTGGATCAATACGTGATCGGCCAGGAGCACGCCAAGAAGGTCCTCTCCGTCGCGGTCCATAGCCACTACAAGCGGCTGATGCACGGCACGATGGGCTCCGATGTCGAGATCGACAAATCCAACATCCTCTTGATCGGGCCCACCGGCTCCGGCAAGACGCTGCTGGCCCAAACGCTCGCCCGCATCCTCGATGTGCCGTTCGCCATCGGCGACGCGACGACGTTGACCGAGGCCGGCTACGTCGGCGAGGACGTCGAGAACCTGCTGCTCAAGCTGCTTCATGCCGCCGACTTCGACCTCGAAGCTGCCCAGCGCGGCGTCCTCTACATCGACGAAATCGACAAGATCGGCAAGACGAGCCAGAACGTCTCGATCACCCGCGATGTCTCCGGCGAGGGCGTCCAGCAGGCCCTGCTAAAGATGCTCGAAGGGACGATCGCCAACGTCCCGCCGCAGGGCGGCCGGAAACATCCCGAACAGCAATACATTCAGATGGACACGAGCAACATCCTGTTCATCTGCGGCGGCACGTTCGTCGGCCTCGACGACATCATCGGCCGCCGGTTGGGCAAACGCACCATCGGCTTCACGCAGGAAGGCGTCAACCACGACCTGCTCGAACAAGGCGACTTGTTGCAGCAAGTCACCAGCGACGACATCCTTCAGTTCGGAATGATCCCCGAACTGGTCGGCCGTCTGCCGGTCGTCTCGTCGTTGCGGCCGTTGGACATGAAGGCGATGGTCCGCATTCTGACCGAGCCGAAGAACGCCCTAGTGAAGCAGTACCAGGCCCTCTTCGCGATGGAGAACGCCGAGCTGGGCTTCACCGAGGCGGCGCTGCGGATGATCGCCGAGCGGGCGATGGAGAAGGAGACCGGCGCCCGCGGCCTGCGTTCGATCATCGAGGAAGTGATGCTCGAGATCATGTTCGAGCTGCCCGACCAACCGGCCGGCAGCCGCTACCTGGTGACCGACGACATCGTCTCCGGCCGCGAGCACCTCGTGCCGCTGCCCGCCGAAGCCCAGACGAAGACGGCCTAGCAACGAGCCGCCGATCGACCTGGTAGGACGGCCTTTCCTAGCCCGTCCAGCCCGACAGCACCGTAGGTTATGCTTTAGCATAACACTGCGTTTCTGTTATGCTAAAGCATAACCTTCAGCTTTAGCATAACAGAGCGCTCTCGTCATGCTGGAAGCACAAGTCTGCGTTAGGGTCGTTGCCATGCCATGTTATTTATCCAGGGCCGTTTCGGTTGTTGTCTTGTTGGCAGCCTCGTCCCTGTGCTGCGGCGCGGACCGGCCTGCTGCCGGATCGCCTTTGGCCGAATGGAAAGGCGCCCGCGCGCTTTGGAAGGATGGCGCACTGACCGTGACAACCGGTGTCGCCCAGCGCGTGTGGAAGTGGACCGGCAAGGGGCTTGTGACGACCGGATTTCGCGACCTGCGTTCCGGACGGCAATGGGCCACGGCGTCACATCGGCCGCCGTGTGATTGGAGCCTGCCGAGCGTTGCAGGCGTTCACGAGTGCGCCAACGGCGAGCTGGTTGCCGTCGACGCCCATCTCAGCGACGACGACGGCTTCGGCAACAAGTTCGTCGAGGTCGTTTCCACGGTGCGATACGAGCAAGAACGGTTGGAGATTCAACACGTCGTCTGGGCGATTCCCGGCGCACCGGGATTGCGCACCCAGTTGCGGGTGAAGGCCTTGTCTGGCTTCAATCCCGCCCGACTGCCGGAAGCAAGCCTGCCGCCAAAGGAACAGTCCTATTCAGAATACGGCGGCACGTTTCTCAAGCCGAGCGCCCGATCGGAATTTCTGCCTCTCGATTTTTCGGTGAAGAGCGAGCGGGTCTACTGGGGCTACTACAACGATCCCGGCAATCGCCACGACCAGTTCCAAGACATGCTCAAAGAGCAGACGGTCAAGGGCTGGCCAATTTTCTTGCGAGAAGACATCGACTGGGCGAGCGGCATGGCTGTGAAATACGGCGATGCCGGCGTCGTGCTGGTCAAAGAATCGCCCAAATGCGTCAACCAACCGGCGCACAACACGGGCGCATCCTACGCCAATCCCTCGGGACTGTGCATCACAGGCTGGGGGCTGACGCCGAACGAAATCGTGCCCGATCGGTTCCGCCAGTGCTGGGCGAACTGGTGCATCGTCTATCAAGGCGGCGACGACGGCATTCAGTTGGCATTGAAGCAATTCGACGCCGCGCGATATCCTGTCTTTCCGGCCCGCGACATGCTTCTCCTGTCGAACACGTGGGGGCCCGGTTGTCCGGACGGCGCACCATTCGCAGACGAGGACTTCGTGCTCAGGGAAGTCCCTCTGCTGGCCGACCTTGGCATCGACGTCCTGCAGATTGACGACGGCTGGCAACGCAGCGGCGGCGGACCCAACGCCGCCCGATTTCTGCCGAAATACAAGAACGGTTGGAAAGACATCAAGGCCGCGTGCGACAAGGCTGGGCTTCGGCTGGGACTGTGGGTTGCGATTCAGAACGCGAACGTCGCCGATCTGAATCGCAATCTGGACGAATTGGGCTTCCTGTCTTGGAAGGCGGACTACGACCATCTCGCCAGCCGGAGCGATTACGAACGTCGCACGGCCGAGTTCCGCGAGGTGATGAAGCACGCCTGGATGAGGACCCAGTTCGCCCTTTGCCCCGAGTACGACGACCCACGCTACGGTTGGTATTTTGCGAGAGAGTACGGCGCCATCTTCTTCCAAAACAACGGCGAGGCCGTGCCGGCCCACGTCGCGATGGTGCCTTTCCACGTCTTGCGTCAGAACTGGCTGATGGCCAAGTATTTTCCGGCCAACAAGTTGCAGGTGATGCTCCAAAACCCTAAGCGACTCGCCCGTTTCGGCGACGCTCGTCAACATGGCTGCGGCTACTGCTTCGCGATGGGGCTCCCCTTTGTGCCCTGCTTCTTCCAGGCGGCGCAGTTCCTCGACAACAACGACAGGCGGGAACTGAAGGAGTTGATCAGGGTTTATAAGAACGATCGCGAAGACATCTTCACCAGTCTGACGTATCCGATCGGCGATCTGCCGGACAACTCGAGTTGGAGCGGCTTTCAGATGACCAGCAGTCGGCGCGACGGCGGTCATCTATTGCTCTTCCGAGAGTTGCACAACGAAGAAGCGTCGCGCAGCGTGCGATTGAAGTTCTTGGCCGGTAAGAAGATCACCCTCGAAGACTTGCAAAGCCGTCAGCGGCGGACCCTCCGTGTGCCGAACAGCGGCGAAGTCGAGTTCGAGATCCAGCAACCGGCCGACTATCGCTTCTACCGGTACACGGTTGATTAGCGCGGCCCGGGGTGGCAGTGATGGACGGGGCCGGGTGGTGTGCCACTGGCTCCGTCAGTGCCGATCGAGCGGTTGACGTTCCATCGTGTTGCGGACAGGAGTGGGGGCACTGGCCGAGCCAGTGGCACACCTGCGAGCTCCATGCCGGCCGTTTTATCCGTGAGGGCACTGCTGGACAAGCCAGCAGTGATACCCAGCGCATGGTAGGTTATGCTTCAGCCTAACGCGGCGTAGCCGCAATCAAGATATGAACAGGAGGGAACAGAGAAAACGGAGGGGGATTAGCAGCTTCTCTGTTCTCTCTGTTTCCTCCTGTTCATGCCGGTTTTGGCATAGGCGCGAGGAACCGCAACGATACGATTGACGTTCATCGGCACGAGATCTTTGAGGACATTTCCTCAATCCTGAAGCCTAATGGCATAACACCGAGTGGACTCAAGCTGTTGGCGGTTTGTTTGTGGATGGTTTTTCGATTGTTCGATACCGACGAGTCTTGTGCATCAGGTGAATCCAAGCATAGGTCCACTCGTCCCACCATGTTCTAACAGTCTCAATTTGTTTGTAACGCTTTTCGTCGCCTTTCATTTCGGAATATACCCACCCTTGTTTCTTGGCGTAGTCCCAAATCGAGTCTCCGGTAACCAGTGGCCTGGCAAAAATCCAATCATAGAATACGTACTCGCCTTCGTATCGAAGGTTGTACGATAACTGGTGACAGAAGCCGCTCTCGTATGCCTCCTGGAAAATCTCGAAATAGAGGCTCTTATAGCTGCCCTGGTGAATGCACACGTCTTCATCGGTCTTCAACCGCTGTAGGATTTGTTTGTGGTACGACTCCACCGCCTGAATGTGTTCCTTCTTATAGCGTCGTCCGGCCATTAGTCAGTCCCCATTGCTCGAAAGGCTCACACGAAGTGTCCCGGATGGATAAATCAAATCCCAAACGAGTATAATTCGCTGTTGGACGGCTGCCTATCCTCGGCGGTTGACAATGGCCGTCATTTTAGATTTCATTGATTTCGACGATTTCGGCGGGGTGGCGCTGACGAACGAGGCTGCCACTGGCTCCGCCGGTGCCGGTTCGAGCGGTCGACGTTCCATCGTGTTGCGGACAGGATTGGGGCGCTGGCAGGTCGGACGACGGGCACTGGCCGAGCCAGATGGGCACACTTGCGACAAGAAGAAGACTTCACCGCAGGGGACGCCGAGGACGCAGAGAGAGTGGGAAACAGCCTGTTCACTTGCAGCAGCCATTGCCGCGGTCGCTCGACTGGCCACTTGTCAACGGCGGCACGTCTTCGGTAACTCGGCGCCGTTCGCGGCATGGCCTGAATCTGCCCATCAACGCTCCATCACTCCGACATCCACTTTTTCACTTCTCTGCGTCCTCCGCGTCCTCTGCGGTGAATGTTGCTAAGTGCACTTGTCCGGGCGTGTGCTGCGACGGGATGACGTTGACGAACGGGCCGGGTTGATGTGCCACTGGCTCCGCCGGTGCCGGTTCGAGCGGTTGACGTTCCATCGTGTTGTGGACAGGAGTGGAGCACTGGCAGGTCGGACGATGGGCACTGGCCGAGCCAGATGGGCACACCTGCGACAAGAAGAAGACTTCACCGCAGAGGACGCCGAGGACGCAAAGAGAGTGGGAAACAGCCTGTTCACTTGCAGCAGCCATTGCCGCGGCCGCTCGACTGGCCACTTGTCAACGGCGGCACGTCTTCGGTAACTCGGCGCCGTTCGCGGCATGGCCTGAATCTACGCATCAACGCTCCATCACTCCGACATCCACTTTTTCACTTCTCTGCGTCCTCCGCGTCCTCTGCGGTGAATGTTGCTAAGTGCACTTG
>JBDKUC010000186.1:0-9510 GCA_039679885.1 Thermoguttaceae bacterium | reverse complement strand
CTCCAGGTAGGCGACGTGGCCGCGGTGCAGAATGTCGAAACAGCCGTTGGTGAGCACGATGCGGCGGCTGTTCTCGCGATGCTCTTCGATGATGCGGGGCAGGTTCTCCCATCGCTCGCCTGGCTCTCGCTGCCCATCGCCGCGACGGATCAGTTCTTCCAGCGTGCACGTTGCGGTGTATTCCTTGGATACGGCCAGGGCGGCGGCAGCGGAGGCGCACTCGGCGGCCGCAGGGGCCGAGGCCCCGGCGGCCAGCGCAAGCGCCAGCACGCAGACGAACGTGTCGCCGGCCCCCGTGGCGCGATGCGAAGGCGCCGCGCGGGCGAACGTGCGATACGGCTCGTGGCCGCTCTGAAAGATGATCGCCCCCTCGCCGTCGAGCGTCACCGCGGCGATCTCCGCGCCCGAAAGCTCCAAGACTCGCGGGCCTCGCTCGATCAGCCAGGGGCAGCGTTGGCCGTTCGTCGGCGCGGCGGTCGCGCCGAGCAGTTGCACGGCCTCGCGATAATTCGGTTTGCAGGCGGTGATTCCGATGTCGCGATAGACCGCAAGGCGTTTCGAGTCGACGGCCAGCACTCTGCGATGCTTCGCCTGAAGCGCGGCCAGACGTTCGACGACGGCGGGCGTCAGCACTCCATAGCCATAGTCGGAAACGACGACTGCGTCGGCCAGAGGATAGAGGACGTCGAGCTGGCCAAGCAACGCTCGTTCCGCGTCGCCGTCGATGGCGGCGGTCGATCCCTGATCGAGGCGCACGACCATCTGCTGTTCGGCCAGAGCGCGGAGCTTCGCCAGAGTTCGGCGGCCGGATGAAACGGGCGCGCCCCCGACGTCGACGCGGGCGTCGCGGAGCAGTCGGCGAAGCTGGCTGCCCTCCCAGTCGTTGCCGAAGGCGGTCAACAACGTGGTGGCTGCCTCCATGGCGGCCAAATTGGCGGCGCAGTTGCCGGCGCCGCCGGGCATGTCGAACCGCTGCTGCACGTCGACAATGGGCACCGGGGCTTCCTGGCAGATGCGGTGGCTCGCCCCGCGGAGATAGCTGTCCAGCATCGTGTCGCCGACGACCAATGCCCGAAGGCCGCGAAACGCCCTCGGCAGGTCTTGGGTGATGGCAATCATGGCAGGGCCTCCACACGGGCCGGACAAGGCGGGCGGGCGGAGTCCGGCGCAGCGGAGATGTATCGGGCCGCGGCCGGCAGGTTGGCGACGATGGCCTCGGGACGGCGAAGCGGCGAAACGCGCCACTCCGTTTCCGTCGAGCCGTGAAGCAGGACCGCGCGGCAACCGGCCCGATGCGCCGCCTCGACGTCGTCCAAGATGTCGCCAACCATCCACGACCGCGGGAGATCGAGCCCCAGTTGCTCGGCCGCTTGAAAGAACAGGCCGGGCCGTGGCTTGCGGCAGTCGCATGCGACGGCGTATTCCGACACCGAGGCATCGGGAAGGTGGGGGCAGAAGTACACGCCCGACAGATGGACGCCCGCGGCCGCGAGACGATCGATCAGCGCGCGTTCGAGGCGGCGGAAATCGTCGATCGTAAAAAGCCCCCGCGCGATTCCCGACTGATTCGTGACGACGACCAATTGATATCCGAGCGTCTGGAGGGCTTCCATCGCGTCGATTGCCCCGGCAGCCAGACAGAGCGTGGAACAATCGACGTTGTAGGGCCGGTCTTCGACCAGCGTTCCGTCCTTGTCGAAGAAGACGGCCGGTTGCAGTGGACGAGTCATCGGTTCGTCTCCGCAGGGGCTGTTTCACACACCGTCGCCGCTTGCACGCTGTGGACTCGGCGACCGTCGAGCACGGCCTCGTAGACGGAAGCCAACCGGTTGGCGACGCCCCGCCAGGTAAAGAGCCGGTTCACGCGGGCGATGCCGGCCCGGCCCATGCGGCGCATGAGCCTGGGGCGGCGGAAGAGCGCGGCCAATCGCTCGGCCAAGGCGTCGGGATCCTTCGGCGGCACCAGGTACCCTGTGCGACCGTCGAGCACGGTGTACTGGATGCCGCCCACCTCGGCGCCGATGACCGGTGTGCCGCAGGCCATCGCCTCGACTGGTGTGATCCCGAAGGGTTCATACCAAGGAGTCGTGACGAAGACATCCGCGGCACTATAGTAATAGCGGAGCAGGCCGCGCCCGCGGCGGCCCGTGAAGGTGACTCGATCGGCGACGCCTGCTCGCCCGGCGACGTCCATCAGCCGGCCGATTTCCAGCGTGCGCAAGGGGTCCGGCTCCTCCGACTCGCCGCCGATGACGAGCAATTGGGCCTCGATGCGATGCCGGCGGACCAAGCGGGCGAGGCCTTCGATGGCCGTGTCAACGCCTTTGCGCGGGACGAGGCGGCCGATGTGGACGATCCAGCGTTGGTCCGGATCGAGCCCTAGGCGGCGACGCGCGGCGATGCGATTGACCGGGCTCAACTCTTCTCCGTCGAACCCGCACGGGACGACGTGGATCCTTCTGGCGTCCGCGCCGTAGAGGTGGCATTGATCGGCCTGGTCTTGCGGGCATTCCGCAATGATGGCGTCGGCCTCTCTCATCGTCCGTGTCTCAATTGCCAGCCGCGCCGGGGGAAACCGGTCCGTCTCGCCTTGATGCAGCAGCCGGACGCGGCCCAAGGCGTGAAACGTGACGGCGAACGGCGTCCCTGTGGCCGCCTTCAACTGGCACGCGACCAAGCCCGACATGAAGAAGTTCGCGTGGATCAGATCGTACTGGCCTTCGTCGCGGATGAACCGTCGCATGAACTCCGAGAACTCGTCCATCCAGGGCAGCAACTCTTCCTTGGGGACGAACCGTGGCGGCCCGGCGTCGACATGAATCACGCGCAGCCGGTCGGCGGGCTGGACGATCGTTGGCGCGCCGGCGTTATCCCGGCGGGTGAAGACGTCCACCTCATGGCCTGCCTGAGTCAGGTGGCGTGCGACTTGGGCCACATAGACGTTCTGGCCGCCGCCGTCCACGCCGCCGAGCGCGCCAAGGGGCGAGGCGTGTTCGCTAATCATTGCGATGCGTCTCGGCATAGCGCCTCCTTGGCCTACGAAGGGGGGCGGTGTTCGTCACGTCGGCAAACGTCGTGTTCCAATCGTGAACGAACCGACCGAGGCTGAAACGCTCTCGAGCGAGCTGCCGGGCCCGCCGGCCCATGCGGCGTGCCTCGGCAGGCTCGCGAAGCAGCCATTGCATTGGCTCGATCAGGCGATCGAGGGACGTGTCGATGAAGCCGGTGACGCCGTTGACGACGGCGGAGGCCATTTCGGTCGTCGCCAGCCCGACGACCGGCATGCCCAGCATCATCGCCTCGCAGACGGCCAGGCCGAGACTCGTGTAGCGGATCGGGTTGAAAAGGAAGCGGTAACGGGCCTCGAAGGCGGCCAACTGCGGCGGGAGGACTTCGCCGAGCCCGCCCAGCGGCTCCGAGCCCATGCCGACCAGGTCCAGCGGCACGCGTCGCCGGGCCTCGGCGAAGACGTCCGGCCCGAGTCGCCGCCCACGATCGCCCAGGTTGTTCGCGACGGTCAATCCGCGGGCGATTTCACCGGTGTACTCGACGTCGCGATGGCAAGGCACGCCGTGCTCGATGACACGGCAGGGCGTGCGGCCGCTATCCCACATCAGGGCGTTGAACGGCGTCACATGGACCAGAAGCCCGGCCGGGTTGTCGTACCAGTGCAGTTCATCCGTCGGGGATTCGAGCGGCGGGTCGTGCTCCAGGTAAATGCTCGGCAGCTTCTCTTGCGAGGGGCTGAGCCATCGACGCCCTCGCTCCCAGTTGTCCCGATGCTGGTACAGAATGCAGTCGAACGGGCAGCGAGCGATCTGGTCGACGGGGACATCGTGAACATTGTGACCGAACGGAAACGTTCGACCGCGGCCGCCGTAGCCGGGGTGATTGGTGCGATCGACCGGAAGGTAGAAGTGGTGGCCCGTGTAGGACAAATACCAGAGGTAGTTGCCGTGAATGTGCCAGGTGAAGACTCTCAGGGGGCACGTCATGGCGACTCCTTCATCAGGGCCATGGCCGATCGGATCACGACGTCCGGCGCCAGCGAGGTCGCGCAAGGCATGCCGATCGGACACGTCGGCGCCGGGCAAGGGCGACAGTCGACCGGCTGCATCACGACGCGGTGCCGCCGGCCGTCCAACGGCGCCCAGCGAGCGGGATCGGAACCGAGCACGACGACGACGCTTGGGGTTTTCAATGCGGCGGCGAGATGTGACACGCCGGTATCGTTGGTGACGACGAGCCGGCTTTTCTCGATCAGCGCGCCCAGGACGCCGAGCGATGTCCGCCCGGCCATGTCCAGGCTCGGTCCTTGCATCGTTGTGGCAACGGCCTGGGTCAAAGGGGACTCGGCGGCGGAACCGGTAAGGACGATCGCGTAGCCGGCCGCGGTCAGGGCATCGCCCACCTGCGCGAAGCCCTCAGGCGTCCAGCGGCGGCTGGCATACCGCGCGCCGGGATGAATGCAGACGTACTGCTTCGGCTGGAGCGTGGCGGCGTCGGGGATTGCGGCAAGACCGTTTCGATCGGCGTCGGTCAGGGGGAACTCCAAGTCCTCGCCCTGGAGCGGAACGCCGAGGAACTTCATCAGGCGGAGATGTCGGCGGACCTCCGGTTCGGCGTCCGGATAAGGAAGGAAAGTGTCCCGGTCAGGACAGTAGTCTTGACTGCGGTAGTAGCCGGCGGCTCGCTGCGCGCCGAGCATGGCCACGAGCGGATTGACGTAGCTGCCGTCGCCGTGCATCTGCAACGCCCAGTCAAACTGAAGTCGCTGGACACCTGCCAGAAAGCGTGGCAGTTCATGGACGGCGACGGCGCGTTCCGGCAGGCCCGGATAGCCCGGAAAGGGAATGAATCCGTCGAAATACGTCCGGAAACGCATTACGAAGTCGCGTGCCCAT
Organism: Thermoguttaceae bacterium; assembly: GCA_039679885.1. Classification (GTDB taxonomy): domain Bacteria; phylum Planctomycetota; class Planctomycetia; order Pirellulales; family Thermoguttaceae; genus JAJFUI01. The sequence goes on along the minus strand of JBDKUC010000186.1, from coordinate 4,606 downwards.
GGCAGGCCGAGGAGCACGATCTGAGCTTTTGGGAAGGCAGCGCGCAACGCCCTGAACGCGGGGACCGCACAAAGCATGTCCCCGAGCATGAGTGCCCGGAGAATGACGAGTTTTCTCGGCTGAAAGCCTTGACCGTCCATGCGCACCGTCTCCCAAGTCGCGGATCGAGATGGAAGCAACTGCCATTCCGGTTTGTCGTGGGCGAGTAAACAAAGTAAAAACAGAGCGGCGGCAAACACCGCCTCGACCAGGGCTTAGCATCGCCCCGGCACGGATCGGCCGGGTAGACTACGCCGCGGGACGGTGGCCGCTATTCGCCCAGACCGGTCGTTGGCCTGACCACGAACCGTTCGGCTCAAAAAATTGGCCCAAGAAACAGCAAGACCCATCCTGCGACCAGTATTGGTTGGCCTTTAACCGCCAACCGCCTGTTAAGGACGGGTCCTGCCACTAGTATTTTTTCAAGATGACCGACCGAGTCAAGGGCGAGGGCCGAAGTTTTTTTCCGGCGTCGCCTCGGGCCGGGAGCAGGGCAAGTCGGTCAGAACTCACTTCGTCGGGATGCCAAGCCGCCGGGCCTGGGCAAGGTCCTGCTCGGCCTGGGCCTTCTGGCCCAACTTCTCACGATGCGGGCGCGGCGACGATGTCTTCTGCCGTAGCCAAACGCGGCTACTTCTTCAACCGGTTCGCGCCGGGCGTTACTTGGCCAATGTTCGACGGCACCGGGGCGTCGACGTTTTTCAGCGCCCAGTTGATGCCGCCCAGCAGCACTTGCTGGAACTTGGGACTCGTCCAGACGTCGTCGCGGTGGCCCATCGAGGTATAGAAGACGCGGCCTTTCTGTTGCATCCGGGCCCAGGTGGCCGGATACGGCGGCCGCTGGTACACCGGGTCGTGCATCCCGTCCGTTTCCTGGACGAGGATCACGTGCAGATCGGGGGCAAACTTGTGAAACGTGTACCACTCCTCTTCCATCGCGAAACCGCGTCCAAGGTCCTGCGCGCCGGGGAACTTCGGATCGGTCACTCGCATCGTCGCCTTCTGCTGCGACTGGTGGATGAGGAACTCCGCGCCCAGCATGGCCGTGTAGGGATCGACCGCGTGGCCGGGCTGGCGGAAGGTGTCGGTGGCGGAGTGGATGCCGACGAAGCCCTTGCCGGCGGCCACGGCGTCAATGAACCGCTTCTTGCCCTGGACCGACATCGGCTGGCCTGGCTGAGGCTGCTCGCCTTTTGTCGTGAGGTCGCCGGACGTGTAGAAGATGAAGGCGTCGAACTGGTCCAAGTCGCCGTCGAACACGGCGCCGTCCTGGCTGCAGACGATATCGAGGCCGCGTTTGGCGCCAAGGTCCTTGAGCATCTTCTCGGAATAGCTCAGTGCTTGGCCGTGACGGTCGACGGCCGGATGCACGAAACCGGCGCTGCGGGTGAAGTAGAGCAGCCTCTGTTTCTTCTTCTCTTCCGCGGAGGCCCAACCGAGAGGAAACGTGGAGAGGCTCATCGCAGCGGCCCCGGCGGCCAACAGCAGTTCGCGGCGCTTCATGACAGAAGTCTCCAGCAAGAGGATCGCTGATCGTCTGCAACAGGTGGAACGCGACGCCATTATACCGACTGCCCCGACGAGCACCAGCCACGCTGTTTGCCGACCAGGACGACTGCAAAGTTGTTCGTAGTTCCGGCTTTAGCCGGTCATTTGCCGCCTAAAGGCGGAACTACGAACGCCTGCAACGGACTTTGCAGACGGTAGGGTGGGTCGAGCGCAGCGAGCCCCACCATAAAGCCGCGACCGGTGGTCGGGCCGAAGACGCCAGGATTCACGAAAACATCTGGGGCGCGACCACCGGTCGCGGCTTTATGGGCCCAGAGTGAACATGACCGGCCCTCGGCACGCTCTCACGAACCTTCCGCCGGGAAGAGATGGATCTTCGCGGGATCGAGACGAAACGCCGCACCCTGGCCGGGTTCGATGGGGCGAGCGGACGTGCGGCAGACTAGCCGCCGGCCATCGGCTGTCCGCAGATGCACGTCCATCAGGCCGCCTAATGGCTCGACGATGTCGATCGCGCCCGAAATGCACCACGGTTGGCTCGCGGCCTCGTCGAGGAGCAGTTCGAGATTCTCGGGCCGGACGCCGAGCGAAACGCCGGCCGACGCGCCATCGAGGCGCCACCGATGGGCATCCTGAACGGGCACTCGCAGCAGCGGCGACTCGAACCAGCTTTGCCCAGCGTCGTCTTTCGCGAGGCGGCCATCGACGAAGTTCATCGTGGGCGTGCCGAGGAAGCTGGCGACGAAGCGGTTGGCCGGCCTTTCGTATAGCTCCAGCGGCGAGCCGCACTGCTGCAACCGCCCGGCGCGGAGCACGGCGATGCGGTGGCCCAGCGTCATCGCTTCCTCGTGGTCGTGCGTGACATAAACCGTCGTGACGCCGAGGGCCGCGTGGAGGCGTTTCAGTTCGGCCCGCATCTCGACGCGGAGCCGGGCGTCGAGGTTCGAGAGCGGCTCGTCAAACAGAAAGAGCTTGGGCCGCCGGACGACCGCACGGCCCAGGGCGACACGCTGCCGCTGACCGCCGGAAAGCGTGTGCGGCTTGCGGTCGAGCAGCGAGGTCAGCTCCAATAGCTCGGCCGCCCAAGCGACGCGGCGAGCCGTCTCGTCCCGTGGGCAGCCGCGCCGGCGGAGCCCAAAGGCCAGGTTCCCGCGGACGCTGAGGTGCGGATAGAGCGCGTGGTTCTGGAACACCATCGCCACATTGCGATCCTTCGGCCGCTGGCGGTTGACCGTCGCGCCGTCGATGCCGATCGTTCCGGTGGTGATCGGTTCGAGCCCTGCAATCATTCGCAGGGTGGTCGATTTGCCGCAGCCCGAAGGGCCGACGAGCACGAGGAACTCGCCGGGCGCGGCGTGCAGATTTAGGGCCGCAACGGCCGTCAGCCCGCCGGGAAAGACCTTCGTCACGTTTTCGAGCGTCAGGTCAGCCACGACGGGCCTGTAGGGGCTGGAGCGCAGAAGGCTCTGCAAAGGAAAAATAGACTGGTCGAGGTGGCACGTCCCTGCGCAAGCGAAGGGCGTGGTTCGTCGTTCTGCCACGCCCTTCGTTGCTCAGGGCACGCCACCCAACTGCGACCGTTGACTTCTATCTCAAGCCCCGCAACGTCACCAAATCTTGACCCGTTGCTCCGGCGGCAGATACATCTTGTCGCCGGGCTTCACGCCGAAGGCCGAGTAGAAGCCCTCGACGTTCCGCGGCGTGCCGTTGGCGCGATATTCGGCCGGGGAGTGCGGGTCCGTCAGCAGCCGGTTCTTCAGATCGTCCTCGCGGTACTTGCACCGCCAGACTTGGGCAAAGCCCATGAAGAACCGCTGATCGCCGGTCAGGCCGTCGATGACCGGCGCCTGCTTGCCGTCCACCGACGCGCGATACGCGGCGTAGGCGATGGTCATGCCACTCAGGTCGCCGATGTTCTCGCCGAGCGTAAACCGGCCATTGATCTTGAAGCCGGGGACGGGCTCGAAGCGATCGTACTGTGCTGCGAGAGCGTTACCCCGTTTGTCGAACTCCGTGCGGTCGGCCGGCGTCCACCAGTCGGCCAGATTGCCGGCGCCGTCCCACTTCGAGCCTTGGTCGTCGAAGCCGTGGCCGATTTCATGGCCGATGACGGCCCCGATGCCGCCGTAGTTGACGGCGTCGTCCGCCGCCTGATTGAAGAACGGCGGCTGCAAGATCGCCGCGGGGAACACGATTTCGTTCATATTGGGACTGTAGTAGGCGTTGACCGTCTGCGGGGTCATGTGCCACTCTTCGCGGTCGACCGGCTTGTCGAGCTTCGCCAACATGCGGTTCCACTCGTAGGCGGTCGCGCGATTGACGTTGCCGACCAGATCGTCGCGGCGGATTTCCAGCGAGGAGTAATCACGCCACTTCGAGGGATAGCCGATCTTGGGGCGGAAGGCGGCCAGCTTGGTCAACGCCTTCTGCTTCGTCTCGGGACTCATCCAGTCGTTGTTCCTGAACGCCCGACCGTAGGCCGCGATGACGTTGGCGACCAACTGGTCCATCCGGGCCTTGGCCTCGGGCGGAAAATGCTGCTCGACGTAGATCTTGCCGAGCGCCTCGCCGAGCGAGCCTTCGACCGCGCTGACTGCTCGCTTCCAACGCGCGCGGTTCTCCGGGGTGCCGTGGAGCGTCTTGCCATAGAAAGCGAAGTTCGCGTCCACCATCGCGTTGTTCAGATAGCCCGCATAGCGACGGACGACGTTCCACTTCAGCCACACCTTCCAAGTGTCCAGCGGCACGGTGTCGACGAGGCCGGCCATGGCGGTGACGTAGGAAGGCTGTTCGACGATGACCTCCTGCACATGGTCCGCGCCGACGGTCCGCAGGTAAAGGTCCCAATCAAAGCCCGGGGCCAGGGTGGCCAATTCGGCGCGGGTCTTCTTGTTGTAGGTCTTGATCGAGTCGCGGCACTCGATCTTGGTCCAATGGGCCTTGGCGATGCTGGTTTCGAGGGCCACGATGTCGGCTGCCGCCTTCTTGGCGTCGGGCACCTTGGCGAGCGTCAGCATCTGCTCGACGTGGGCGACGTAGGCCGCCAGCTTCGCCTTGA
>JBDKUC010000295.1:0-6221 GCA_039679885.1 Thermoguttaceae bacterium | reverse complement strand
GGTTTGCGAAGCCCCACCATATATTTGCGACGTCGACCCACCCTACGGTGAGAATTGCAGGTTAGGCGGCGATCCTTATCTGGTGCCCATGCTCTGCATGGGAACGAGAGCACGCGAGGTGGCAAGAGTGGCACGTCCCTGAGCGCAGCGAAGGGCGTGTCTTCGGCCCGCCACGCATGCCACCCAAGGTCCCCGCGGCCTAATACGCCTTGTACCGGCCGGGAACGGCTACCGGATAGTTGCCGTCCTTGTCGGGCATCGCCGGCGGATCGGCGTCAAAGGCGAATCGGGCCGGCATCTCGTTGGGCCCCTTCGCGACCGCTTCGTCCCACTTGACGACTTGGCCGGAGTACGTCGCCATTCGGCCCAGCACGGCCGTGAACGTGCTCGTCGCGGCATGCCACCCGTCGTTGAGCTTCGTGCCGCTGCGAATCGCGTTGACCAGATCGACATGCTCCTGCGTGTAGCCGTCGCCGCCGTTGCTTGGCAGCGTCTTTGTCGCCTTGTCGCCTTGGATCGTCTGCGAGACCATCGGCCAGGTGTCTAGCTGCTGGCGGCATTGGCTATGCAATCGCGTGCCGTCGGCATAGGTGAACTCGACGAAGTGATTGTCGTAGATTTGGCCGATGTGGCGATTGTCGCGGCAGTGGCAACTGCCCATGCCGTTGGCCTCGATCGGATGATCGCCTTTGATCCAATTGCAGACGTCGAGGTTGTGGACGTGCTGCTCGCAGATGTGGTCGCCGCAGAGCCACACGAAGTGGTACCAGTTCCGCATCTGGTATTCCATCTCGGTCTGGCCCGGCTGACGCTCGCGGATCCAGATGGGCCCGCCGTTCCAGTACGCCCGCATCGCCACAATTCGGCCCAGCGAGCCGTCTTGAATCTTCTTGACCGGGCCGACAAAGTCCTTGCTGTGGCGTCGTTGGAGACCCACGCTGACCTTAAGCCCCCTCTCGTCGGCCGTCTTGTTGCTCGCCATCACCGAGCGGAACCCCGGAGCGTCGACGCAAACGGGCTTCTCCATGAAGACGTGCTTGCCGGCGGCGATCGCAGCCGCGTAGTGGATCGGGCGGAAGCCCGGCGGCGTGGCCAGCAGCACGATGTCTGCTCCGGCGGCCAGCGCCTTCTCGTAGGCGTCGAAACCGACAAAGACACGATCTTCGGGCACGTCGATCCGGTCGATCCGCTTCTTCTCGACCAGTTCCTGGTCCTTCCGCAGTTGGGCCAGGCAGCCTTTCGCGCGATCCTCGAAGGCGTCGGCCACGGCGATGAGCCGGACGTTCTCGCAGGAGGCGAGACACTGCTGGGCCGCGCCGGCGCCGCGGCCACCGCAGCCAACCAGCGCGACTTTCAACTCGTCACCGCCAGAGGCATGCGCGGCCCGAGCGAAGCTCAGCCCACCAGACAGGGCAACGCCTGCCGCAGCAACCGTTGCTCCCTTGAGAAACTCGCGACGGGAAGGTTTGCTCAGATTGGCCATCGGAAGGCTCCTTGGGATCAGTGGGCAGGGGACAGTGGGCAGTGGAGCAGTCGGCAGTGGAGCAGTTGGCAGCTCTCGACTTACCGCTTTCCGGCGGTGGCCTTCCGGTAGTCGAGATATTCTTCCTTCTCGAAGTCGGTCACCTCGTACTTGGCGGCTTCCTCGGCCGTGGGCGTTCGCAGGGGGCGAACGATGCGGAACCCGACGAAATTGGCGTCCGTATGATACCAGATGCTCTGCGGAATCTGGGGGTCTTGCGCCTTCCAGTCCTTGGCCGATCCGCGGCGTGCGGCGCTCCGCAACGCGGGGGCCTCGTCCGTCCAGGCGCCGCCACGGACCACCTGCGGATAGGCCTTGGTCACCTGCAGCGGAATGTTGTCGAAAGGCTTGCCGACAAGCTGCTTGTAGCGGTCCGCCGAGTACTGATCGAGGCACCACTCGGCCACGTTGCCGTGCATGTCATAGAGACCCCACGCGTTGGGCTTCTTCTTGCCGACCTTGTGATACTTCTCGTCGCTGTTGCCTTCATACCAACAGTAGGCGTCGAGCTTCTTAGGGGTGTTGCCGAACGAGTAGGCCGTGTCCGTGCCAGCGCGGCAGGCGTACTCCCATTCGGCCTCGGTCGGCAGCCGGTAGTACCGGCCTGTCTTGGCCGAGAGCCAGCGGCAGTACATCTTGGCGGCGAATTGGGTCATGCAAATGGCTGGATAGCCTTCCTTGCCCATGCTGAAGCTCATGTCGGCGTATGGATGGGTCGGGCTGGCCAGGGCGTCAGCCTTCTTGTCCCAGGGCGTCGGGTCGATCTTCAGCGTCTTGCGACGCTGTTTGTCGAGGCCGAGGCCCCACTGTTCATACTCGGCCCAGGTCACCTCGCATTTGCCCATCCAGAATGGCTCGATCTTCGCTTCGACCTGTGGCCCCTCGTCCGCATTGCGGTCCTTCTCCGTCGCGGGGCTCCCCATCTTGAACGTCCCGCCGTGGATCGGCAGCATCTCGAACTTGACCTCGGTGCTGATGACCTTCTCGGTGTACGGCTTCATGCCCTGCTCGTCGCTGGCCACGGAGGCGGGATTCTCGACCGGCTTGAGCATGAACGTGACCGCCGGCTCGAGCGGCCACTCGAAGTCGAACGGCTTCGAGCCCTGCACCTTCTTGGCCGTCGGTGACTCCGCCTTGGCCTTGGGCTGCTCGGCCGCCCAGGCCGGCCGGCAGGCCGCCAGCATCGCCAGAACGGCGGCGAGACACAGTTGCAGAGAGTACCGGCGGTGCATTACGCTAGTCATTTAGCTGTCCTCTTGGTGTTTGATGCGGAGAGGGGCTTCCAATGGCGAAAGGGCACACTTGCATGGGCGGGCTAGAGCGGATGGTAACGGCTACACAAAGCGCCCTAGTGCTGGGGCTCGTCACGCTGGCCCTGGTTGTAACGCCGACCGGCGCGACCGAACGGGACGAAACGCCGAAAAACGGCGATGCGAACGCTCTCCACGCCAGAAAACAACGCTTCGAGTTCACCGGCGTCGAGATGGCCGTGCCAATCAAGATTGTACTGTTTGGCGCGGACAATGCAACGGCCGCCGACGCCGCTCACGCAGCGCTCGCCCGGTTCCATCAGCTCAATTCAATCCTTAGCGATTACGACGCGAAGAGCGAGCTTCGGCGTCTGTGCGACGCGTCGTCGGAGGGGCGCGCGGTTCGCGTCAGCGATGATCTATGGCGAGTGCTGGTCCGTGCCCAGCAACTCTCGGAGCAATCGGCCGGCGCGTTCGACGTCACCGTCGGACCGATCGTCCACCTCTGGCGAAACGCCCGGCGCACGAAAGAGCTGCCGCGGCCGGAGTCGATTGCGTCGGCCCGCCAGCGCGTTGGCTACCGTTTCGTCCGTCTTCGCGACCAACACCAGGCCGTCGAGTTGCTGCGGCCGAACATGCGGCTCGATCTGGGGGGAATCGCCAAAGGCTACGCCGTCGATGAGGGCATGCGGGAGCTGCGACGGCGCGGCTTCACCGTCGCAATGATCGAGGCCGGCGGAAACCTGGCCCTGGGCGATCCGCCGCCCGGCAAGCGGGGCTGGACCGTCGGCATCGCCCCGCCCGACGTCGGCCGCCCCCCACGCGAGTATCTCTCGCTCTCGGGCGGCGGCGTCTCGACCTCCGGCGATCTCTGGCAACATGCCACGATCAACGGCGTCCGCTACTCGCATTTGATCGATCCCCGGACGGGCAGGCCCCTGACGGGACGGATGAGCGTGACCGTCGTCGGACGCGACGGCTTGAGCACCGACGGACTCTCGTCGGCCGCCGCGGTGCTCGGTCCCGAACAAGGCATGAAGTTGATCGAAGACACGCCGGGCGCCGCCGGCCTGATGGTTCAGGTCGTCGATGGCAAAGAGACGGTCCACGAGTCGTCGCGCTGGAGGAATCTCGCAAAGGCTGACGCTCGGTGAACGAGACTACGCCGCCGGGTGCAAGTTGCCATTTGCAGGGGCGTTTACGCCCCTTGTCCGCCGAAGGCGGTTGAGGCCCGGCGTTCACGCCGGGTTGAGGGGATGGGCGATTCGGCCAATTCGTCAGGCCCGTTTACGGGCCTCCTGTCAGCCAACCGGCAGGACGCCCGTCAACGGGCGTGACAGGCGAGTCTGATTGCAGGAAGCCGATCACGCCAGCAAACCCGTGCTAAAGCACGGGCCTAAAACCGCCTGCGGCGGAAATGCCCGTGAACGGGCATGTGAATATGCATGTCGTTCATGAATGCTCGCCCTAGAAATCACAAAGTGCAACTTGCACGCTCCGTCGCCGATCACGTTGCGGATGCTCTTCTTGACCCGCGATGGTGGGTCTGTTACGCTTCGCGAAGTCTCCGGCCGGACGTCACTTAGCGTTGGAGGATTTCATGGTAAGCAATTCGCCGCAGAAACCGTCGCCCCACGTCGAAGAGGTCGAACTTCGTGGGCACATCATCGACAGCTTGATCCTGCCGAAGGTGATGGACCTGATCCTGGCCAACGGCGGGACATTCCAGATCAAGCGGGTGACGATCGGCCAAGCCAAATACGACCCGAGCTATGCGTTGATCGGCGTCGAGGCGCCTGACCAAAAGACCCTCGACCTGATCGTGGCGAAACTGGCCGACCACGGGGCCGTGCCGACCTCGATTCAGGACTGCACGCTGGCCGTCGCCGACATCGAGGGGGCCTTTCCCGAGGGCTTCTACAGCACGACCAATCAGCGGACCGAGGTTCGGCTCGGCGGCGAGTGGGTTCCCGTGGCCGATCAGGAAATGGACTGCGGCATCCTCGTCGACGCGGCGAAGAAGACCGCCCGCTGCGTGGCGATGACCGACGTGCGTCGCGGCGATTCCATTGTCGCAGGACATGCCGGGGTGCGTGTCTTCCCCGAGCAGCGGCCCCGCGACCCGCAAGAATTCGCCTTCATGGACAGCAGCGTTTCGACCGAGAAGCCCAAAGGCGCGGCCATTCGCGAGATCGCCCAGACGCTGTTCGACACCCGCGCGGCCGGCGGCAAGACGCTGCTCGTCGGTGGGCCGGCCATCGTCCACACCGGCAGCGGCGCGTCGGTTCAGGAGTTGATCCGCCGCGGCTACGTCAACGTCCTATTCGCCGGAAACGCCCTCGCCACGCACGACATCGAGCAGGCCCTGTTCGGCACAAGCCTCGGCGTCTACTTGGATCACGGTGGGCTGGCCGAGGCAGGCCATGAACATCACCTCCGCGCGATCAACCGCATCCGCCGGGCCGGCGGCATCCGTCAGGCCGTCGAAACCGGCGTGCTCCGCTCGGGCATCATGTGCGAGTGCGTTCGCCAGGGCGTCGATTATGTCCTGGCCGGCAGCATTCGCGACGACGGCCCACTGCCCGACGTCATCACCGACACGATGGTCGCCCAACAGCGGATGCGAGAGAAGATTCGCGAAGTGAGCTTCTGCCTGATGATCGCCACGACGCTCCACTCGATCGCGGTCGGCAACCTGCTGCCCGCCTGGGTCAAGGTCGTGTGCGTCGACATCAACCCGTCGACCGTCATCAAGCTGGCCGATCGCGGCTCGTTCCAGACCGTCGGGCTCGTAACCGACGTCGAGCCGTTTCTGCGTGTGTTGATCGCCGAGCTGAACGCGATGGAAGCTGCCGCGGAAAAAGCGAAATGACGAAGGAAGTCCGAAATCCGAAATTCGAAATCGAGCTTCGGACTGTCCCCCTTCCTACGACGCTCTCCTGCTCGTGTCGTTCGGCGGTCCCGAGCATTCGGACGACGTGACGCCGTTTCTGGAGCACGTCGCCGCGGGCAGACGCATCCCGCCAGAACGGCTGCACGAGGTCGCTCAGCACTACGAGTTGTTCGGGGGCGTCAGCCCGATCAACGCGCAGAGCCATGCCCTGCTGGCCGCGGTGATCGCAGAATTGAACGCCGGGGGACTGCCGCTGAGCAGCCCTCACCCCCAGCCCCTCTCCCAAACGGAGAGGGGAGTTGTTGCCGGCCCGCCGCTGACGGTCTACTGGGGCAACCGCCACTGGCATCCGTTTCTCGAAGACACGGTTCGTCAGATGGCCGACGATGGAGTCCGTCGTGCGTTGGCGCTGGCCACCTCCGCATTCGGTTCCTATCCCGGCTGCCGGCAGTATCGCGAAGACATCGAACGTGCGCGGCAAGCCGTTGGTCCGGCCGCGCCCCCGATCGACAAGCTCCGGCTCTTCTACAATCATCCCGGTTTTGTCGAGGCCACG
>JBDKUC010000006.1:0-6483 GCA_039679885.1 Thermoguttaceae bacterium | reverse complement strand
CGGCCACGGTCGATCGGCAGCTTCAGGCGGCCGTGAAGTATCTCGACACCGAGTTGGCCAAGGCGAGGTGAACGCCCGAGATCGTCGGGAAACGAGGGCCTCCGCCACGACCGCGAGCCGCGGCCGGTGGGCATTCCACCCAAAAGAGCCATTTGCGTTCCGCCACGCCGACGCAATACTTGTCTGGCGGTCTGGGCCGCCGTTCACATCCGTTTGCTGTTTGGTTCCCTATTGGAGATCGTCCGATGAAGAGGCCGTTGGGTTGGTTGGCGGTGACCGTGGTTCTGGGACTCGTGGGCATTTCAGGCGTTTGGAACGCAAACGCGCAAGGGCGGCATGCCCCGGCCGGAGGCGTCAAGCAGGAGCGTTTCGTCGCCGTTCAGACCGGCGAAGAAGTGCAAGTGATGACCTCGTCCGAATATGTTTCGGCGAAGAAGGCCGCCCAGACCCAGTACGCTCAGGAAGTGGCCAAATACAATCAGGACAAGAAGGAAGCCGCGAAGCGAAAAGAAAAGTTCCAAGGCCAGAAACCGGTGAAGGTCGAGCCGAAGAAAATCGGCGGCCCGTTCAAGAGCAAGGAAGACGCCGAGGCGTTCGTCGAAAAGCGGATGCAGGACAAAGGAAAGAGCGGGAAGTAGCCGACGGCTCGCCCGAGACCGCCGATCGCGGGTGACGTTCGTTTCTCAGGAGTGGTTGCGATGCCGCAGGGTACTGTCAAAAAACTCGCTGCGGATCGTGGCTTCGGCTTTATCTCGGCCGCTGGCGGCGACATCTTCTTCCATCACTCGGTCGTGGCCGAGGGCAAGTTCGACGAGTTGCAGGAAGGACAGACCGTCACCTACGAACTGGCCACGGGCGCCGATGTCCGCGGCCGCGACAAGGACCCCCGGGCCGCGTCGTAGGACCGTCTTAAACAGCACGTTGCCCGTTGTGCGGGCGGTCGGCCGTCGTTTGGCGAATTGCAGGTCTGACTCACGGTTATTCGAGTCGAGGGTCTCATGGATACAGCGGCATACGCGAGTGGCCTTAGGCTGCGCCCTTGTCTGTCGACCTACATTGTGCTTGACGGCGTGTTCTTCGCTCCTCTTGTGTTAATTGGCGCGGCCTCCGCCCTACGGGGAATTCGGGCATGGGACGTGATTGTCGTGTTTTGTTTTGCCTTGGTAGCAACGCACACTTGGATTCGGTCAAACTGGATAGATTTGTCTGATAAAGGGCTACTCTATCACACATTGCTTGGCAGGAAGAGTATCGCGTTTTCGGCCGTGGAGAGCTTTTGTCTCGATGTCGGCGTGCAAGATTCCTTCAAGGAAAGGGTAAGATGTCCCGGTTTCTACAGGCTCGTCATTCGCTCGAATGACAGCGGTGTTGCACCACTTGTGATTAACGTGAAGCTGTTCAGTTTGGCTGACGTGCGTGGAGTATTATCTGTCTTGGAAGATAGGTGCGTTGGGAAAGTGCGTGGAGTAGACAACGGCGGCCTGCCCGTTGGAAAATGACTCCGCCGGCCGTCATTCGCGCAACGGTTCGTGACAACGCCGCCCAATCTCTCGATGTGCCGCGCCCGTAGGGCCCAGAACCTTCGTCGCCCGCCCAACACTGGCAAAGCCAAGTGGCACACAGCGAAATCGGTTAGCCACATGGCCTTCATTCAGTTGAAAACAGCCGAAGACGATTGTCCTTCTATTCGAGATTTGTAGGATAAATGCTTTTGTGGATCGCCGGTGTGTTGAGGGTGTTGGTCAAGAGACTCGTTCACCCGCTGCTTGATCCAGAGAAACGAGATATGTTGGGTGGACATCCAGGAGATTTCCCGGTTGGCCTTCATTTCCAAGCCATCAGATACCATGCCACATCCAGCACGAGTCCATATCATCCTCGCCCGTGAGGCGGAAACAGCAATCGTTATCCGTCGTGGCCCATCCAAAGCAGTCTGCACGATGCTCTGGGATCGGAAACGGGACACATTTGCGCTTGGCCAATGGCTTCGTGGCAGAATCTACGAACGGCGTTGCGACCTTTCTCCTGATGGAAAGCACTTCATCTACTTTGCCATGAATGGGAAGCGGTCGTCGAAGGTCAAGGGATCGTGGACCGCCATCTCTCGAACACCTTACCTCAAGGCAATCGGCCTCTGGGCGAATGGCAGCGGTTGGAACGGAGGCGGGCTTTTTATGACCGACTCCAAATACTGGCTCAATGTCTTCATGTTCGGGCATGAGGCACTTGAAGTTCCGAGCGGCTTATCGGAACACAAGAAGTTCCCCTTTCACGAGAACTACGGCGGTGAATGCCCAGGCGTTTACTACATTCGGTTGCAGCGTGACGGTTGGAAGCTGATCGGCCACGGCAAAGACAAGGAGAACGGTAACTCAATCTTTGAAAAGAACTTGCCGAAAGGCTGGATGCTTCGCAAAACCGCCCATGCAACAATCACCCCACCGCCGGGAAAAGGCTGCTATTTCGATACGCACAGCCTCCATCATGCTGAACGCAAGATTGACCTGGACTTTCCCGAGTGGGAATGGGCTGACCTCGACGGTGAACGTTTGGTCTGGATTCACAACGGCGTACTATCGACATCACGCATGACATCGAACGGGCTTGGTTCAGTAAATGAGCTTTACGATTTCAATCCACTCACCTTTGAGCCGATCAAAGCACCGTATTGATGAGTCTGTAGCATCATTACCGGGTATTGTTATTGACATGCTAGACGTTGCGGCGGGGTGGCACTGTTAAAGAGTGCCACTGGCTCTGCCGGTGCCCGTTGAAAAACGAACCCCGTCGGCCGTCATTCGGGCAACGGTCGTGACAACGCCGCCCAATCTCTCGATGTGCCGCGCCGCAGCCCGCAACGCCCCAGGACGTTCATCGCCAAACACTGGCGAAGCCAGTGGCACACATTACGCCGCCGCGGTTGGCAGTGGCATCCTCAGTCAACGGTTTGGTAGCTGAACGGTTCAAGGCGAGTCTTCCGCATAACGTGCTTAACTAGGTTGTAGACCTTCAACGCGCCGATGCCCATCGCCGGAGTCAACAAGATCGCGTGCATGTTCTGCATCGGATAGACCGCATATTCCCGCTTTGGAGACACCACGCCGTAGATCTCCCGCTTGCGCCGATCGATCGCCACCCACTGCCAATCCAGCTTGCGGCAGACAGCGAGCCCCCAGGCGCACCCCAACGCCAACGCCGTATCGCCGTCGTTCATTGGCGAACGATTCGTGCCAGCGCGGTGGTCTTCCAGCCAGGTCTGTATCCTCTCAACGATGTGATCCGGCTCCGCGTCGGGCTCCAGTCCGACCAGCTCAAGCCCCTTTGCCGTGAATGACTCGACCTCCTGGGCCTCGCTGTTGGTCAGCGGTCGGTCCCGCACCCCAAGTTCCGCCAGCTTCTTCGCCTTGCGTCGTGGAATGGTCGATTGCGGCGGCGAAGCGGCGCTGAGATCGACATATTCCTCGGGGGCCGATACGTCGACATACTCGCCCCATCGCTTCATCACCCAGACGTTGCCGTTCCATCGCAGGGCTTTCAGCCAAGGCCAGAGCCGGACGACCAGCGCGTCGGCATCTGGACAACTCAGGAACAGCCTGCACTCGCCCGCGACGTATTCGCTGCCCTCAAGGCTTCCGGCCGAAGGCGTCGTCGCGTCCGGATCGGCCAGCAGGGCGTCCAATTCGTCCATCAACCGGTCGACCTGCGTCTTCTCGGCCGCACTCGGCTCGTCGCCTTTGCCGGCCAACGGCAATCGCAGCAGCACCGTATTGCCCTTGATGGGCAGGGCTTTCGGCGATTCCTTCCCTTCTTGCTTCCGCCAGGACTCTCGTCGCAAGTCTTCCCAACTGACTTCCTGTGGGAGCGGCCACACAGGAATCATGTTGAATCCGTCAAGATGGCATTCACGCACGCGCGCCGCAAAGGCCTCGGTAATGTAGACGTCTGTCCAACTTTCGATAATTCGAAAGACCGACAGCCCTTCCAATCTCTCTGGAATGAACTCATAACGTTCGATCGTGCCGGCGATCACCTGGTCTTTGAGCCATTCGATTTGCGAGCGGTTACGATCGAGTGCATCCACTAGGGTCGTAATGTTGTAGGCGTAATAGTTGCCAAGTTTCGACACCAATGGCAACAGTTCTCCGTTTGGCTCCAGCAAATCTCGCAGGGCGTCCACCGCTCGCTGACTGAAGATTGGCGGCGAGCCTGAACAAGGATAGTCGTTGCATTTGCGCACCCGTCCGATCACTTCCAAAGGCTTCCACACGGCCGCCAATCTCGTGGTCGCCAGATCGCGCGTGCCATAATTGAGCGGACGGAAATCCTCCCACAACCAGTCATTGCCCAAGAACGACTTGTCTTCCTTGAAGGCGAATGCCTCGTACTTCGGGACGTCCGGCGACATCGCTTCCAACTTGTAGATGGTCTGAGGTCTCATCATTTGCTGAAGCTCCGCTTAGCGTCTTCGTTTTTGTCCAAGCACTGGAAAAGCCAGCGGCACGCATGGCGCCGCCGCGACTCCTAAAGCCCCAGGCACTGGATCGACACGCCGCAGAGGAACAACGCGGCGCCGGCCAGGGCGTGGTTGTAGCGATCCAGCTTGCCAAGCGGAATCGCTCGACCGCTGTAGGCCGCAACCAGCACCAAACCGAGCATCGTCCCGATGGTAATCACGCCAAACACGGCGGTCACCATCGCCACCTCGATCGCGCTGTGGTGCGCCGCCGCGCACATCAGCAGCGGAATCAGCACCTCGCAAGGACCGAAAACGAAGATCGTAAACAACACCCACGGCGTCATCCGCCCAGTCTCGTCCGACGCGTGGACGTGCGTGTGCGCCTGCCGATGAACGTGCTCGTGCGCATGCTCATGCCCGTCCGAGTGCATGTGCTCGTGCGTATGCGGGCGGTTGCGGATGGCTCGCCGCAGGCCCCAAACGAAATAGACCAAGCCGAAAGCGGTCAGCAGTCGGGCGGCCAAGTCGCCGCGGAAGACGTCGATCGCCTGGAGCTTCGCCAAGGCGACGCCCAACGCGATGCCGACGACGCCCAGCGCGACGGAGCCCAGCACGTGCCCCAAGCCGCACAGGAGCGTGATCAACGCCGTCTTCGGCATCGACCACCCGCCCAGCCGCGACATCACGATGAACGGCAAATAATGATCCGGCCCGACCACCGTGTGGCAAAAGGCAATCGTCGCAGCGGTCAGCGTCAACAGGGACAACTCGGTCGGCATCGGCGACTTTCAAAGCAGCGGCAACAGCGCCCGGTCGGGCGATTCCGGGTTCGGCAGCAGCTTCCCCTCGAGCGGCGAAACGTGCCAATCCATTTCTTCCAAAGGAATCGCACCCAAGAGCGGCCTGGCGCCGCGCGG
The DNA here is from genome assembly GCA_039679885.1 of Thermoguttaceae bacterium. GTDB lineage: Bacteria > Planctomycetota > Planctomycetia > Pirellulales > Thermoguttaceae > JAJFUI01. The sequence goes on along the minus strand of JBDKUC010000006.1, from coordinate 1,110 downwards.
CAGTTCGATCGCCCGCACCTGGCACTTCCGGCCCTGCACCTCCAACTCGACGATGCCGCAGATGCGGTACTCGTGCCTCGCGCCGTCGGCCGTGCGCACCACCGCCGTATCGAGCGGTTTGAGACGCAATTTCTCCACAAGCTCGGCGGGAATGGCCAAGTTCGCCGCCCCCGTGTCGACCGTCATCTCGCACTCGACATCCTCGCCGCGTTCGGCCTCCGGCAAATACGGATTGAGCATGTTGCTCATGCGAACCGGGACACGGAAGACGCCCATCGTTGACTTCTCCAGATCGCTCTTCAGCACGCCAGCGCTCATGGCCAGGTCTCCTTGCGCAGCCGGTCGAACCGCACCGGCTCACCTCATTCTACCGGTCCGGCCAAGCCGTTCTCAAGCAGCTAATCGGCCGTCTTTTCCTTCACCCAGATGTTCCGGTACTCGACCTTGTTGCCGTGTCCTTGCAGGTAGATCGGCCGCGGGCCGGGGCCTTCCGGCTGCCGGCCGGGCGTGGCGTGCGACAGCTCGAAGTCGGGGTGAATCACCACGCCATTGTGCCGCACCATGACCCGGGCGTTGGCCGTCTTCTTGCCGTCCTGATAGCGCGGGGCGGTGAAGTCCACGTCGTACGTCTGCCAGGTCAGCGGCGGATAGCACATGTTCACGTCCGGCTTGCGAAGCTGATAGAAGCCGCCGCATTCGTTGTCCTTTCCCTCGAGCCCGAACGAATCGAGCACCTGAATCTCGTAGCAGTCGTGCAGATAGACGCCGCTGTTGCTCCGCGCTTGCTCGCGGGCCTCTGGCATGTACGACAGCCGGAACTCGAGGTGCAACGTGTAGTCGTCGAACTTCTGCTTCGTCGTCGCGCCGCACATCAGGTTCTTGTCTGCCGTCAGCTTGCCGTCGACGAAGTTGTCCGCGGTCGTGCCATCAAAGAGAACCACCGCTCCCTTCGGCGGCTTCGCGCCCTCGGTGGGACTGTGACGGACGGTCTGCGCCAACTCCAACTTGGCCTTGCCGTCAGTGCTGGCGACAGTCATCCCGAATCGATATAGCCGACGCGATGGCACGCCCGCAAGACCCGCGTGTTTAACGCCCGGGCGCTCGATTTTC
>JBDKUC010000247.1:0-6072 GCA_039679885.1 Thermoguttaceae bacterium | reverse complement strand
GCAAATCGACAGAGTGCAAATCACCGTTGATTGGTTTGCGAAGCCCCACCATGTACTTGCGACGTCGACCCACCCTACGGTGAGAATTGCGCACTAGGCGGCGGCTTCACTCGGAGCCGGAACTACGAACACCCTTGTGATGTCCCGCGTTGGGGGCGGTTTCCGCGGGACCGTTTGCCGGGTACACTGAAAGTCGATAGAAAATCCGCAATCGAATCATGGGAGCCCCTGCGATGCCCGCCGTTCACGAGCGATACGATGAAGCCATTAACCTGCAGCAAGCGGGCAACTTGGAGGAAGCGGTCGGCAAGCTGGAAGCGCTCATCGCCGATCATCCGGATTACGCCCTGGGCCACGCCGCCCTGAGCGTCTTCTATGGCAAGCTCGGTCGGCAGGACGAGGCCATCCAGGAGGCGCAAAAGGTCTGCGAACTCGAACCGGACGACTCGTTCAGCTACATGGCGATGAGCCTGATTTGCCAGCGTGCCGGCCGATTGCCCGAGGCCGAGCAGGCGCTGGGCCTCGCGATGGAGAAGCAGTGGGCGGCTCGGCGGAACGCTGAGCAGTGACTCGCGTTGAAATGCGATACGTGGACCTTACGCTGCCGACCCCGGCGGAGAACTTGGCGCTGGACGAGGCGTTGCTCGATGAGGCCGAGGCCTGCGGCGAGCCTCTGGAGACGCTCCGGCTTTGGGAGTCGCCCGAACCGATTGTTGTTGTCGGCCGGTCATCGCAGATTGCCGTCGAGGTTCGCCGTGACGAATGCCGCCGGTTGGGCGTGCCCATTGTGCGGCGAGTCAGCGGCGGCGCTGCCATCGTGGCCGGCCGGGGCTGCCTGATGTACGCTCTCGTGCTCAGCTATCGCCGGCGGCCTGAGTTGCGATCCCTCGGCCAGGCCCATCGCTCGGTCTTGGGCATGCTCATCGGAGCGATTCGGCGGCATGCGCCCGGCGTCCACTGCTGCGGAACGAGTGATCTGGCCCTCGATGGTCGGAAGTTTTCGGGCAACAGCGTCCGATGCCACCGCGAGCATTTGCTGTATCATGGAACACTGTTGTACGATTTTTCGCTGCGGCTGGTCGAGAAATGCCTCGCTATGCCGCCGCGAACTCCGGACTATCGGGCCGGCCGTTCCCACGGACAGTTTCTGACGAATCTGCCGATGACCGGCCAGACGCTTCGCGGATTGTTGCGGGAAGGGTGCGGCGCCGATCGCGCGATCGAGGACTGGCCCGCGGCCCGGACGGCCCGACTCGTTGCCGAGAAGTATGGTCGGCCCGAGTGGAACGATCCCGTTCCTTAGCAATTGTCACATAATGGGTTGCGCAATCGTGCCGTAGGACGGACTTCCCAGTCCGTCCAGCTTTAGGACGGACTAGACCGCAATTCTCACCGTAGGGTGGGTCGACGTCGCAAAGACATGGTGGGGCTGCGCAAACCAATCAACGATGATTTGCACTCTGTCAATATGCAGGACGAGTTGCTGCGACGGAAGCCCCACCACCGCCTTGGTTTGCTTGACCCACCCTACGCCTCGGTGAGAAATGCGGACTAGGAATCCGTCCTCCCAAGAAGCGACTGCCAAAATCGGTTCGATAGGCTGGTGTCGTGTAAGCGATGGCAAGAATTTCACGGCTCCGGTAACCTCCTGTCGGAACAGTCGGCTTGCTGGACGGCGTGGCTGGCGATCGTAGGCTATTGTGTGGCAAGCACTTGCGGCGAGATTGGATTTTGTCGAGCGGTCGGCCAGTAGCGATTGCGACGATTAGGCACGCCAAATGCAGTGCTAGGGAGCCGTCGGATGTCACGAGGCTCGGATCACTCTTCTACCTCACAAGGCCGCTAGCTCGGTGGTGGCCCGAGTACGTAAAATACTGAGGTCGAGAGGGGCCGTCCCCTGGGCAACCGCGATTGACGTCGGTTTCCGGATGGATGCGAACCCTTTTCTTCACGGATGCGTAGCAAAAATGAACGGCACAATCGAACAACCGCGAGTGCGTGCCTGTGGCCCCAATCCCTTGCCGGCTTGGAGTGATGAAAAATTGCTGCTGAGCTACTGCTCCGAGCGCGATGGCAAGGTGTTTGAGGAGCTGGTCCGCCGTTACGAGAAGGAACTGTACGGCTATCTGCGGCACTACCTCGGCGACGCAGGAATGGCCGAGGACGTCTTTCAACAGACGTTCCTCCAGGTCCACTTGAAGTGCGACCAGTTCGAGCCGGGGCGGAAGGTGCGTCCGTGGCTTTATACCATCGCCGTCAACCAGGCAATCGACTCACAACGGCGCAATCGGCGACAGCGTATGATGAGTCTGGATCGCATTCCGCACGGAAACTCGGAGGGCGAGAGCGGCACTTTGGCCGATATCCTTGGGATGTCGGCCGATGGTCCGGACGCCGGCGCCGAAGTGGCGGAAGAAAACGAGTCGCTTCGCCGAGCGGTCGACGCATTGCCGAGCCTGTGTCGGCAGGCGGTTATCCTGGTTTACTTCCAAGGGATGAAATATCGCGAGGCGGCCGAAGTCCTGTCCGTGCCCGTCGGAACAGTCAAGAGCCGGCTGCACGCGGCGCTAACGAAACTCACCGAGTCCATTGCACATGTTAGCCTGCCACGCTAAGGAGTCGTCACAAGATAGGTTGCGTGATTGCGTCGTAGGACGGACTTCCTAGTCCGTCCAGTTCAGGGACGGATTGGGAAATCCGTCCTACGGTCTTTTGGTCGCGTTATTACGGCGACCAACCGGATTGAGATTGCCGGCCGCTTCGCGCGGCCGGCCTGAGAGGGATCGGGCCCCTTCACCGAGTGCTTCCGCATGACTGAGTCCATGAACCAACAATTGATTGGCCACCTGCTCGGAGCATTGGATGACGACGAACAGCAGTGGTTGGAGGCGCGTTTAGAGCACGATGAAGAACGCCGCCGGGCGCTCGTCGCTTGGCGGCGGCGTTTGGCCCCGCTCGATGCCCTGAGACCGGACTTCGAGCCGCCGGCCGGCCTGGCGGAACGAACGTGTCGACTTGTTGCAGCGTTTGGGCCCCCGCCGGCTAGGACGCCCTCGCCGGTTATGGCGATGAGCCCGGCTCCGGTCTCTTCGGGTTATGTACCGCAGTTTGGCTGGGCTGACGTGACGGCCATCGGCGCCGTACTAATGCTGGCCCTTTTTCTCCTGCTGCCGGCCATCAACGGCAGCCGTTTTTATGCGCGCGTGGCTTCCTGCCAAGATGGCATGAGGCAGTTTGGGCTCGCCCTGGCTGACCACGGATCGCGGCAGCGAGCCATTTTGCCTCGCTTGGCCGCTCACGGGCAATTGACTGAGGCGGGCATGTTGGCTGCCGTCCAGCTTCGCGAACAGTTCGGCCCAAACGCTGGCGCAGGCCTTTGCGCCGACTGCTGGTTGGCGTCCCAAGGCGGCGAGCCCAACGCTTCCTTTTTCCGTCCGTCGCGGGGCGTCGCTTTTCCTGGCCCCGCCCGGCTGACGCCTGCCGATGTCACGGCGTCGCCGAGACCGTTGTCTCGGCCAACGGATGACCTTGTGGGGGACTGGGCCGGCACGTGGCGTGACGGGACACAACGTGGCATCGGCCATGAACCGCCGATCGCCGAGGCACTCTTGGCCGACGCTCCCAGCGCTATGTTGCCGGACCAGTCTGTCGAATACCACGGCGGGCTTGGCCGAAATCTCTTCTACGCCGATGGGCACGTCGCATTCGTCTCCAACAAGACCGAGCCGTCCCAGGCCACAGATCGCCCGACAGGCGGCTTCGGGTCACCGACGCCGATTATCTTCGTCGGCGGACGGTAATTGGCCCGTCGGAGCCGAATCGTGGGACGCTTCCGGCATAAAGCCGCGACCGTTGGTCGCGCCTCCCGAGGTCTTCGAGAAAGCGGCGTCTTCGGCGCGACCAACGGTCGCGGCTGTATGCCGAGTGCTGCAAGGAGCGACTTGCACCCTGGAGAACGCCCCGTCGGGACTCCCCGTTGAACGGCGGGCCAGAACCTGTTACGCTGGATGGTTTACCCACTCCGCAAACGACGCTCGTTGAGCGTCTCCCGCCGATGCGCCGTAACGACATCCGCAACGTAGCTATTATCGCTCACGTCGACCATGGCAAGACGAGCCTGGTCGATTGCATGTTGCGTCAAAGCGGCCGCTTCCGCCAATCGGAGCTCGTCGGCGAGCAGATTCTCGACAGCAACGAGTTGGAGCGGGAACGCGGCATCACCATTCTGTCGAAAAACATCGCAATCCCCTATAAGGGGGTTCGGATCAACATCATCGACACGCCCGGGCACGCCGACTTCGGCGGCGAGGTCGAGCGGGTGTTGCGGATGGCCGACGGCGCCCTGGTGCTGGTCGACGCGGCCGAGGGGCCGTTGCCTCAGACGCGGTTCGTCCTCTCGAAGGCCTTCGAGTGCGGCCTGCGGCCAGTCGTCGTCGTCAGCAAGATCGATCGGCCCGACGCCCGGCCGCACGAGGTTCTCGACGAAACGCTCGAGCTGTTCCTGCAACTCGGCGCCGACGACCTGATGGCCGACTTCCCGTATCTGTTCACGAGCGCCAAGCTGGGCTATGCCACAACCGATCTGGCCAAGCCGACCGACGGGATCGAGCCGCTGATGGACATGATCCTCGCGAAGATTCCCGGTCCCGAGGTGTCGCTCGACGAGCCGCTCCAGATGCTCGTCACCACGCTCGATTGGTCGGACTACGTCGGCCGGATCGCCATCGGTCGCGTGCAGTCGGGGACGGTCCGCAAGGGCCAGAACGTCGTCCTCATGCAGAGCGACGATCGCATTACGCCGTCGAAGATCGTCTCCGCTTACGTGTTTGAGGACCTGGGGCGTCAGGAGGTCCACGAGGTGGACGCCGGCGACATCTGCGCCCTGGTTGGGCTCGAAGGGGTCGAGATCGGCGACACGGTGGCGGCCCCTCAGGCCCCGAAGGCGTTGCCGCGTCTGAAAGTCGACGAGCCGACCCTGAAAATGACGTTCGGCGTCAACACGTCGCCGCTGGCCGGCCGCGAAGGCAAGTACCTTACCAGCCGCCACCTTCGCGAGCGGCTCATGCGCGAGTTGGAGCGGAACGTCGCGCTGCGGGTCGAGCCGATCGTCGGCACCGAGCAATTCGCCGTCTCAGGTCGCGGCATCCTTCATCTCTCGATCCTCATCGAGACGATGCGCCGCGAGGGCTACGAACTATCGATCGGCAAGCCGCAGGTGATCTTCCACGAGGTGGACGGCAAGCCGCACGAACCGTTCGAGACGCTCGTGGTCGAGACGCCCGTGGATCGCACCGGGCCGGTGATGGAGCTCGTCGGCGAACGACGCGCCCAACTGGTCGAGATGACCAGCCACAACGAATACACCTTCATGGTCTTCTCGATTCCCGCCCGGGGATTGATCGGGCTTCGGACAAGACTCCTGAACGCCACGCAGGGGACGGCCGTCATCCATCACCGTTTCGAGGGCTACCGGCCGATGGCCGAGGCCATCCCAGGCCGGGCTTGCGGCGTGCTGGTTTCTATTGCCGCGGGGCGGGCCGTGGCCTTCGGGCTCGACAGCCTCCAGCAGCGATCGGAATTGCATGTCTCCCCAGGCGACGTCTGCTACGAGGGGATGATCGTCGGCGAGAACAGCCGGCCCGGCGATATGAACGTCAACCCGACGAAAGAGAAGAAGCTGAGCAACATGCGGGCGGTCGGCCACGACCGGAACATTCTGCTCAAGCCCGCCCGGCGGATGTCACTCGAAGAGGCGTTGGAGTTCATCGCTGACGACGAATATGTCGAGGTGACGCCAACGCAGATCCGCCTGCGAAAGATCCTTCTGAAGGAAACCGATCGACGCCGGGCAGCGCGCCAGTCGGCGTCCTAGGGAAGCCCGAAGCCCGAAATTCTAAATCCGAAAAGCACCCACGTTGCCACTCCTTCGGATTTCGGATTTCGAGCTTCGGATTTCGGACTCTGGGCTTCAAGCTTCCTCGGTCACTTCCGCTTCGCCATTTTCTTGCGGAGTTCCCGGCTGGCCGCTTCGAGCGCGCGTCGCTCTTTGGCCGTAAGGCTGGACTCTCCTTC
>JBDKUC010000273.1:0-14212 GCA_039679885.1 Thermoguttaceae bacterium | reverse complement strand
TGCAAAGTTGTTCGTAGTTCCGGCTTTAGCCGGTCATTTGCCGCCTAAAGGCGGAACTACGAACGCCTGCAACGGACTTTGCTGTCCGCCTGCTGAAGCGCCGAATCCGGTTGACTTTTCGGCTCAGTGAAGGTCGAATGTATTTTAGAGAGCTAAACGGGCCGGCTACCGGTGGGCAAGAGCGCCGGCGCAGCGTGGTTGTGCGCCCCGATAATAACAGAGATTACGCTTTAGCACAATAGCCGCGTAGGTTATGCTTTAGCATAACACGATACACGGAACGCCGTTGTGCGAAAGCATCATCTACGGGGTCCTCGCCGCCGGCAACAGGAATACGTCCATGAAACGGCTCGCCTCTTCGCTTCTTTGCCCAGTTGAGCGCCGCGGGTATAGCCACCGAAGCGGCTATACGCTGATCGAAATCCTCGTGGCGACCACGCTGTCGCTCTTGCTCTTGGGCGCCGTTGTGGCCATGTTCGGCCGCGTGGGCAACGCCATCACCGATTCCCGATCGATGCTCGAAGCGGCCGACCGGCTCCGTCTGGCCGGGGAGCGGATGCAGCTCGATCTGGCCGGCGTCACCGTGACGATGAACCCGCCCCGCGATCCGGCCAACAACGAAGGCTACCTCGAGATCATCGAGGGCCCGGCCACCGGCGCGGCGTCGAGCATCGCCAGAACGACCGATGCGACCGGCACGCCAACCGACATGACCGTTGGCGATTTCGACGACATCCTGATGCTCACCACGCGCAGCACCGGCCGCCCATTCGTCGGCAAATTCAACAACACGAGCGCGATCCAATCCGATGTTGCCGAAGTGGCTTGGTTCGTCCGTGGAAGAACGCTCCATCGCCGCGTGCTGCTGGTCGCGCCGAGCGCGTTCACCACGCCGGTGGCTGCGGCAGGCTTCTACACCAGGAACGACATTTCGGTCCACCTAGCGAGCGCCAGCACGGTCGTTCCCAACACCCTCGGCGATTTGACCCGCCGCGAATGCCGCTTTGCGCACCAGAAGGTGGCAACCACTCCATTCCCCTATGACATCCGTGCCTTGTGGCATTGGAGCGTGACAAGCGTATCAGGGACGTTCCCGACCTTGCCCACGCTGAATGAGTGCACGGCCAATGGATGGATTGCTTCGCTGAATTCTCCGGCCACGGCTCTACCGTCGCTCGACTTCTGGACGAACAACCCATCGTCTCGTCTTGCGGAAAACGCCCTCAGTGGCGGTGCGGCCGCAACTCGCGTGGCCGACGACGTGATCCTGACCAATGTCATCGGGTTCGACGTCAAGGTTTGGGATCCGACGGCGCCGAATGGCGCGGGAGGCCAAGGTGCCTACGTTGACCTCGGGTACCACAACGACGCCTACGCAAGCGCCATCTCCAGGTTTAGCCATTTCGGCCATCCGAATTCGCATCTCTTGGGGACCGCAAACACCGCCAAGACCTACGACACCTGGTCAACGCACTACGAGACCGTAGGCACCGGCCTCATGGGCGACCTGCCCGGCCGTGCCCTCAACGGTCTAGACGACACTGGTGGTGGCGTCGTCGACTCCGACGCCGACAAGCTGACCTCGCCGCCGTATCCGTGTCCGCTCCGCAGCGTTCAGGTGAAGATCCGCACGTTCGAGCCGGACAGCAAGCAGATCCGCGAGACGACGATCGTCCAGGACTTCCTGCCGCAGTAAATTGCGTCGTTCGTAGCCCGCCTTCAGGCGGCACATTTTCGCTCCGAACGCCGGCGAGAGCCGGAACTGCGAACCACTCTGCGGTCGTCCTATCATCGTCCCGATCCCCCCCTCCTTTTTCTCTGTTCCCTCCTGTTCATGTCTTGCCTGTGGCAGCGCTCGGCTGAGTTCCGAGCGTCTTTTTCTTTTTTTTCCACGACGCGAGATTCTGGGGCCAGCACTTTCGGCAGACGTTGGTCGCGAAATTCCCGAACCCTCGGGAGACAGGCGGTTTGCGTCTCATTGTCCGCACCGGTCTCGTCGCACTGCCATTGGATGGGCACGCGCGCAAGTCTGCTTCCCGCCGGGCGTTAAGGCAAGTCTCTTCGGGCTAGTTGACCTCACGTGAGAAATCGTTAAACTTGTCCATCTCCTGACCGTATGTTGTATTCAGACTGCTAATGTATACAATATATGGTGGCAGGGATGCTGGGAACACTCTCCTAATGGAATAAGGGAATCTCGTCATGGAGAAGCTGGAAGCTAAGCCCGCTACGGCGGTGATCAACGACGATCGGTCTGCCGCGAAAACGCCGAGGCAGCCCATTGAGGGGCTCAGCATTCCTCTCGTCTTCAGCCCGGACGACCGTACCGACCCGTTCACCACCGTCGAATGGGACCTGCGCACGGCCGGGATCAAAGGAGAAGGGGGCGACGTCCTCTTCGAGCAGCTCGATTGCGAGGTGCCGGTCAATTGGAGCCAATTGGCGACGAACGTCGTCGCGGCCAAATATTTCTACGGCGAGGTGGGGACCGGCGAGCGCGAACGAGGCGTCCGTCAGTTGGTCCATCGCGTCGCCCGCACGATCGCCGACTGGGGCATCGAGGACGGCTATTTCGCCACCAAGGCCGATGGCGAGCGGTTCTATCGCGAGCTGTGCTGGCTGTGCCTCCATCAGCACGCCTCGTTCAATTCGCCCGTCTGGTTCAACGTCGGCCTGTTCCATCAGTACGGCATCAAGGGGGCGATGTGCAACTGGCACTGGGACCGGGAGACGGCAACGGTCAAGCAGCCGGAGAACCCGTACGAGTATCCCCAGGCGTCGGCCTGCTTCATCCAAAGCGTGGCCGACAACATGGAAGACATCATGGAGTTGGCTCGCAGCGAGGCCATGCTCTTCAAGTTCGGCTCGGGCACGGGCACCGACATCTCGACGCTCCGCTCGCAGCGTGAAAAGCTTTCGGGCGGGGGGCGGCCCTCGGGCCCGCTGTCGTTCATGCGGGTCTACGACCAGATCGCCCACGTCGTCAAGTCGGGCGGCAAGACGCGTCGCGCGGCCAAGATGCAGTCGATCAAGGACTGGCATCCCGACGTGATGGAGTTCGTCGAGTGCAAGAACCGCGAGGAGAAGAAAGTCCGCACGCTGGTCGAGCAGGGCTACGATCCGCTGGACGCCTACGACACGGTGCTCTTCCAGAACGCGAACCTCTCCGTCCGGCTGAGCGATGAGTTCATGCGGTGCGTCGAGACCGATCGGCCGTGGACGACCCACTGGGTCACGAAGCCTGAGAAGGCCGGCCCGACCTATCCGGCCCGCGAGATGTTCAACAAGATCTCGTCCTCGACCTGGAGTTGCGGCGACCCGGGCGTGCAGTACGACACGACGATCAACCGTTGGCACACCTGCCCGAACTCGGGCCGGATTAATGCCAGCAATCCCTGTTCCGAGTACATGTTCGTCGACGACTCGGCCTGCAACCTGGCGAGCATCAACCTGATGAAGTTCCGCCAGGAGGACGGGGCGTTCGATTTCGAGCGGTTCCATTCGGCCTGCCGGCTGATGTTCATCGCCCAAGAGATTCTGGTCGATCACGGCAGCTATCCGACGAAGCGGATCGCGGCGAACAGCCACCGATTCCGCCCGATCGGCTTGGGCTACTCGAACCTGGGCAGCCTGATCATGACGGCCGGCCTGGCCTACGATTCGGACGACGCGAGAGGGCTCTGCGGGGCCATCACGGCGCTGCTGCACGGCTCGGCGTACCTGACCAGCAGCGAGCTGGCCGCCGCGGTCGGGCCGTTCGACGAGTACGAAAAGAACCGCGAGCCGATGCTCCGCGTCATGGAGATGCACTGGGAGAAGGTCGACCAGATCAAGCATTGCCCGAAGTATCTGCAAGAGGCCGCCCGGACGCTCTGGGACAAGGTCCTCACGCACGGTCGGCGGCACGGCTTCCGCAACGCCCAGGCGACCGTGCTGGCCCCGACCGGCACGATCAGTTTCATGATGGATTGCGACACGACAGGCATCGAGCCGGACATCGCCCTGGTGAAGTACAAGCAACTGGCCGGCGGCGGCACGCTAAAGATCGTCAATCAGAGCGTGCCGCTGGGGCTGCGGACGCTCGGCTACAACGACGAGCAGGTCGAGGCAATCATCGCTTACATCGACCGGCAAGACACGATCGAGGGGGCGCCGGAACTGAAGCCCGAGCACCTGCCGGTCTTCGATTGCGCGTTCCCACCGCGGAACGGCCAGCGTTCGATCGCCTGGCGGGCGCACATCCAGATGATGGCGGCCGCGCAGCCGTTCATCTCCGGGGCCATCTCGAAGACCGTCAACATGCCGAAGGAGAGCGCGCCGGAGGACGTCGCCGCGGCCTACATGGAAGGCTGGCGGCTGGGGCTCAAGGCCCTGGCCATCTACCGCGACGGCTCGAAGGAGATTCAGCCTCTTTCCACGAAGCAAAAGAGCGACAAGGCCGCCGAGAAGCTTCTGGCAGCCCCGCGCCGCGAGCGCCTGCCCGACACCCGCGCGTCGATCACCCACAAGTTCAGCATCTCCGGCCACGAGGGCTATATCACCGTCGGTCTCTATCCCGACGGCCGGCCGGGCGAACTGTTCATCACCATGGCCAAGGAAGGCAGCACGATCGGCGGCCTGATGGACTGCTTCGGCACGGCCGTCTCGATGAGCCTGCAATACGGCGTGCCGCTAGAGGTCTACGTCAACAAGTTCTCGCACACTCGGTTCGAGCCGTGGGGCAACACGAAGAACCCGGACATCCGCATCGCGAAGAGCCTGGTCGACTATATCTTCCGTTGGCTCGGCATCACGTTCCTGCCGGGCGTCCGCGAGGCGAGCAAGCTGCTACCGCTCGCGCCGACCGACGCCGCGTCATCGGCCGGCTCGGGCGCCGCTCAGCCGGCGTCTCGGCCCGGCGTAACGACGGCCGCCCGGGTGCAGGACAAGCCGGCGACGCCATCGGCTAACGGCAACGGCACGGCCGTCGCTGGCGGCAACGGCCACACGCCGAAGCCGAAGGCCGCGCCCACGGCTGCCAAGCCGAGCGCGCCAAACGGCGCCGTCGCGGCGAAACCAGCCCCCGCGGGCGAGCCCGCCGGGACGTTCGCTTCCCGCAGCGAGCAGTTCGCCTCGTTCCAGACCGACGCCCCCTCCTGCGACAACTGCGGCGCCATCACCGTCCGCAACGGCAACTGCTATCTCTGCCACAACTGCGGCAATAGCATGGGCTGCTCGTAGGGCTGAGCGCGTGTCGAATCGCGGCTGAGTCGGCGTGGCAGGATCGCCGGTATCCAACGGCGGCGTAAAGACTTACGTTTTGCCTTCATCGCCGCACGGCCGTGTGCAAAGCGAGACGAAACGGACAAAATTGGCCCAGGCGGGGGGTGCAAGTTCGGGCCGCAAATCGTTATGTTACTAGGGAGCGCATCGATGCGCTTTGCAAAGTCTTGGACGGACAACGATTATGTGCACCTTGGCCATTCTCTACCGCGTTGCCCGCGGTACTCCGATCTTAGTCGCCGCCAACCGCGAAGAGCGGTACGACCGGCCGACGCAATATCCCAAGATCCAGTCGGGGACGCCCCGAGTGGTCTGTGGCATTGATCGTCGGGCGGGCGGGACGTGGTTGGGGGTCAACCAGCACGGGCTGTTTTGTGCGGTGGCGAACCGGCGAAAGGCCCATTTGCCGCTCGAGCCGCGGTCGCGCGGGCTGTTGTGCCGGGAGCTGCTCGATCACCGGACCGCCAAAGAGGCGGCCCATCATGCGGCGAAGGAACTGGCCAAGGGGATGTATGCCGGGGCAAATTACGTCTGCGCCGACGGCCGGTACGCCGCCGTGGTGCATGGCGGAGACAAGGTGGAGATTGTCGAGCTGACGCCGGGCCTCCACGTCGTCACCAATGGGAACGTCGACGATCCCCGCGACCCGCGGCACGAGTTCGTCCGCCGGATGCTGACGCTTCAGACGTTGGACTCGGCCGTCATGTTCCTGGCCGTGGCCAGCCGCGTGTTTTCGCGGAAAGTCGACAGCGAAGGCCGGCGAGGCGTCGTCATCACGGGCGCCGAATCGGGGACGGTGTCGTCAACGCTCCTCTCCCTGCCGCGAAAAATCCAGCAAGCGGCCTATCAGTATGCCCCGGGGCCGCCGGGCGACTACGCCTACGACGATCTCTCGGCCCTGCTCCGGCAGGTCCTTTCGGCCGACCGCAGCCGCAAGGCGCGGGAAGCCAACGGCGAGTCGCAGAAGCACGCGCAGCCGCCAAAGCCGAAGATGATGGCCAAGGCCGACGCCGCGGCGGCCGCAGTTCGCAAGGGCAAGTAGCCGCCCCCGGCCGCAGGCCGCTCGTAGTCCCGCCTTTAGGCGGAAAATGACCGGCTAAAGCCGGAACTACGAACCACACTGCCCAGAGCGAAAGCTCGCTTGACTCGGCGACCGTTGTGAACGTACAATCACAACGGAGGTGGCCGATGGCGGACGAGAAGCTCGATACGCAGATCCGACGCGAGCAAATTGCCGAGGCGGCCATGAGCATCGTGGCGAGCCACGGGTTGCGGCGGCTGAGCCTGGCGGCCGTCGCGCGGCGGGTCGGGCTGGTGCCGTCGGGCATCTACCGCCATTTTAAGAACAAAGAGGAGCTCCTCGTCGCGGTCGTCGATCGCGTCGAAGAGCGGCTGCTGGCCAACGTCGAGGCCGCCCGGCAGGAGAGCGACGATCCGCTCGAACAGCTCCGAAGCGTGGTCATGCGGCATGTCCGCTTTATTCGCGAAGGAAGGGCCGTCCCGCGGATTATCTTCGCCGACGATGTTCACGAGAGCAGTGCGAAACGCCGGCAGCGGGTGCTCAAGACGTTCAACCATTATGCGACCGCGGTGGGCGACATCGTCCGGGCCGCGCAGGCGCAGGGCCGCATCCGCCAGGACTTCGATCCGCAAACGTTGGTGATGATGCTTTTCGGAATTATCGTGCCGGCCGGAATCCTCTGGCACCTGACGGATGGCCGCTTTGACGTGACACACTACGCCGAACAGGCGTGGCAATTGATCCTCGCCGCCGCCGCGAGCGATGGAACTCGAACCAAGTGATGTGAACCCGCATTCACACCGACCCACCGCCCACTGCCCACTGCCCACTGCCCACTGCCCACTGCCCACTGCCCACTGCCCACTGCCCACTGCCCACTGCCCACTGCCTTATGAAATCGACACTCCGAATCCTGATCGTCGCGATCCTGCTGGCCGTCGGCGGCGGAAGCGGCTACTGGTATCTTCGCCAGCATCGCAGCCAACCGGATGGACAGATTCGCGTCTCGGGGAACATCGAGGCGACCGAGGCGCAGGTGGCCTTCAAGATCGCCGGCCGCGTCGAAAAGCGGCTGGTCGACGAAGGGGACTTCGTCGAGCAGGGCGCCGTCATCGCCACGCTCGAAACGGGCGATCTGGCGGCCAACATTGCCATGCGAGAAGCCGACGTCGACGCCGCGCAGGCCGCGCTCGACGAACTCAAGGCTGGGTCGCGGGCGGAAGACATCGCCGCGGCCAAGGCGGCTTGGGAAAAGGCCGCGCACGCGTTGGCCGATCTCGAAGCCGGTTCGAGGCCGCAGGAAATCGCCGCGGCCGAAGCCGCTTTGGCAGCCGCCGAGGCGAACGTGAAGCGGCTCGACGCCGACTTTCGCCGCGCGACGACGCTCTTCCAACGCCGCACGATCTCGGCCGAGGAGTTCGATGCCGCCCGGGACGCCTTCACCGTGGCCGTCGAACGGCAGAAGCAGGCGCGCGAGCAGTTGAAACTGGTCCAGGAAGGCTCGCGCAAGGAGCAGATTGAACAGGCGCGATCGGCCGCGGCCCAAGCGAAGGCTCAATACGATGTGGTGAAGGCCGGCCCACGCATCGAGGACAAGCGGCAGGGCGAGGCCCGGCTCAAACAGGCGCAAGCGGCGCTCCAACTGGCTCAGACACAGTATAGCTACGCCACGATCTACGCCCCGCTGACGGGCGTCGTCCTCTCGAAGAACATCGAGCCGGGCGAGTATGTCGCGCCCGGCACGGCGGTGGTCACCGTGGGCGACATTGTCCACGTCTGGCTTCGGGCGTATGTCGAGGAGGCCGACAAGGGCCGCGTCAAATGGGGCCAGCGGGCGTGGGTGACGACCGACACGGAGCCGGGCAAGCGGTACGAAGGCAAGGTGTCGTTCATCTCGAGCGAAGCCGAGTTCACGCCCAAAAACGTCCAAACTCAAAAAGAACGGGTGAAGCTCGTCTACCGCATCAAGATCGACATCTACAATCCTCACATGGAACTCAAGCCTGGCATGCCGGCCGACGCGGTGATTGAAGCAGGGACGCGGGACGAGCGGCGAGGGGTTGGGGAAAGAAAGGCCGCCGCGCCGGCCGCTTCGACACGCTCGTCAACGTCCTCCCCTCGTTCCTCGCCGCCAGTCGCTCGCCCCTAACCATGTCTGCCATTCGCATCGAGCATCTGACGAAGCGGTTCGGCGAGCTGGCCGCGGTGGACGATCTGTCGCTCAGTGTCGCCGAGGGGGAAATCTTTGGGCTGGTTGGGCCAGACGGCGCGGGCAAGACGACGACGATGCGGCTGTTGGCTTCGATTATGGAGCCCACCAGCGGCGATGCCTGGGTCGCCGGGTTCCACATCGTCCGCGAAGCCGAGCGTATCAAAGAGAACATCGGCTACATGAGCCAGCGGTTCGGACTCTATCCGGACCTCACGGTGATCGAGAACCTCAATTTCTATGCCGACGTCTACAGCGAGCCTCGCCGCGGCCGGGCGGAAAAGGTCGACCGCCTGCTCGGCTTCAGCAACTTGACGCCCTTTCGACGTCGCTTGGCCGGCAACCTCTCCGGCGGCATGAAGCAGAAGCTCGGCCTGGCGTGCGCGTTGATCCACACGCCCAAAGTGCTGCTCCTTGACGAGCCGACCAACGGCGTCGATCCGGTTTCACGCCGCGATTTTTGGCGGATTCTTCATCAACTGCTCGAACAGCGGGTGACGATCTTCGTCTCGACCGCCTACCTGGACGAGGCGGATCGGTGTCACCGCGTCGGGCTGGTTCATCGCGGCCGTCTGCTGGCCGCCGGGACGCCGGCCGAACTCAAACGCCAAATGCGGGGAACGATCCTCGAAATCCGGACCGAACAGCCTCGCGACGCCGTGCCGGTGCTCAAACGGCGAATGCCGGACGCGTCGGTCGGGCTGTTTGGCGATCGGGTGCACGTCGTTGTCGCCGACGAGGCCCACGCTCGGGCGTCGCTGGATGCGGCCTTCGCCGACGAGAAGCTCGGCGCCGCCAGCGTGCGAACCATCGCGCCGTCGCTGGAAGACGTGTTCATCTCGATGCTGGCGGAGCAGCCGTCGGCCGTCGGAGGAGGCCAGGCGTGAGCGATCCGGCCGTCATCGTCGAAAATTTGGAGAAACGGTTCGGCCATTTCGTGGCTGTCAACCGCGTCAGCTTCCAGGTGGCCAAGGGCGAGGTGTTCGGCTTCTTGGGTCCCAATGGGGCGGGCAAGTCGACCACGATCCGCATGTTGTGCGGCATCCTGAGCCCCAGCGGCGGCCGCGGCACGGTCGCCGGCTTCGATGTTCGCACGCAGCCGGAACAAATCAAGGCCAGCATCGGCTACATGAGCCAGAAGTTCTCGCTCTATCAAGACCTCACCGTCGAGGAGAACATCGACTTCTTTAGCGGCATCTACCGGCTGCCGCGCGAGAAGAAGCGCGAGCGTAAAGAGTGGGTGATCGAGATGGCCGGCCTGGCCGGGCATCGCCGCAGCTTGACCGCCGTTCTCTCGGGCGGATGGAAGCAGCGGTTGGCTCTCGGCTGCGCGATCCTCCATGAGCCGCCGATCATCTTTCTCGACGAGCCCACCTCCGGCGTCGATCCGATCAGCCGCCGGCGGTTCTGGGACCTGATTTACGACCTCTCAGGCCGCGGCGTCACGGTCTTCGTCACCACGCACTACATGGACGAGGCCGAGTACTGCAACCGGCTCGGGCTGATCTACCGCGGCGAGCTGATCGCCCTGGGCACGCCGCACGAGCTGAAGACGGAGCTGGCGAGGGAGACCGAGACGGCGAGCGTGGCGACGGAAGCGTTGCCGTCGCTCGAAGACGTCTTTGTCGCCCGCATCGAGCAACACGACCGCGCCGAGCGGCCCGAGGCGGAGGTGCGGCGATGAACTTGCGTCGCGTCAGCGCGGTGGCTCGCAAAGAGGTCCTGCACGTGGTGCGTGACTACCGCAGCCTGCTGATGGCGTTGGCCACGCCGGGGTTCCTGCTGACGTTGTTCGGCTATGCCTTGACTCTCGACGTGGACAACGTGCCCATGGTCGTTTGGGACCAAAGCCAGACGGCGAGAAGCCGCGAGTTGATTAGCCGTTTCGCCAACGCGAATGGCCAGGGACCGCGATACTTCTCGATCCGCGCGCCGGTGTACAACTACGCCGACATGGTCCGGGCGATCGACCGGCGCGAGGCCATGATGGGGCTGACGATTCCGCGCGATTTCGCCCAGCGGCTGGACGCCGGGCGCGATGCGCCCGTGCAACTGATCGTCGACGGCAGCGACTCGAACACGGCCACCATCGCCATCGGCTACGCGGAGGTCGTCGCTCAGATCTATGCCCTGGATCTGACCGTCGAGCAGAACCAACGTCGCGGTTCCCAGCCGTTGATGATTCCGCTGGATGTCCGCCCTCGGGTTTGGTTCAACGAGGACCTGGAATCGCGGAACTACATCATTCCGGGCCTGATCGCGGTCATCATGATGGTGATCGCGGCGATGCTGACGTCGTTGACGGTCGCCCGCGAATGGGAGCGAGGCACGATGGAGCAACTGATTGCAACGCCGGTGAAGCCGGGCGAGCTGATCCTCGGAAAGCTGACGCCGTACTTTGCGATCGGCATCTGCGACGTGGCGATTGCGGTGGCGATGTCCGAGTTCGTTTTCCACGTGCCTCTCCGCGGCAACGTCGCCTTGCTGTTCGGCATGTCGGCCATCTTTCTGATCGGAGCCCTGGCGATGGGGCTGCTGGTGAGCATCGTGACGAAGAGCCAACTGCTGAGCAGCCAGGTCGCAGTGCTGACGACGTTCCTGCCCGGCTTCCTGCTCTCGGGCTTCATCTTCACGATCGCCAACATGCCGAAGGCGATTCAGTTCGTGACGTACCTGATCTCGGCTCGATATTTCGTGACGATCCTCAAGGGCATTTACCTGAAGGGCGTCGGGCTGGAGATCCTTGCCGCCGAGGCGTTGTTCCTGATCGTCTATGCGACCGTGATGGTGTTTTTGGCGAGAGTCAAGCTGAAGAAGAAACTGGCGTAGGAGCGGTAGTAGGAGTAGGGAGGTGGCGCACTGCGCGTGGTCCCCTCTCCCTTTGGGAGAGGGTTAGGGTGAGGGCAGGGCGACGGCAGGCGGGCACGAATAGACGGTTGACGAGGATAACGCAGCCCTGTACGGTTGCGCGTGATCTGAGCCGCAAAGCGCGACTGCAATTCGAGACGCACGCCTAACGTGGGATGCTTCCAGGAGCCACGGCAATGCGACTTCAATCCGCTTACACTGACACCTCCGTTTTCGGCGGCGTATTCGACGACGAGTTCACGGTCGAAAGCCGCGCGTTCTTCAATCTCGTACGACAAGGGAAGCTGGGACTCTTGGTGTCCGACATTTCCCGTAAGGAAAATGCGTTGGCGCCACCGAGTGTCCGGAGACTCTTCGACGAGATGCTGCCCTTTCTGCAGGTTGTGCTGGTTGATGAAGAGGTGTTGCGGCTCCGCGATGCCTACGTGGCCGCGGGCATTGTGAGCGAAAAGTGGGCTGACGATGCCGGTCACGTGGCGGCCGCGACCATCGGCGGGGCGGACTTGATCGTCAGTTGGAACTTCAAACACATCGCCCATTTTGACAAGATTCGGCAGTATAATGCCATTAGCGTGATGAACGGATATCGTGGGATCGACATCCGCTCGCCTGCGGAGGTGACCGAGTATGAAAACGAAGAATAAGACATTCGATTGCATCGCCATGAAGCGGCAGGCGCAAGAAGCAATCCGCGATCAGACGCGGGGCATGACACGCCAACAGGAGGCCGCATTCTTCCAAGAGGGCCGCGAGGAGTTTGAAAAGCGAGTTCGGGCCTCCAAGGCGCGGCCGCGGCTTCATCCCTGACGACGCGGCAAGCGAGCAGTTGCTCGTCAAGGATAGGCTTCGCCCCAGGAAGAAAGAGCGTGGGGAGCCTATGAGTGGCTCCGGGCCGCCCTCACCCTCACCCCCCCTCTCCGAAGGGAGAGGGGAGCATGAGATGTTCGAGCGCGTCAAACACATGCTGGTCAAGGAGTTCATCCAGGTCTTTCGCGACCCGCGGATGAGAGTCGTCATCTTCTTGATCCCTTGCGCTCAGGTGCTGATCATCGGTTACGCCGTTTCGACCGACGTCAAACACGTTCGGACGGCCGTCTACGACCTGGACAACAGCCAGCAGAGTCGCGACCTGACGAATCGTTTCGTCGGCTCGACCTATTTCGACGTGGTCGAGCGGCCATCGAGCGACGCCGAGGTCCGATCCTTGCTCGATCACGGCGACGTCAGCGCGGTGCTCCGCTTCAATCACGGGTTTGCCGAGGACCTGAACGCCGGGCGGACCGCCCAATTGCAGGTGTTCATCGACGGCACCGACTCGAACACGGCCAGCATCGTGGCGAGCTACGCCACCAAGATCAGCACGGCCTATTCCGAGCAAGTCCTGGTCGAACGAATCGAGAAGGCGTTCGGCCGGGCGGGCAGGACCGGCGCCGTCGAGCTTCGCACCCGGGCGTGGTTCAACGAAAACCTCGAAAGCCGCAACTTCTACGTGCCTGGCGTGCTGGTGATCGTCGTCGCCCTGAGCACGCTCCTTCTGACGAGCATGGCGGTCGTCCGCGAAAAGGAGATCGGCACCATCGAGCAGATGATGGTCACGCCGATCACGCCGGCGGAGTTCATCCTCGGCAAGACATTGCCGTTCGGATTGATCGGGCTGGCCGAGGTGGCGCTCGTCACGGGGATCGGCGTCTTCTGGTTCGAAGTCCCGATCCGCGGCGACCTCCTCCTGCTCTTGCTGGGGACCTGCCTGTTCCTAATGAACACGCTCGGCGCGGGGCTTCTGATCTCGACCTTCAGCCAGACGCAGCAACAGGCGATGATGAGCACGTTCCTCGTCTTTTTCCCCATGATGCTGCTCTCCGGCTTCGCCTTTCCGGTGGCCAACATGCCGGAGCCGGTCCAATGGCTGACGCTCGTCAATCCGATCTGCTATTTCCTCGTGATCGTTCGCGGCATTTTCTTGAAGGGCGTCGGCATCGACATTCTCTGGACGCAGATGTTGCCGCTGCTGGCGACCGGCCTCTGCGTCTTTTGGGCGGCCGTGCGGCGATTCCACAAGACGCTGTAGGAACGGTCCTCGGCTGGCCGCCTCATGACCCGGCCACCCGGCGGCAGGCCACCCAAGCCCGCAGGGAGAGGGCCGCGCGTATTGTCTCAAACAGACAGTGAGTTTATGGGTGCCATGCTTGCTAAGCGAGCGCAGCGAGACAGCAAGCATGTTTGCCGCTTCCTCATGCCCACGTCAAGCGTGATCATGGCATGGCACGCGGCCAAAATGCCGGGCTGGTGTCGAGCCCGTGAGAACTGCGGGCTTTAGCCGGAACTACGAATATCTTTGCACGCATCCTGCGATTTCGCCTTGCCTTTTTCCGAAAACTGGTTCAAATCATCGCTTTGCATCATTACGGGCAATTCGTTCCCCCGGAAGGAACTCGAATGGGATTCTTGTCAGGACCTGTTACGTCGGAGTGCTTTCGCGTCGATGGCGAGCAACCGCGCCAATTCGGCCAGGAACACATCAAACTGCTCGAAAAGTTCGCGATTGATCAGGTCGAGACCTCCTCGCCGGATCAGATCGACGTGGGCTTCTTGGCCGGCGTGCACCTGTTCGACCTCGACTTCGATCTGGAAAAGAACGTGATCGGCGAGGCCCTGCATTGCGGCGTGCGGATCGAAAGCAACCAGATTCCCGCGGCCGTGCGCAAGGCGTGGCTGCAAATGGAGCTGGCCGCGGTGGCGGCCGACAACCCCAGCGGCCGGCCCACCAAAGTCCAGCGTCAAGAGGCCAAGGAAGCCGTCGAGGCGCGTTGCGAAGAGGAAGCCCGGAAGGGCGGCTACCGCAAGATGCGCCA
>JBDKUC010000084.1:0-23186 GCA_039679885.1 Thermoguttaceae bacterium | reverse complement strand
GGCGGCGGTGGCGGGTCGCTTGCCGTCAGCGTAACGGCGATGGATTCCCGCGACGTTGTCCGCTCTCTGGCGCGCGGGGGGGCTTTGTCCAAGGCGATGGCCAAGGCGCACCGCAACTTTCAAAAGGTCTGATCCATGAGTAATGCCGTTTTTCCAACCCTCCCGGGCCTGTCCTGGGGGGTTCGTCGCACGCCCGTATGGAAGACCGTCAGCCATGAGTCGGTGTCGGGGATGGAGCTGCGCGCGGCGCTCATGACCTACCCGCGCTGGCGGATCGGGCTTTCGTTCGAGTTCTTGCGGGCGGGTGCGGGATATGCCGAGCTGCAGGCGCTCGCCGGCTTCTTTAACCGGCGGCGTGGCGCTTGGGACTCCTTCCTGTGGCTCGATCCGGGTGACAGCGTGGCGACCGCGGCGAACTTCGGGACGGGGGACGGGGCGACCAAGGTCTTCACGCTCTCCCGGTCCTTCGGCGGCTTTCTTGAGCCGGTGCAGGACTTCGTCGGCGTGCCATCGATCTATGTCGCCGGGGTCCTCAAGGCAAGCCCGGCGGATTACACCGTGTCGACGGGCAAGGTCACTTTCGGGGCCGCGCCGGCTGCAGGGGCGGCGCTGACGTGGTCGGGGCAGTTTTACAAGCGTGTCCGCTTCGAGCGCGACGAAACCGAGTTCGAGGAATTTTTAAAGGATCTGCACTCGGCGAGAAAGGTCGAGCTGATCACGGTGAAGCAATGAAAACAACGACACCCGCCTGCGCGACCCTCTTGCAGACCGCGCGGCAGATCTTCATGGTCGAGCTGCTCACCCTCACGCTTGTCGACGGCACCGTGATCCGCTGGGCTTCCACCGATGCAACCGTCACCTACGGTGGCAACGTATGGGCGCCCGGCCCGGTGATTGAGCGGGAGGGCACCAAGCTCTCCATCGGCATTGCCGTCACCTCGTGCACGGTCACCTTCCATGCGGACGACACGATCACGGTGATCGGCGTGCCGCTGCTCCAGGCCGCGCGCCGGGGGCTGCTCGGGGGCGCCGAGATCAAAATCGAGAAGGGTTTTACCGATGACCCGGCCAACCCGATTGCAGGCCTGGTGCATCTCTTCGAGGGGCGCATCGGCGACGTGGAGATCAATAGCACGTCTGTGCAGTGCGAAGTTAAAAGCTTCACGGAACTGCTCGATACGATGGTACCGCGCAACGTCTTTCAAACCGCGTGTCTGCATACGCTTTACAGCGCGGGCTGTGGAGTAAGCAAAGCCGCCAACAGTCTCGGCCTGTCCGCCGTGGCAGGCACAACCGCCGGCCTGTTGGTGTGTGGCGTGTCGGGCGCTGGGGTGTATGACCTCGGCGAGCTGGTGTGCACGTCCGGCGTCAATGCCGGCGTCCGCCGGGCCGTCAAGCAGCACGCCGCCGGGCAGTTGCTCCTGTCCTTTCCGTTCCCCGACGTGCCGGCCGTGGGCGACACCTTCACCGTCTACAAGGGGTGCGACAAAACCCTCGGCACCTGCAAAGCCAAGTTCGCGAACGGGGCGCGCTTCAAAGGATTCCCCTTTGTTCCGGCGCCGGAGACAGCGGTATGAGTGCCGCCGCCCGTGCAGACGTCTGCACGCTCGCCCGTGGCTGGTTGCGCACGCCCTGGCATCACAAAGCGCGGCTGCAAGGCGTGGGCGTCGATTGTGCCCAGTTGCTCATTGCCGTGTACGCAGAGGCCGGCGTCATTCCCGACTTCGATCCCGGCGACTACGCCATTGGCCACATGCTGCACAGCGACCAGGAAGTGTTCCGCGGCTGGTGCGAGCGCTTCGGCCGGCAGACCGATAGCCCGCAGCCGGGCGACGTGGCCCTTTGGCGCTTCGGCAGGTGCTACTCCCACGGTGGCATCGTGATCGATTGGCCGGGCCGGGTTATCCATGCTTTCCGGCCCTTTGGCGAAGTCTGCGAAACCCCTTCCGACGCGTCCAAGCTTGCCGGGCGCGAAGTGATCCATTACACGTTTTGGTGATTCATCATGTCCTTCTTCGGCTCTCAAGCGACGGGCACAAAACCGCAAAAGCTCACCACGCTCTCAGTGCAAACCAGCTCCTACGGCATTTGCATGGGCATGGCGTGGGGCACGGCCCGCATTACCGGCAACCTGATTTGGTATGGCGATTTCGAAGCCATCGAGCACACCGAGGACATGGGTGGCAAGGGCGGTGGTGGCATGACCAGCACCAACTACACTTACCGCACCGCCTTCGCCTTCGGGCTGCTCGAAACTCAGGTGGCCAGCATTCCGCGTGTGTGGTCCGGAAAGGACAAAACCGACCTGGGCAAGCTCGGCCTTGATTTGATGACCGGCGCGGCCGGGCAGTCGCCATGGTCGTACCTGGCCAGCAAGCATGCCGGCGAGGCGCTCAACTATCCCGGCATTGCCTATGTGGGGGCAGCGTCGTTTGACCTGGGCAACTCGGCCAGTCTTCCGAATCTCGCCTTTGAGGTGCAAACCACCACGGCCGGCGTCGCCGGCACGCCCGACGCGGCGCCGTGGACCATCGTCACGGATCTGCTGACTGCCGGCGGATTTCCGGGCGCACGCGTGGGCAGCTTGAGCGCCTACACGAACTTCACAGGCGCCAACGGTCTGTTCCTCTCCCCGGCGCTCATGGAGCAAAAGCGCGCTGCCGACCATGTGCAGGACGTGCTCGACATGACGCACACCGCGCCCGTTGCTTCCGAGGGCGTGCTCAAGCTGATCCCCTACGGCGACACGGGCGCCATCGCGAACGGCTATACGTTCACGCCCACGACCGCGCCGGTCTATGACCTGACTGATGATGATTTTTTGGGGCTCGATGGCGAGCTGCCAATCCGCATCAAGCGCAAGGCCCAAAGCGACGCCAAGAACCGCCTGCGCATCGAATTCAAAGACCGGGCCAACGAGTACGCCACAGGCGCGGTGTCGGCGAGCGACGAAGCCCACATTGCGCAGTGCGGCGAGCGTCCGGCCGATACGATCCAATACGACGCGATCAAGACCGCTGACATCGCCAGCAAGGTGGCCTATCTCAAGCTGCAGCGCGGCCTCTATGTGCTCAACGAATACGAGCTGCGCCTGGGGTGGCGTTACTGCTTGCTTGAGCCGATGGACGTCGTCACCCTCACGCACAGCCTGCTTGGCATGGCCCGCGTGCCGGTGCGGATCGTGGCCATCGAAGAGGATTCCGAAGGCGCGCTCACGATCACGGCTGAGGATTTTCCGCAGGGGGCAGGGCAGGCACCCATCGTGCCACCGCAGCCGCCATCCGGCTACTCGACGGATATGAACGTTGCGCCGGGCAATGCCGCGGCGCCTGTCGTGTTCGAGCCGCCCATCGGCCTGGCTGGCCAGCCCGAGCTGTGGCTGGCCACCTCGGGCGGCGCTACTTATGGCGGCTGCGCCGTGTGGGTGTCGCTGGACAATGTCACGTACAAACAGGTGGGCGTGCTCTCCGGCAAGTCTCGGCACGGTATCACCACGGCAGCGCTCCCTCTGGTGTCCGACCCCGACACCACCAGCACGCTCGCCGTCGATCTGTCGGTGTCCGGCGCATCGCTCTTGGG
The DNA here is from genome assembly GCA_039679885.1 of Thermoguttaceae bacterium. Lineage (GTDB taxonomy): Bacteria > Planctomycetota > Planctomycetia > Pirellulales > Thermoguttaceae > JAJFUI01. The sequence goes on along the minus strand of JBDKUC010000084.1, from coordinate 19,607 downwards.
GGGCACGGCAACCGATCGCGACCTGTTCAGCACCCTGTGCTGGGTGGGGGGCGAGCTGGTCAGCTACCAGTCGGCCAACCTTACCGGCGCGAACGCCTACGCAATCACTAGCCTGCGCCGCGGTGCCTATGGCTCTCCGATTACCGCCCACGCCAGCGCGAGCAAGTTTGTGCGCTGCGATGACCGGGTGTTTCGGTATGCCTATGACCCGGCGATCATCGGCAAGACCCTCTACATCAAGCTGCAGGCCTACAACATTTACGCGGGCGCCTATCAGGATCTGGCGTCCCTGACGCCGACTGCCTACGTCGTCCAGGGGGCGCCGCTCGGCACTGTGGGCGGCCTGGCGCTTGAGCAGCCCTTCGTCGGCACTGCCTGCGCCATCAAGTGGACGGCCTACAAGGGCGCAAGCAGCTACACCGTAGAAGTGTGGTCCGGCGGCACCAAGCGCCGCACCGTGACCGGGCTCGGCTCGTCGCGCTATGCCTACAGCTACGAAGACGCCAAAGCCGATGGCGGGCCTTACCGCAACCTGGAGTTTCGCGTCTATGCCGTCGCCGGCAACGGCACAAGCGGCAGCCCGGCCGTCATCACGGCCAGTAACCCGCAGATCGGGGCGCCCACGGGCATTGCCACGGCAGCCGCCGGCAGCTCGCTGGTAATCAACACCAACCGCCCGACCGATACCGACTATGCCGGCACGCGGGTATGGGTCAGCACGACCAGCGGATTTAACCCCGGCGCCACCACGCCGGCCTATGACGGCCCGAACAACTGGTATTCGGGCATGGGCCTCGCTTCGGGCACCTACTACGTGCGAATCGCGCACTACGATGTGTTCGGCACCGATGGCATGGCCACGTCGGGCGAGCTGGCCATTACTGTGGTGGGCGTCAATGGCGTGCGCACCGTAACGGCGCTGCCGGCCAATCCGGCGGCGGTCAATGGTGACATGGCGGTATTCCTCGACACCGCCACGGCGATCCAGCGCGGCATCTGGGGGTGGGACGGGTCAGCATGGAAGTGCACGCGTGATGGCGCCAATCTTGTGGCAAACAGCGTGGCGGCGGATCGTCTTGCCGTGTCGAGCCTGTCCGCGATCACGGCAAACATGGGGTCGATCACCTCGGGCTCACTCACGCTCGACGCTGCTGGATTCGTGCGGGGTGGCTCCACCGGCTACATGACCGGCGCCGGCATCTGGATGGGCTACCACTCGGGGCTCTACAAAATGCATGTCGGCAGCCCGACCGGCTCTGGTTTTACCTGGGATGGGACGACGTTCACCATTCGTGGTGCGAGTGGCCAAGTGTTGCTGTCTTCGGGGAATGGGGTGCCGTGGGGGCAGATCAGCGATAAGCCAGCAGACGGGCAGATTGTAAATAATCTGATTGACCCCTCTACGTGGACGGCCGGCGACGGGGGGGCGCCGGGGTTTAATTGCAAAGGATCAGTGTGGGAAAGCTACCGAGAGCCTCAGCCGCTACCAGATGGCTCGAAAGGCTTAGTTTGGCATTGTTTGCCCGGCCGGAACTACAACGGCGGATGGGGCTGGGATGGTACTGGCTACGCTGGCTCTGCCCCGGCGGGGGACGCGGACGGCGGGTGGAATACCGATCCCTTCAAAATCGACCCGACCAAGATGTATCGATTTACTGTGTGGGTTAAACGGTCTGGCGGTACAACTGGGGCAACGTTCTTCGGAACGTCCCCGGTAACTGAGTACAGCGGTTCCGTAAACGGCAATCCTTATTTTTGGAGTGGACTACTTCCGACGTTCGACAGGTGGTTTTTGCTTGTCGGATACGTATTCCCTGCGGGACTTGCGTGGCAAGGGCAGTCAAACAGGGGCGGCGTGTGGGACTCGGTGACGGGGCAGAAGGTGTCCAATGGGTTGGATTACTTGTGGACCCCTGGGCAATCTACCGCTGTGCACCTAGCCTATTTGTTCTACTCAGCACCGGGGTGCACGCAGTACATGTGCTGGCCTCGGGTTGATCTTTGTGACGGGACGGAGCCGTCAATTGATGCTTTGCTATCAATGTCGGCAGTTAGCGGGCGCAACAAGATCACGCAGGGCAACGCGAGCACCTTTATTGATGACGCCGCAATTGGATCTGCACAGATCGGCTCTGTGGCACTCGTAGGGGTTGGCAACTTCAGTGTCAAATCTGCAACAGCAGGTGCTCGCACTGAGATGGATAGTCGTGTAATTAAGGTGTTTGACGCTAGCGGGGTCTTGCGGGTAAAACTAGGAGACTTATCAGCATGAGTTATGGCCTGCAGTTGTTTTCTGCTACAGGGGCTTTATTGTTGGATATTAGTGACCGCCTTACACGTGTGCATAGCACCTACACCTTAACTGTTGGTCCTAATACTTCTACCTTTTACGCTGTATCAGGGGTTGCCAATAATGGAACTTGGGCGGTTATGGTGGGTTCTCTGGCTGGCTTTGTTACTGCCTCTATTGAGGCTGGCGGTTTTAGAGTAACCAACAAAAGTGGAGTTAACGCTACCAATACCAAGGTGATGCTGATTCAATTATGAGCTATGGCTTCCAAGCAATAAACCAATCAGGATACGTCCAGATCGATCAGGACTATTCTAATTTCGCGCTGTACTCTAGTGGCTCTGCAACGACAGGTTCCGTCGTTATTGCTGGTATTGATTTGGCAGAGTGTCTGGTTTTCATCCGTCTACCCCTAAATAAGTGGGCAGCAACAGATGGGGGTGCATCTTTTGGAGATCGATTTGTAATCATGCCTGATTATGGGACAGCGAACTTTACCTATGAATACCGTATCTATAGGTATTCATTAGCGCTTTCCCCTTCTACCGGGTACTCGTTGCAAGTATTTAGGGGAGATGGTTCTTTGTGTTTTGATGGTAATAGGGAGCAAACACGAATAGTTTCTGCGAGTAACTACACACTCGGGAGTGGCTTAGTAACCTTGGCCTCTGTTGGCTTCAACCCTTGGATACTTGCAAATGCTTTGGATTTTGTGGGTGTCCAAGCCAACCCCCCTGCTTTTAATAGTTGGTGGTTTTATCTTGGAGCACGGGTTAATGGGGATTTGACCATAAGCCTTAAATCAATCCAGACAAAGATTAAAGGCGGTGTAATAAGTGTACCTGCCAATACCGGAACTACAAACATACTATTCGCACAATGAATAACTACGCATACTTTAATGCAGCAGGAGAACCCTGCTACACAACGTCCTACTGTATGGATGAGGATATTCCTGCGCTGCCTGAAGGTTATAGGCGGGCACTAATTACAAATGAAGTATTTCCTAACTTTTATCTGTCAGAGTCTGATGAAGTACTCAGCAGGGAGAGTAGTCCCTCTGTTTATCATACCTGGGACATGCCAACACTTACTTGGGTAGTCACCCCTGACAAAGTGAGCGTTGTAAAAGCTGACGCAGCAGTGGCTATCGATAATGCTGCAGGTAAAGCACGACAGCGGTACATCACCACGTCCCCCGGTCAGGATGCCACCTACACGGTCAAGTACGCCGAGGCGCTGGATTACATCGCCGCCGGCTACCCGTCCGACCTGTCGCCCTATCCCTTCATTTCCGGCGAGAGCCAGCCCAACACGTGGATGACCCCTACGCAAGCGGCGACGCGCATCGCCACGCTTGGGGGCTACTGGCGCGAGGTGATCGGCCCTGCCGTTGAGGCGGCGAGGATCAATGGCAAGGATGCGCTGGATTCCCTGACCGACCCCGCAGCCGTTGACGCCCACGTCGCTGCCGTCGTGGCGAATCTCGACGCCATCTAGTATCCCCCATGCAGATCAAGCAAATCCTGATTGCCATCGACCAACTCGCCAATACCCTTCTTGGCGGTTGGAGTGACGAGACGATTTCATCCAGGTGCTGGCGCCTGCAGGGCCAGTCGCGGCGCTGGGCAGCGCTGCGGCGTGCCGTCGATGCGGTGTTCGGGGCAGGGCATTGTCAGGGGGCCTATGAGTCCGAGCGCCTCCGGCTTCAGGCCCCGCCGGAGTTGCGCAGCTCGTAGGCGTGCAGACGTCTGCACAGTTTGATGTGACCCGCTTCGGCGGGTTTTTTTTATGGGAGGAAGGATGGCAGAACCAACTGTAACGACGGCCTCGGGCGTCAGCCTGACGGTGCTTTTTATCGCGCTCTTGGGGCCGATGGCGGGGCCGTATGTGCTGATCGCGCTGTCGGCGGTTGCCGGGGCAATGTGGCCGCTCTCGGCGGCGCGAACCGAGTCCCGGATCGCGGGCGCCTGGCTGTTGCTTCGCTGTACAGCGACGGCGCTGGTGCTCACGTCGGTGCTCGCCGGCATTGTCGAGCGGACATGGGGGCTCCCGATCAGCGAAGGGCTGGCGCCCGTGGCGCTGATCATCGGGGCGATGGGTAATGGGTGGCGGCCGATCTTTCAGGCCCTCGGCGCCATCGTTCAAACGTGGGCCGGTGAAGGGGGGCGCAAGTGATCCTCGTCTTGACTGTCATGCACGTCTGCATGTGTCTCTATCTGTTCGGCTCGGTGTTCGTTCGGGCGGTGGGCATGAGTCGGGATGTCGTTCACGCGGACGTCCGTCTTGTGTTTTGGGTGCTCGCGGTCGCGGCGCTCTGGGGCTTGGGGGCGCCCGTCGTGGCGGGCTGGTCGCCTGATGCGTATTCGTTGTTGATCACGCTCGCGATCTGCGCAGTGCAGCACGTCACCGGCCGGTACTGGGCTGGACAGGTGCCTGAGCAGTTCTGTCGGCCGGAATGCCGTCCCCGCGCGCGGCGCGCAACCGATCAAACAATCAATGGAGGGACAGCATGATCAATTCACGAAAGATCGAGGATCTTCACCCCATCGTCGCGTCCAAGTGCCGCGATTTTCTTGCCCGCTGCAAGGGCTTCGGGATCGACGTCCTGGTCACCAGCACTTACCGCGATAAAGAGTCGCAGGCGGCGCTTTATGCCCAAGGGAGGACGACGTCAGGGGCGCGAGTGACAAACGCCAAGGCTGGCGAGAGTTGGCATAACTGGCGTGTGGCGTTTGACGTTGTCCCGCTCCGGAGCGGTAAGCCGGTGTGGGGGACATCCGGCACTGACGGTGAGCTGTGGGAGCAGGTCGGCCGGATCGGCGAGGCGGTCGGGCTTGAGTGGGCCGGCCGCTGGCATTCGTTCCGCGAGCTTGCCCATTTTCAGTTCACGGGCGGCCTGACGCTTGCTGACTTCCGTAGTGGGCGCAGATTGGGTGTGGCTGAAGCGGTCGCCTGATAGCAGGATAGCCGGCGGGTGCCGGCTATCCTGTTTGTTATGTTCAGCTTTCCGCGGGTTCCTCGTCTGTGGAGAGGTCGTAGGGTTCCTCGTCGTCTTTGCGAACGTCATTTTACAAGCTTCAGATCAGGTGTGCGGTGTGTAGTCCGCTGCGGTCGTGAAAGCCCCCGTCCTGCGATTGATCTGCAGCGTTCGGGACTGCCCGCTCTTGGCCGTGAGTTTCACTTCGATGGGGCGCAGCGTCCCCTCGGCGTGAGGGTTTGTGCCGGCGTGGTAAATCGTGATGCGGGCGAAGGTGTCCGCGACGAGCCGGCGCACCTGCAGGCGGGCGTTGTTGTCCATTTCAAGGGCGCGCGTCGAGAGGTCTGCCCACGTCTCGGCGAGGGCCGGGGCTTCCGTCCTGGCCACTGCTGCCAGCTCGTTTTCCGTGCTCTGTGCGTCGGCCTTCTGGCGGTCGAGCTGGGTTTCGAGGTCGCGCGCTTTGCGTGCGAACGCTGCCGGCGGGGCGTCGTCGCCGAGCATTGCGTCTGTGACTCGGGCGATCTGTTGCTCGGTGTGCGCGATCTCGGCTCTTAGGGTGGCAAGCTGTCCGCGCAGTGCTGCCTCTTGTCCGTCTCCGGTCAAGAGTGCCGTTAGGTTGAGCTGGTCGGAGCAGTATCCGAGGATGGCGCGCTCGATGGGTACGACAGAGCTGCTCCCGGGCACGGGGCACCCTGTATTGTGGCTGTATCCGCAGCAGAGCAGGCGGCGGTGGCCGTCGTTGAGGCTCCCGTCCGGCTTGGCGCGCGCCATCAAATTTTGGGCGACCACGGCCTGCCCGCAATATCCGCAATAGGTCAGATTCAGGCCGGTGATCAGTCCGACGATATCGCCGTGGCCCCGGCGCCGGTGGCGCTCTGTCGCAAGGTGCTGCAGCTCGGCCCATTCCACGTCCGACAAAAGGCGGGGGTAATAGTCGTGCAGCTCGTAGGCCTCGCCGTCCGCCTCGATCCTCTTCACACCCTTGAGTGCCGGGAGGCGAATGGTTTTGTAAAAGTGCGAGGCGTTCGCGCCGGCAGGAGTGAGCTTTAGACCCTTTTCCGCAAGGGCTCGCATGACACGCTGGCCACCCTCTCCGAGCTTGAATAATTCGATGGCGTACCGGACTGCGTTCGCGTGCTCCTCTACAAGCTCGAAGCGCGTCCCGGTCCATTGTGCCCATGCGGGGTCTTTCCCGTTCCGGATGATTCCCCGGAACGTGCCGGCCCCCCAGCCCTCGCATTGCCTGCGCACTGCGGCCTTGACCCGCTTGCTCTTTGTGTCGCTCTCTTCGTGAGCGCGGATCATCACCAACAGAGAGTAGACCAGATCCATCGGCTGCGTCTTGAGGCGATCCCGGTTGTATTCCTTCCCGTCCGAGGCCGTCACGACAGTGATTCCGGCGCTGATGATTTGCGCGAGCTGCGCCTGCGCGAGTATGGGCTCGGCGCGTGATAGTCGGTCGAGGCCTTCAACGATCAGGACCGAGCCGGCGGCGATCCTGCCTTCGGAAATCGCGGCCAGGAATACGCCAAGCGCGCCGGCCGTGACGTGGCGCTGGTGATATGCCGAGAGGCCTTCGTCCCGCATCGAGAGAGCGGCATCGAGTTCGAGCCCTCGCTCCACGGCCCATCTGCGCGCGTACTCAGTCTGGCGATCCACAGAGCTGCCTGTGGCTTGCTTGGGATCAGAAAACCGTAGGTAGCTGTATACTCGGGGTTTAGACATATCAGGCTGCGACATGAGCAAGAAAGCTCCAAGTATAGGTGTAGTATCCCTCGGGTGCCCGTATGAGTCTCTACGTATATCAGACGGCCAGACGTAAAAAAGCCCGCACGAAGCGGGCTTTTTGCTGGGGCAAGGTCAGTGAGGGGGTGGGGTTTTCAGCTCGCCGTCGCCGGGGTGGTCAAGCCGATTCAGCTGCTCGCGTAGTCCTGAGACATGGCAAGCCTCATCAGCAACAGGGGTTCCGGCGTTGTACCCTGAGTCCTCGCCGACGGCTTTCAGGTGTCGGGCAATAAGCCTCGCGTGCGGAGATGTGTAACCGCACCATCTGTCGAGATCGTCCACGGCACGTTGGTAATCGGCAGCCCGCTGAAGTTGCCGCTCAACCAAGGCGTGGTGGCGGCCGCGCCCGACAAACAAGCCGGTCCAGTACGCAATAAGTGTGCAGGCCGTTCCGATCAGTATCGTTGCGTGTGTCTCGCTCATCTTCAACCGCTGCCTTTCGGGGGTTGAATCGGCCCGATGACGCCGCGGTTTGCTCGAATGTCGGTTACGAGTGACATTGCAATTGCGAGGGCTTCTGTAGGGTCGAAGTCGTCAAAAAAGCTGTTCTGATCCGCCCAGTAGCCAACGGCATCAGTCGGACGGCACATCGGGCAGGGGATGTCCTCTTCGTTGTCGTAGAGGTTCCCATCTCCGTCGCAGGCATCTGCATCAAAGAGCCGGCCTTTGATGCACACGGAGTCCGGATAGTGCCCGGCGCCAAACTCGTAACCTTGGTAATCACACACCTTTAACCCCCCGGCTTCCGGGGATTCAATTTCACTTTGACGTACTGTCCCCATGCGGCCCCTATCCAGTCCGATCGGCCAAGGCTTTCCGGCTGTCGGGTCGCCGTCAGGGTTATACGGCCCGAATGAATTTCCTGCGGTCTGCTCATCATCATCTGGCCGTGGTAGCTGCCCGTGCTTGCAAAAGCTCGCACAGTCAGCATGCCCCGGCCCACCCGGATCCCCGTAGTCGTACTCGCCCGTCTTGATATCCACGTACACCGCTTGAGAGCAGTCACCCCAGCCTAGCGGACAAGTCCGTCCGCCTTCGCTTTGCCAGAGCCGAGCGTTGTGGCTCGTGAGGTTGCCGCCTGCAAGCTGTATCGCCCCGTTGATGAGGTCGTTCAGGAGCAGCGCCATTTCAATCCCCGGCTTCCGCAGGTTCGTTATTCGCCGTCAGGCCCCACGACTGCATGAAGGCGTCGATGTCGGCGCGAATGCTGTTTCGGCCGCTGATGCTCCCGTTCTCGGCTCGAGAAACGCCGACAAGCCGGCCTTCGTGTATTTTTAGCGAGATCTCTTCGCAGAGGAAATCGAGCCGCGCCGAGTCCTTTCCCCTCACCTCCGTTGCTTGAGTGCGTTCCTCGATTACTTCCCAGCATTCGGCGTCGAGCGGTGACAGGCTGTATGTGCTTACAAGGTTGCCGTTCTCGTCGCGCTTGGCCCATCCGATGGTTTTGCCGAGGCCGGAGCCGCTGCCGACCCATATGAGCTTTACGGTGGCGTCGTATGGCCACGGGTCGTCCGGCCGAGTGGCGTTGAGAAGGCCTGTCGGCATCTCGGCTCGGGTGGGTTCGCCGTTGATGAAGTGGGCCGCACTGCGCTTGAGCTGCTCCTGCAGTATGTAGGTCTGAATGCGGAAGCGCAGCAGCTCGTCCTGCTGTCTTTTGGCTTGTTGTGCCAGCCGTTGAATGCGCTGTGAGCGACGCTCGTCTTCGTCGGCGATCTTCGCCCTGTGTGCCTCCAGTGCCCGGTCGATGGCTGCGTGAGCTTGGGCGACGGTGAGGGATTGGGCGCAGGCTTCATCGCACGACCCATCGCAGCCGGCGCAGGGGCCCACATAGTCGCCGGAGTAGTTCCACATGGCCTTCAACAGCTCCGCGTCTCCACGATCTCGCGGGACGCGTTCTTCGCACCAGTCGAGCGCGGCGTTAGCCAGTGCCTGGGTCGGGTTGGTGTATTTGACTGAGGGGTAAAGCTCTCGCGAGATCTGCTCGAAGTAGGTTGCGCAGCGTTGCCCGTAGTCCTCGACCGGCTTGCCGTCCGGCCCGAGGACGTCGCAGAAGCTATCGGGGGATTCTGAGTAGCGGAGCGCCCATTCGTTGAAGATTGCGGCCATGCGAGTGGGCCACGATGGCACCGGGGTCGGGGTGTTCATGCTGTGTGTCCTTGGTGAGTTAATCGGCGTAGGTCGTTGGTTTCATGCTGCGGCCTTCACTGGGCGGGGCAGGCCGGGCGGGGTGGAATGCACGATGAGGTGACCCTTGTCCTGCAAGTAGTTGCGGTGCACCTGAAGGACGACGTTCCAGCACTCCCGGGCCACGGCTGCGCCGGACTCGATGACGTTTCCTGCGTCGTCAATGATTGCGAGGCGGGCGGGCTTGCCGTCGCGGGTGGCAGCCGTCAGGCCTTGCCAGATCGAGCCGGTCAGTTGGGCGTGCTGCAGGGTGTCGGTGGGGCCGGGGGTCATGCTGCGATCTCCTCGAAGCTCTCCGCGTCCGGCGTGTCGGCATTGCGGCCGGGCAGGTAGAAGTTGCAGGTGCCACCGGCTTTCACCGGGGCGTCGAATTCACTGCAGTGCCGGTCATTGCGGCCCGCTTGGAAGCGCAGTAGGGAGGCGGTGTGCCTGGCACACGTGCCGCAGCAGTCTTTCGAGGCGCCGGTCTTGTAACCGGCCTCCTGCCGGCGTTGATTGGGGGTCTTCGCAGTCATTGCTTTTTCCCTTTCTTCTTCGGGGCGGGGGTGGTCTTCACTGCCAGGTCGTCTATCGATTTGCCGAGGCTTTCCCATGCCTCGACCCACAGGGGCTTTTTGCCCTTGCCGTTCCACTCCATGTTGCTGATCTCGGGGTGGCGATAGGTGGTGGTGCGGGCTGCGGCTTCGCGCTTGACGTCGGCACGGACTTGCTCGGGGTCGATCCCGATTCGCTCAGCCGCGGCGAGAAGGTTGCTCGCCGGGGAGTCGCCCCACGGTTCCTTTTTCGATTCGCCGATCAGTAGCGCATCACGCAGGAGCCCGATCAGCTCTACGTCCTCCATGCTCGTGATGCGTTCCTGCAGGCGCTCCACGGCGGTGCGGTTGGTTTCTTCCGGGTAATACAGTTTTGCGACCTTGAACCGGGTTTGCTCGTACAGGCTCCGGAGACAAAACGCAGCGAGCATCTGCAGATCGGGCGTGGCCAGCATCAGCAGCGGCTGGCTGCGGACTTTTTGAAAGAGGCTGGCGCGGAATTGGTTTTCCGCCTGCAGCTCGGATTCTTTCTTGGCGCGGTCTTCCAGGTCTTGGGTGGTGTCGCGGACGTGCAGCTCGATGCCGGCGGCACGCAAGGCATCCGAGAGCGCTTTTTTCTGGACGATTTCGAGGGGCGCATCCTCGGGATGGCTATCGAGGAGGGCGACCTCGACCGTGCCGGGGACTTGCTCTGCAAGCGCGCGATAAGTGGGGTATCCGGTTAGCTCGTAGCACTTGTCGGAAAGGGCCACGTATCCCTCTTGGCAGAGGCAATGGCGGCTCGGTTTGATGGCCTTCGCCTCGGGGCCGCTGATGATCTTTCGCCCGCTCTTGATGGCCTCGGCGCGCAGGTGGTCCTTGTGCGTGGCTTGCTTCAGCTCGAAGCAGGTCGGGTCCGTGCAGACGTCTGCATCGTCTTCGTCATTGGTCTGATTGCCGAAGCGCTTCGGGCAAGTCGTGCAGGGGCCGGCATCGGGGACGAGAAGCTCGTCGTCCTGGGCGAACCATGCGTCGGCGAGATCCTTCGTAAAGTGGTTTTGCAGGATGTTTGCCGCGACCCTGACGGACGGGCGATTGCCCCAGTGATCGATTTCGCAGACGCGGGCCACGGCGCGGGCCTGCAGGCTCGCCGGGACGCGGGCGACGAGGAGGGCGACGGACTCGGTCAGCTCGCCGGCCCGGAGCTTGTCGCGGCCCTCTGTGCCGAGTTCCAGCAGCTTGAGCTTTGCGTGGATGTACGCTTTCGACTTACCGACCGAGTCCGCAATCTGGCCGGCGCTCATGCCCTGCTTGCGCAAGACTTCATAACCCTCGGCCTCCTCGATGGCGCTCAAGCCCTCCCTCTGAAGGTTCTCGATGATCTGGAGCGAGATCACCTGCTCGTCAGTCAGCTCGCGCAGCAGGACCGGGACGGTTGGCAGGCCGGCGATGTTCGCCGCGCGCCAGCGGCGCTCACCGGCGACGATCTCCAGTCGGGCCTCGGTGCCGAGTTGCAGGCGCATGGCCTCGGGCATTTCACGCACCACGATGGGCTGCATGATGCCGTGCTGTTTGATGCTCTCAGCGAGCTCCTGCAGCGGCTCCTCGGCGAACGTCTTGCGGGGGTTCGTCGGGCTGGGGTGCAGCATGCAGGTGTCGGGGCGCAGGAGCTGGCCGTCGTCCTGGGCGTGGTCGCGGGCGCTCATGCTGCGCTCCGGAGCTGGTTGGATTTGTCGCCGACCGGCACCTCGTGCCAGCCAGCGGGGACGACCGGAGAGAGTGCGAAGCGGTTGCCGTTGGAGATCAGGTGCAGGTGCTCGGCGCAGGCCTGCTTCGCGATGGCGTAAAGCTCGGCGTCGTCGGGCACGAGAGTTATGACGTTCTTCATGGTCAATCCTTGTTCATCAGTTCGAGGCGGCGCGCTCCGCAGCCGAGGGTCTTCGCTGCCCAATGGCGGTCGGCATTCGTCATGCACATGAGGCTGCCGCGGATTGCGGGGTCGTTCATGGCTTGCTCGAAGCTCAGGCCGAGGGCTGGCAGGCCGGCGCGCTCGTAGGCTTCGCGCAGTTGTTCCTCGGTGGGTGGGCGGCGGTCGCGGGTCATGGGGCGACGACGGCGGGAAGGGGTGCCATCACGTACAGGGGGACGTCGATCCCTTGAAGGCGCAGCTCCCATTCGGTGCAGCCGGGAAAGCGGTCAGCTTCGGGCAGGTCGAGGCGCGTCAGGATCTGGTCGAGGCGGTCGGCATGGATCGGGCCGGCGGTGACCCACACGAGGATGTGCGGGCCGTGGGCTTCGCCGTGAGCACGGGCACTGACGCCGGCACTCTGGAGGCGCTCGGCGAGCTGCTCGGCTTGGGCGATCCGTCCGGCCGAGGCGTGCAGGCTTGCGCGGACGTTGTCCGCTTGCTCCTCGATCTGCTGGGTGAGGTGTTGGGTGAGCGTGGTCACGTCAGTCTCCGATGGTGGCAGGGCTGCTGCCGGTGTCGCTGCTCCAGCTGCCGCTTGCGCCGGCCCCTGCGAACTCGCCGGCTTGCTCGCCGCCGCCGATTGGCAGGGTCATGCTGTGGATGACCGCTGCGCCCATGGCGTCGGGGGTATCGGCCGTGCTGATACCAGCGGGCGGGGTGGGGTCGATAGCCGGCGGGATCACATAAGCCGGTGCCGGGGCGGCTGTGCGAATGCCTTGCACGGGGTGCGGGCGCAGGCTCGGGCCGGGGTTGCCGGCCGGTAGCGGGCGGGCGCCGCGGTACTCGGGCGGAGTGCGCGGGATGGGGTTGGTGTCGGCTGGGTGCCGTGGCGGGGTGAAGCCCTGGCTGGCTGCGCGCAGGCGGGCGAGGCTCGCGAGGTAAGCGCTACGTTCCTCGCCGGGGCGGGCGGGCACGTCGAGCTGATGGGCGCGGATCAGGGCCTCGGCGGTGGCGGCCATGGCGCGGTTGCGCTTGCGCACCACTGCGCGGCCAACGAGGTAGGCAGGGATAAGCGCGGTGGCAATGCCTGCGAGGGTGATCGCCAGGTAGAGCGCGAGCTGGTTTGCGTCAAGCATGGTGGGCACCTCCGAGCACAGCGGCGATCTCTGCACGGGCGAGGCGAATGCTCCGGGCGTTGAGCGTGGCCATGCTGGCCTGGGCACGATCTGCGATGGCGGACAGGGGGGCGTAGTCCGGGTGGCTGATGGGCAGTTTTGTGAGTTGCTCGCGTGCCAGCCGGGAAGCGAATTCCACGTCGCGGAAGCGGCGGGCATTGCGCATGAAAAGCGCGTGGATGCGGTCGGCGCGGGTGTGGTCGGGTTTGTGGGTTGCAGTGCTCATTTTCTGGCCTCACGAATGGGGGTGAATGACAAAAGAGTTGCCTTGGTAGAATCGAGGAGGCCATACGGGGCCTGCTGATTTGCATGACAACCAAGGAAAAACCGATGAAACGAGACATGGACCTGATCCGCCGCATCGTGCTGGCAGTGCAGGATTTGCCGCTGGGTACGGGGTACGAAACCCAGGTGCTCAACGGGCTTGAAGGCGTCGAGCCGCTTGAATTTGCTGCGAATGTCCAGCTCTTGGAGGAGGCGGGGCTCGTCGAGGCCGCGTTGCAGGGCAAGGGAAAGCAAATTTCCAGTTTCGCCGTGGTGTTCCGCCTCACATGGGCTGGCCACGAGTTCGCGGATTCGATCCGGGACGACACGCTGTGGAAGAAGGCAAAGGACCATGTGCTTAAGCCCTCAGCGTCCTGGACGTTCGCCGCGCTGGGCGAATTCCTCAAGGCCGGCATCCGTGCCCAGCTCGGCCTGCCTGGCTAGCCCCGATTCGTCGCCAGCGCCAAGCGCCGGAAGGCCAAGCGCTTTCCGGAGGGCTTGCGCCGCGTTGAAGTAGCACCAGCCGCCGTGCTCGATGAATCGACGGCCGAAGTCGTCGGCGGGGTCTTGCTGGGCTGCGCGGGCAAACCGGTTGCGGGCAGTCTGTTCGAGTTCAGCAACAAGCGCGTGAGGTGCGCTCAGCTGTGCGCACTGGTCGCAGATCGGTTGTGCAGACGTTTGCACGGTTTGCTCCTGCCCCGAACCGTTGATCGGTGATCAAGTGCGGTGGGGTATGGAGGTAGAATAGAACTGATAGTTACCTTTGGTCAAGTACCGAAAGTGCTATTTTTGTCCGGTTCTGGTTCAATGGAAGGCGTCGACGTAAAAAAGCCCGCACGGGTCGGGCTGGAAGGGTGAAATGCTATGGCTTAAGGGACGCTATCTGGAGGGGTGGTTTCTCCAGGTGCTGACGCTACTTAGCGTCGATGTCGTTTTCTATGTGAATGGTTTCCTTGATCACACGGACAAGTTCGCCGTGTTCGAGGTCAACCTTTACGCGGTTTATGGTTATTACGGTGGAGCGCTTGCGCTTCAGGCGATCCATCAGAAGCGCAGCCAGCGTGTTGGCGACCACCGTCGCCGGGATTGATGCAGCGACCGTGAAGATGGCGGTGGCCCATGTTTCGGAGACGTCTCTCCGAAGCAGACCGGGCCGGACATCAACACTCATGCAGGCAGGCATGTCGACGTCGTTGAGGCTCAATATTGCAGCAGGGTGCAGCGATGTGACGACTATCTGCATGCGTGCAGGGCCTTGAGGCTTTGTTAAGGCTAGTCTTTAAACCCAGGGGGAATTGAGGGGGCTTTGGAAACTTTGCCATCCTTAAAAACCACACTCAGGCTCTTGGTTGATGCCGAAAGCATGTTGACGTGTGCCCATGCGTAAATCGTCATGTCGCCAGTGAGGCTTACCGTGGTTGGCGGCCCGATCAGCTTGGTGACTTCTTCGGGGGTCATGCCCGGCTGTATCTGACGGACGTCGTCCCACTTGAATGGTGTTCCGGCGCAGGCAGTCAGCGAGAGGGCGAGGATGGCGATTAGCTTCTTCATGTTGGTCAGTCGTCTTCCCATTTTCCAATCACGGTTCCAACTACTCGGAAGGGTTCCATGACTGGCGGGTGTTGGGGGTTTAGAGGCTTGAGCCAACGGTGGCCCGCATCCTCCACGAACACCTTGAACGTCACCTGGTTGCTGCCCTCTAGCTTGGCAATGATCCGCTCGCCGGAGATCGGGGCGCGGCGCTCGGGGTCGACAAACACGATGCAGCCGGCCGGGTAGCTTTTCCCGTAAGGCGCCGTCATGGAGTCGCCTTCCACGCGCAGCGCAAACGTTTTCTCGCCATTGTTTTTGAGGAATGGCAGCCAGCGCTCGGCATAGCCGGGCTCGTAGATGTCGACGGCTTCGTCCCACGCGCCGGCTTGAACATAGGAAATCAAAGGGATGCGCCCCTTGATATCCGGGGCGGGGCTGACGTTTTGAACAAGGTACGTCGATTTTGCCCGGTCTTGCCCGTTTTGCATACCCTCGCCGGGTGCTTCGCTGATCCACTTTGGGCCGCGGCCAGTCATCAGCCATTCAAAGTGGACGTCCGCCCACATAGCGATCCGCCGGGCCATGTCGATGGACGGATAGCCTTCACCTTCAAGCCATTTTCGAACGCCTTTCTGCGTGATCCCAAAGATGATGGCCAGCGTTGTCTGGCGTGCTTGGCCTTTCGGCGGCACCTTCATGTCGTCGCAAATCTCATTTAGCCGCGCAGCAAAAGCGGCCTTTTCGTAGTCGGCATCCATAGAACCAAGTGTTCCATTGCGAGGTGGAACAGTCAGTCCTTGTGAAAAGGTAACTTTCGGTACTAAAATGTGCGACATGGACACTTCTAACCCTGTAAGCATCGCGGTCTCCTTGGTGGGTTTGCAGCCCCTGGCAAAAGCCGTCGGGGTCAGTTACCAAATGATTCGCAAGTACGAGCGCACCAGCACATCGGCAGAGCGCGTGCTGGATCTTTCGCGTGCCACGGGCTGGCGTGTGACGCCGCATGCGTTGCGCCCGGACCTGTATCCGAACGCCCCTGACGCGCTGCCCGCTGAGGTTGCCGAGGCGTTGGCGTGGGGTACGTGGCCAACCCTTGTCGATCTTGCAGAGCAGGCTGCCGCTTGATCCGTGTTTTCTCCCTCCCTGGCGTTGTGTCTCCTCCGCCGGGCGCCTTGCCCCGCCGGCCGTGTGGTCGGCGGGGATTTTTTGAGGTGCTGCCCATGAAAGCGCGTTTGCTGTGGTCGGTCATGAAATGCCAGGCGGTAGGTTGGACGGACGGCTCGTCATTCCGTTGTGCTCTGGCCATAACGACGCATCAGCCCGAGGGTGATCTTGTGACGCTCTTTGAACTGCCGGACGACGTGCGCCGGGAGATCGGCCGTCGTGAGTTCTCCGTAAAAGTCGGCGAGGGCGCCTTTGTTTGTTTCCCGAAAAATCGAATTGCTCAGTTCGATGAAGCGCTTGATCTGCGGGTCCTGGCTCAGGGGTTTCCTCCGGTTATCGATCTGACGCCCGGTGTAGCGGATAGCCGGGTCGGGCAGAAACAGGATGCGTGGAATAGGCAGGCTGCGCCCGGCGATGTCGGCCAGTTCGCCATTCGGGCGCTTCCATACGCAATGAAGCTCGGCTTCGATCATCACTTTGGGCCATTCCCAGATGGCCCAGCCGAGGAGGCTTTCGCCGCCTTCGCGGGTTACCCGGTCGGCCACGACGTGAAAGCACTCGTTGAGTGGGGCGCCCGGCGTGGGGGTGGTTTGGAGGTATTGCGGGCTGTGCTCCGTGGTGATCGAGCGGCAGAAGGTTGTGACGTAGGGCTTGATGAGTTTGGGAGGGCGCATGGCTAAACAGTCGCAGGTGGTCTTTGCTATTGGCCTGGATGCCCAGGCGGTGCAGGCGTTGCTCTCGGATTGCTTACTTGCCGAGCTTGCCAAGGCTCCGCTCGAAGTTCGCCAGCGCGTCCTCGGCGCCTTTGAAGCCCTCCCTGAACTTCTCCGCGTTGATCTTGATGGTGATGCCGCAGCCGGGGCAGGGGAGGTCTGGATCGTTCTTCAGCCGTCCGATGGTCTCCGTGATCTCGTGGCCGCATTCCGGGCAGGGGATCTGAATGGTCTGGTTGTCGAAAAAGTTCATGGGGCTGCCTCCTGTGCGTAAGGGTCGCGGTGTGGAAGCTCGATTCTATCGTCATGGTGGTGGCCCCGTTTTTGTTGATGCGGCCAAGTCTAGGGCGGGCCGATTTTGATGTGCACTGAGGGGGTTTATTTATGAGTCATACAGAAACCGAGAAAACGGACGCGATTCACGCTTTGCATCACGACGCGAAGGGCTTTCCGGGGGGCATTGCTGCGCTGGCCGCAATCATTGGGCGGTCGGCCGGGGTGATGCACAACAAGTTTGCCGACTCGATGCAGGCTTATGAGATCACCGACCGCGAGGCCGATGCCCTGGCGCTGGCGATTGCCGGCAAGACCGGCAAGCAGGCGTACATCGAGGCGAAGTGCGCCGCGCACGGAGGGGTGTTCGTGCCGCTGCACGAGGGCCGCGCCGGGGTGGAAGACCTTATGGCGGCGCAGCTCGACATGATGCGGCGCTTTGGCGAGCTGGCTCAGGAGTTCACTGAGGCGCGGGCCGATGCCGTCATTACGCCGGATGAGTTTTCGGCGCTGAAGGTTGCTGGAAACAGGGTGGTGCGCGCCGTGCTGGCGTTTGTGCAGGAGATTGGCACGCAGGTGCAGGTGTCTGAGGACGATGCGCGTGCGTGAGCTTGATGTAGAGGCGGTATCCGTGCGGTTTTTTGCGGTGCCGCTTCATGCGCTGGCGCCAAGCCTGCAGCGCGGGCCGTGCGCGGCATGTGATTTTGTGGCCCCGGCGCCGCATTGCAGTGTGATGCGGGCGCGGTTGGTGGCGGTTGGCCTGCCGGATTGTGCCGGCGGTTATGTGTATCGGGAGGTGGCATGGGAGCAGGTGTGAAACGGGTGAGGCAGGCCGCTGTGGTGGCGCGTGAGTTGCCGCGTTACCGGGTGCCGCAGCATTGGGGGCGGCAACTGGGGGGCACGCTGCGGCAGCAGTTGGAGCATTTGCGGATTTGTGTGGATAGGGCGCTGCTGGCCGCATCGGTGCCGGGCAAGGGTTTGAATAGCACCGACCGGCTGGTGTTGGTGGCGTTGCAGCAGGCTGGCCGCGCACTGCGGCCGCGCGAGATTGAAGGGCAGATTGAGGCCGGTAAGGCTTCGGTGAATACGAGCCTGCAGCGCTTGGAGCGGCTCCGCATGGCAGTGCGCAAGGCGGTGCCGTGCCCGCGCAATACCAAAGCCTTTGAGTGGAGCGCGGTGGTATGAGCACGGGGATAGAGCGGCCCATTGAGCTGGTGCCGGAAAAAGTGCGGGCGCTGCTAGCCAGTCG
Organism: Thermoguttaceae bacterium; assembly: GCA_039679885.1. Lineage (GTDB taxonomy): Bacteria > Planctomycetota > Planctomycetia > Pirellulales > Thermoguttaceae > JAJFUI01. Next base: position 1,576 of record JBDKUC010000084.1, on the reverse strand, counting down.
CAAAGGTGAGCTGTTGCTGCCGATGACGCCGCAGCCGGTTTTGACTGGTGGCGAGCGTGAGGCTTTGGTCGGGGCCTTGCTTGAGTTGGGTTTTTTGGCTGACGTTTTTGATGACTTGGCGTTGATTGCCCACGGGTTTGACGAAGGCGTTTTGCCAGCCCTGCGGTGCCCGTGGGGCCGTGGCGGCGATGTGTTGTGGTGCCGTGAGCCTTGGGCTCAAGTGGGCCGGCATTGGCGCTATTGCAATAGGGACGCCCGGAAGGGGGATGAGCTGGTGTGGTTGCCGGCGGTGCGCATGCCTCGGGGCGCTGCCCGGTTGGTGCTCAAGATCGAGAGCGTGGGGATTGCCCGTGATGCTGACGGGCGATTCGTGTGGTGTCTTGCGGTGGAGGTACGCCAGTAGGCGGTGGGCGTCGATGGGCATTTACATCAACGATGACGAACTGCGGGTGATGCGGACGATTTCGCCCGCTGCCCGCTGCGCTTATATCTGGCTGCGCACGCGCATGGATTGGCGGACGGGCTTGGTAGGGCGGGTGACGTCGATTAGCCGCTACGCCCTGGGAGAGGATCAGGATTACGAGGTGCCCAAGGGGCGCGGGACGCAGTTGATACGCATTGCGGATACGACGACGGGGATTAAGGAGGCGGCGGGCCGGCTGCTGGATGTGCTTGAGCGCGTTGGGTTGCTCGTCAAGCGGGCGTGTGCGGTGCTTACGTTTTTTTGTCCTTTGGCGAGCCTTCAGGCATCGGTGCGTCCAAATCAAACGGACCACAAACGAACCACCCCTTTATACACAGAACACACCACACGTGACGATAGGCAAGACTTCAGTATTGGCGCGGGTTTTGACGGGTTTTATGGGTACGGAACGGGCGAACCGACCACCCCTGAAAATGAGCAAAACACGCCGAACGAACCACACATCATAGGTCAAGGAAATACGTCTACTCCTCAATCATCGTCAACAGACTCAACCGGAGTAGGCGCCGGCCTCGGCGAAAACGCGGGGGGCTTGAATCGAGATCGGGCTACGCCCTCACAAGCCGCTCCGCTAGGGCGGACCGGCGAAAACGAGGAAGACGTTTATCGAGATCAGGCTTCGCCTTCTCACGCCGGGCAGCTTTCGCAGCCCGGCAAAACCTACGCAAGCCCAGATCGAGATCGGGCTGCGCCCTCAGAGGCGGGCGGTCCCGCTCAACCGCTCGGCACGCTGCCCGACCTGCGTCAAAACGACGCCCTTGTTGGTTTTCCAGAGAACGAGTCGGCACCGCCGAACCCGTTGTCCGCTCCGATTTCCCGAATTGAAACGCTGGTCGAGGTGCTGAATCGGCGCGCTGTGCGCGTCCCGACGAAGCCGGACGTGCTTCAGGGTTGGGTGGCCATGGGCGTGACGCCGCTCGAGCTGGACCTCGGGATCGAGCGGGCGCTGGCTGAGCGGCTGAAGGCGGGGTCGCAGCAGCGGCTTAACGTCGGGTACGTGGCATCGATCATTCAAACGGCACGGTCCGAGGCGCGGCGGGCGGCGGATGCGGCGCGGCAGGCTGTTGCCGGGCGGCGGCGGTCCGATACAGG